>CBFHVP010000025.1:0-21796 GCA_965659315.1 uncultured Porticoccaceae bacterium | reverse complement strand
ATAGTGGCCTAACCCTAACCAATCTTAATCAGGAAACCGCCGGCTTTATTGAAGGTCGGGATGCCTACAAAGATAGCGCTGCAATAAGACAAAATCTTAACCCCGAAGCTTATCGCGATGTCAGTTCGATGCGAGCTTGGTCGCGGATTAGTCAGTCCAAGCAACATTATCAGTTAGTTATAACGCCCTATTTTCGCTACAGCCAAATGGACTTTTTACAGCATTTTTTGCCCGGTGACCCATTGGAAGAAAACGGACAGAAAAGCATTGGTGTGCAGGTCGGTTACTATCGGACAATCAGGCAAGGGTTAAATGTTATCGCTGGTGTGGATGCGGAGATAACCGATGCCTATCTTAAACAGTCACAGGATAAGCCGACTCAGGGCTCTCCGTTTTTACAGGAAACCATTCCTCAGGGTCAGCATTATGATTATCAGGTTGACGCGATAGTTGCGGCGCCTTTTATGCATTTGGACTGGGCCGTTAATGACAAGTTATCGGTTAGTGGTGGGCTACGCTTTGAATCAATGCGCTATGACTACCGTAACAATATGCTGAGCGGTCGTACCAAAGCGGACGGCACAGTCTGTGGTCGTGGTGGTTGTCGCTACAGTCGTCCGCCCAGTGGCACAGATGAGTTTAATAATTGGTCAGCCAATCTCGGTGCCAAGTTAGTGCTAAACGATAACAATAATATCTTTATGCGCATGGCCAGAGGCTTTAGAGCCCCGCAGGCGACTGAGTTGTATCGTTTACAACGCAACCAGCAAATTACTGATCTGGATTCCGAAAGCATTGATTCTGTCGAACTGGGTTTTGACGGTAGCATCAATGCATTGCGTTACAAGCTTACTGCGTACCATATGGAGAAAGACAATGTTATCTTTAGGGACTCAGAATTTTTCAACGTGAGCGACGGTAATACAGAGCATCAAGGTATCGAGTTGGAGCTTGATTATGCGATTAATGCCCAATGGTCTTTAGCTGTCAGTGCCACCCAGGCTAAACATATCTATCTTAATAGTGCTAGCAGTGGTGATATCAATATCCGTCATAATGATATTGATACTGCACCGCGACATTTTGGTAATGCTAGGCTGGCATGGCAACCATCTTATAGCAGTCGTGTAGAGTTTGAATGGCAGTCAATGGGAAGTTACTTCTTGGAGCCAGAGAACTTACACCGCTACGAGGGGCACGACATAGTGAATCTGCGCGCAAGCTGGGCCCTATCTAATTCGCGTCGCATGTACGCCAATATCAGTAATCTGACTGATCGCAAGTATGCTGAGCGCGCCGATTTTACCCTGTTTAGTCAAGAGCGCTATTTTCCGGGACTGCCCCGCGCAGTGCAATTGGGTATCGAGTTAAGCTGGTAGCCCATACGCAAAGTAAACCAAACACCCTTATATCAACGTAAGCTTGGCGATGCCCCTGGCATACTAATGGATAAATAAAGTTAAAGGACCAATTATTATTTTTACCGCCTGACCGCAGAAGGGGCGTAAGTTATGGATCTTCACCCGCTTAAAGATTCTTTGATTGACGAGTTGCACAATCGCCCCTTTCCCGTCGTGGAGCGTCCCGCACAGGTGTCTAGCCTAGTGTTCCTTCACTCGGGGGATCGCCAAGCTGAGATAGATAAGCTCAATGCGCTAGCCAAACAGCATAATATCCAAGGGCCGGAAAATGATGCGGGCTGTTATTATCAAAGCTTCAATGACTTTGATTTGCGCTGGGAATTTCATAATGAATTTTCTACCTATACGGTAATTCGCCGTACCGGCCCCGACCAATCAATCTGCGCTAATGTCTTCTCCGCAATTTCAGAAGACTGGGTCGATGATCTTCCCGGTCAGCTAATAGCGGCTAATCATATCGACTTGCGTCCTAAGACCAATAACCTGACCACGCAGCAACAAGTAGCTGATCTTTTTAATGGCCAGCGATTAGTGGGCGGCAAGATCTATGATGGTTTGGCAACCATTTGGACTTCAGTGCAAACTGAAGAGGACGGTTTTATTCGCACATTGGTGGTTGATGATGGATTAGACTCCTCTCAGGCTGGCAGAGTGATTCGCAATCTGTTGGAAATTGCTGCCTACCGGTCGATGACGTTGCTCGCGTTGCCCGCCGCTCGTCTATTGATGCCTGAAGTTCGTCAACTAGAACAGCAGTTGGTAGAGACCAATAACAGATTAAATCAGCTCGTCACTCTGGAAGATGAGCAGACATTGATGACAGAGTTGATTACTCAAGCAACAAAGTTAGAGAAATTGGTTGCCGACCATAACTTTCGTTTTTCAGCCACTGAGGCCTACTTTAATTTGACTGAGAGTCGTCTCGATATGCTGCGAGAGCAGAAGATGCCACCTATTCGAACCCTTAAGCAGTTTCATGCCAGACGCTTTATTCCAGCGTTTAACACTTGTATGTCTGTGGTGAAGCGTAAAGAAAATCTATCTAAGCGTATCAGCCGCACCAGTGAGTTATTGCATCTGCGATTACAGCTTTCTCTAGAGACACAAAATCAGCAATTACTAGCCTCCATGGATAAGCGCAGTGAAATACAGTTGCGTCTACAGCAGACTGTTGAGGGGCTCTCTGTGGTTGCCATGACCTATTACAGTATGAGTCTTATTAAATTGTTGACCACGCCGTTAGCGATCGAGAAGTATCTGCCAATAACTCAGGGTATGGCATTGGCCTTGACAACCCCTGTGGTGTTTTTTGCCGCCATCATGGTGGTGGTAAGAATACGTAAGAAATTGCATCGCTAGAGTTGTTGCCGATTCCATTGCACACAGTCAGCAAGACTGACTCCTCGACCACCAAAGATATCTAAAGCGCTGCCAATAGTAAGGTCGACCTTACCATTGGACAGCGAGTGGACTAATTTAAGATCCTCGAGTGATCTGGCGCCGCCGGCATAAGTGCAGGGGATCGAGCAACAATCGCCCAATAGTTCGACGAGATCGCTGTCAATACCTGACTGTAATCCCTCGACATCGGCAGCGTGAACCAAAAACTCAGCGCAATGACTTTCCAGTTCCTTGATGGTGGATTTATTTATCGCGGTATTGGTGATGGTTTGCCACCGATCAGTTGCGATCATCCAGCCTTGTGCAGTCTTACGGCAACTGAGATCCAGCACCAGATGTTCGGCGCCAACAGCTGCGCGCATAGCATTTAGTCGCGACCAAGAAAACTGGCCATCCTCAAACAGGTACGAGGTAACAATGATATGCGAGGCGCCGGCGTCTAAATAGTCAGATGCATTATCGAGGTTGACACCACCGCCAAATTGCATGCCTTTAGGGTAGGCCGCTAACGCCGCCAAAACTTGCTGCTGATTATTCGGTCCGAGAGCGATGATATGACCGCCGCTTAACTGATGTTGTCGATAGAGGTCAGCATAATAAGCCGCAGACTGGCTACTGATAAAATTTGTACTGGCGCCAGACTCGGTGAGAGTGCCGCCAACAATCTGTTTAACCTGTCCCTGATGCAAGTCGATACAAGGGCGAAAAAGAGTCACAGGTTTGGCTCCATTGAAAGCATATCAATACGTAGTATAACGTAATCACCAAAGGTTATTGAAAAGCTCTTGCTACTTTAGCGCCATTTTCTCGATTAAGTTTGGCGCAAATCATATTGCCAGCAGTGATTAATGCTGGCAGATCAACGCCGTGCTTAATACCCAGGCCATCGAGCATATAAACTAAATCTTCAGTGGCGACATTACCAGAGGCGCCGTTTGCGTAGGGACAACCGCCGAGGCCAGCCACCGAGCTATCAATAACTGAGATACCATGTTGCAGAGCAATAAGAATATTCGATAATGCTTGGCCATAGGTATCATGCATATGTACTGCTAGTTTATCAGTGGGAAATTGCCCTAATAATCTTTCGAGTAGACGATGGGTCGAGCCCGCCGTACCCACGCCAATGGTGTCGCCCAAGGATACTTGGTAGCAACCCATGGTCAATAATTTATCGGTTAGCTCAGCGACTTGGTCTGGCGCTATTGCACCTTCGTACGGGCAGCCCAATACACAGGAAATATAACCACGCACTGCGATACCAGATTCAGTCGCGGTTGATACAACTGGGGCAAAGCGTTCGAGACTTTCATCAATAGTGCAATTGATATTCTTTTGACTAAAACCCTCTGAGGCGGCTGCGAATACAGCGACTTCCTTGACGTCGCACTCCATAGCCCGCTGTAAACCCTGCATATTAGGTGTTAATGCGGCATAGGTTTTGCCGTCTTTGGGAAGCACAGCAAAGACTTCATCACTGCCCGCCATTTGTGGAACCCACTTGGGGCTAACGAAACTGCCGGCCTCTATATAGCCGATACCGGCATTGGCCAGTTGATTAATCAGTGCGACCTTGGTTGTGACGTCGATAGAAAGTTTTTCATTTTGCAAACCGTCTCGAGGGCCGACTTCGACAATTGTTACTTCGGCTGGGTAACTCATTGTTCTTTGCTCTCTTCAAAAGCTAAAAGTTCAGCACCACCATCGACAAGGTCGCCTGGCTGAAAATAGAACTCAGAGACTGTTCCATCACAAGGTGCCTTGATATTGTGCTCCATTTTCATTGCTTCCATCACTAACAGCGCCGTACCTTTGATTACCGGTTCTCCGCTTTTAACCAATAAACTCACTATCGTGCCATTCATCGGTGCGCTGAGACTGCCGCTGGTGTCTGTTTCAGAATCCAAGCCGAAATCTGGCGAGACCTCAGCGCAGTGAAAGAAGCCCTGCGGAGTAAATAAATCAAAACCAATACTGTGTTCGACAACAGTGACGGCATTGAGATCTGCGGTATAGTTTAAGTCCACGGATATCTCAGCTTGCTGGATTTGCAAGTTGACTGTGGGTTGGTGGAGCCCCCAGCTGTTGCTAAGGTGCCAGGGAGAATTGGGCTGAGTTGATTTTTTTGCTCGATCTTTGGCACGCTGCTCGCGTAGTGTTACAACTGCGGCGGCGGCGAGGGGCGCAGCATAGTCTACATCGATATCACGTTGGCGAAAAATTTCCTGCTCATGCTCTTCAATATAGCCGGTATCGACATCACCTTGTTGAAATGACCGGCTCGTTGCTAGGTTGTAAAGAAAACCGATATTTGTGGTTAGTCCGGCAATACGATAGTCACTAAGCGCTTGAGTTAAACGCGCCAGCGCACGGCCACGATCGGTATCCCAGACCACCAGTTTAGCAATCATCGGATCGTAATAAATACTGACCTCATCGCCCTCAACTACACCTGTATCGACACGCACATGGGAGGTTTCTGTCGGTGGGCATAAAGTTGTCAAACAGCCCGTTGCCGGCAGAAAATCTTGCTCGGGATCCTCGGCATAAATTCTCGCTTCAAAGGCATGGCCGTTAATAGTAAGCTGCTCTTGAGTGCAGGGCAGAGGTTCGCCGTTGGCCACCCGTAGTTGCCACTCAACCAGATCCTGACCACTAATCATTTCGGTCACCGGATGTTCCACTTGCAGGCGTGTGTTCATCTCCATAAAGAAAAACTCACCACGACTATCGAGTAAAAACTCCACGGTCCCAGCACCCTGATAGTTGATTGCCGCTGCAGCTTTTAGTGCGGCTTCACCCATTTGCTGACGAAGCGCGTCGGTCATCCACGGTGCCGGTGCTTCCTCGATAACTTTTTGATGGCGTCGCTGCACAGAGCAGTCGCGTTCAAATAGATAAACACCATTATTATGACTGTCACAGAAAACCTGAATTTCAACATGTCGTGGTTTGAGCAGGTATTTTTCCACCAACATAATGTCATCATTAAAACTGTTTAAAGCTTCGCGCTTGGCTGCGTCTAATGCCTGATCAAATTCCGCTTCACTATGAACTGCGCGCATGCCTTTACCGCCACCGCCAGCGGCAGCCTTGAGTAACACGGGGTAACCCATGCTGTTCGCCGCCTGCTTAATAATCGCAGCAGATTGATCTTCACCATGGTAGCCCGGCACCAGTGGCACACCGGCATCTTGCATAATAGTTTTTGCCGCAGACTTGGAACCCATAGCGACAATTGCTTCAACAGGCGGCCCGATAAAAACGATATTATGGGCTTGGCACTGGCGACAGAATTCAGCATTTTCAGAGAGAAAACCATAGCCTGGGTGGATCGCTTCGGCACCTGTATCAAGTGCTGCCTGTAGTATATTGTCGATCACTAGATAGGATTCATTAGAGGGGGATGGTCCTATGTAAACAGACTCATCTGCCATTTGCACATGCAGGGCATTACGGTCAGCTTCACTGTAAACCGCCACGGTATTAATACCCATTTTTCTGGCTGTTTTAATAATACGACAGGCGATTTCGCCCCGATTAGCAATTAATATTTTAGTTAACATAAGCTACTTTAATCCCTTATCCATTGGGGTTTTCTTTTTTCTAAAAACGCATTTAAACCCTCTTGACCCTGATTACTGACTCGAATGCCCGCAATCAGATCGCAGGTGTAATCAATAACAGCTTGATCAATCGGCTTGCCACTGATATCTGAGATTAATTTTTTGGCTGCTATTGTGGCTTCAGGGCCATTAGCCAGTAGCGTATCAATCAACTCATTGATCTCGTGATCCAAATGCTGTTTTTCAACGACTTCATTGACTAAGCCCAGCTGCAGTGCTGTGTGAGCATCAAAACGCTCGGCTGTTAAGAAGTAGCGGCGCGCTGCGCGTTGGCCAATCGCTGCTGTGACGTAGGGGCCTATGGTTGCAGGTACCAAACCTATCTTGACTTCGCTGAGGCTAAAGCTTGCCGCGGTTGTGGCTATGGCCATATCGCAGCAACTCACAAGTCCCACTGCGCCACCGAAAGTTGCTCCCTGAACTCGCGCAATGGTCGGTTGGGGTAGCTGATTTAATGTCTCTAGCATCAATGCCAAGGCACCGGCATCGCGTAAATTTTCATCGTAAGAGTAGTTGGCCATGCGTTTCATCCAACCCAGATCGGCACCGGCAGAGAAGCTATTGCCGTGAGAACCTAAAATCATGACACGCACATCAGTATTGGCTGCAATCGCCTCAAACGCGCCGGTTAATTGCACAATAATTTGATCATCAAATGCATTGTGTTTATCGGGGTTGTTCAGGGTTACCCGAGCAATGCCACGGTTATCTATATCGACAGTTACTTTATCCATATTTCTCAGCTCAATTTACTTGCTAACAGGTGTTTGTAATATTTCACTTAAGTCTTCCTGACAACAGCTACATTCTAAATAGGCCAAATTTGGTCTCATCGATCACACGATTGTGGCTAGCCGAGATAGCAAGGCCCAATACCATGCGCGTATCTGCGGGATCAATAACACCATCGTCCCAGAGTCTGGCCGATGCGTAGTAGGGGTGTCCCTGATGTTCATAGTTATCAATGATAGGTTGCTTAAATTCTGCCTCTTCGTCAGCACTCCAGTCCTGACCATCGCGCGCATATTTATCACGTGTTACCTGTGCCAGTACTCCCGCCGCTTGCTCGCCACCCATTACCGAAATGCGCGCATTCGGCCACATAAACATAAATCTCGGGTCATAGGCGCGACCGCACATACCATAATTGCCGGCACCAAATGAGCCGCCGATCAGCACGGTAAATTTGGGTACATTTGCTGTCGCGACTGCAGTCACCATTTTGGCACCATGTTTGGCAATGCCGTTATTTTCGTATTGTTTACCGACCATAAATCCAGTGATGTTTTGCAGGAATACCAGCGGAATTTTGCGTTGTGCGCACAGCTCAATAAAGTGGGCACCTTTCTGTGCCGATTCGCCAAATAAAATGCCGTTGTTGGCAACAATGCCCACGGGATAACCGAAAATTCTAGCGAAACCACAGACCAAAGTGGTGCCATAAAGGGCTTTAAATTCATCAAAATCAGATCCGTCAACCGTGCGCGCAATAACCTCCCGGACATCATAGGATTGGCGGGAATCTGCCGGAACCACACCATATATTTCTTGTGCGTCGTAGGCCGGCGCGACAGCCTCTGTAAAGTCACCGTTATTTGGCTTGACACGATTGAGTCTGGCCACCGACTTGCGTACCAGATCGAGGGCATGATCATCATTATTGGCGTAATGATCAGCAACACCGGAGGTCCGGCAATGCACATCGGCACCACCCAAATCTTCTGCGGTGACTACTTCACCTGTGGCCGCTTTCACTAGCGGAGGCCCAGCGAGGAAAATAGTGCCTTGCTCCTTAACAATAATTGACTCATCGGCCATCGCGGGCACATAGGCACCACCCGCAGTGCAGGAACCCATAACCGCGGCAATTTGAGGAATATTTTGTGCTGACATATTGGCCTGATTGAAGAAGATACGGCCAAAATGCTGTCGATCTGGAAAAACCTCATCTTGACGGGGAAGGTTGGCGCCACCGGAATCGACTAAATAAATGCAGGGTAAGTTGTTTTCTTCGGCGATCGCCTGCGCACGAAGATGCTTTTTTACGGTTAAGGGGTAGTAGCTACCACCTTTTACCGTTGCGTCATTGGCAACTACCATACATTCTTGCCCGCTAACGCGACCAATGCCGGTAATAATACCTGCTGCTGGCACTTCTTCTCCGTAGACGTTATGAGCGGCTAGTGCGGATAGCTCGAGGAAAGGAGAGCTTGGGTCGAGCAGCTTTTGCACCCTTTCTCTGGGCAGTAATTTGCCGCGGCTCTTATGGCGCTCACAAGCTTTTATACCACCACCTAGATAAACCTTATCTATTTTATCTTTTAGATCATCGACCTGAGCTTGCATAGATCGCGTATTAGTCGCGAAGTCTTCACTATGGGTATTGATATTACTTTTGATAATGGGCATAGGTTACCTCTCAACTACTTTCAGAAAACAGTTCGCGACCAATCAGCATACGGCGCACCTCAGATGTGCCTGCGCCGATTTCATAGAGCTTGGCATCACGAAGCAATCGCCCAGTGGGGTAGTCGCTGGTGTAACCATTGCCCCCCAGAGCTTGAATGGCTTGCAGGGCCATCTGTGTGGCTTTTTCCGCAGTGAAGAGAATGACCGCAGCGGCATCTTTACGTGAGTCTTGGCCCATATCGCAGGCCTTTGCAACGGCGTACAAATAGGCGCGAGAGGCATTGAGTTCGGCATACATATCAGCGATCTTGCCCTGCATAAGCTGAAATTCACCGATGGCTTGACCGAATTGCTTGCGTTCATGTACATAGGGAAGCACGACATCAAGACAAGCTTGCATAATGCCTACAGGGCCGCCGGAGAGCACTGCGCGCTCATAATCCAAACCCGACATGAGTACCGCCACACCGCAACCTTCGCCACCAAGGACATTAGCCGCGGGAACCTTACAGTCTTGAAATACCAGCTCGCAGGTATTGGAGCCGCGCATACCCAATTTATCGAGTTTTTGATGGCGGGAAAATCCCTCAAAATCTCGCTCAACAATAAAGGCTGTGATGCCCTTTGAGCCAGCATCGATATCTGTTTTAGCGTAGATAATATAGGTGTGTGCATCAGGACCATTGGTGATCCACATTTTATTGCCATTTAACAAGTAATAGTCACCACGCTTCTCTGCTTTGAGTTTCATACTCACCACATCGGAGCCCGCATTGGGTTCACTCATAGCCAGTGCGCCAATATGTTCACCGGAACAAAGTTTGGGCAGGTAATGTTTTTTTTGAGCTTCTGTACCATTTTTGTGCAACTGGTTAACACAGAGATTGGAGTGAGCGCCGTAGGACAGGGCAACCGATGCAGAGGCGCGAGAGATTTCTTCCATAGCAACACAATGAGCTACATAGCCCATACCCGAGCCACCGTACTGCTCATCAACTGTGATACCTAACAGACCCATATCTCCAAGCTTGCGCCAGAGATCCATAGGGAATTCATTACTACTATCAATATCGTCGGCGCGTGGTGCGATTTCAGCGGCGCAAAACTGAAAAACACTATCGCGAAGCATATCGATATCTTCGCCGAGATTAAAATTTAAAGTGGGGTATGACGTATTCATGGGTTAGTGTTTTCCAGTAGATTTTAGGGCATCGATGCAATCGGCCTCAGCCTGATTAAGATCGGTTAATAGGTTACTAATGTCATCCAGTTGCTGGTTGAGTTTGATACGCTGTGCTTGAATAGCATTAATAAGCTTTTTAAGTTGCTCAACATTGGTTTTTCCGGGTTCGTACATATCAATAATTTCACGCGAATTTTCTAGGGATAATCCCAAGCGCTTACCACGCAAAATAAGTTTTAGACGGGTACGATCTGAAGGGCTGTAGACCCTAGTTTGGCCTCGGCGCGCAGGTGTGATCAGACCAAGGTCCTCATAATGTCGGATGGTTCTAGTAGTTACATCAAACTCTTTTGACAGTTGTGAAATACTGTATTCAGCCATAACTGATCTCGCAATTAAGCTTGTGATTCCCAGTATATACTGACGTTTACGTTAACGTAAAGTTTTATACTTAAGCTTTTGCGTTGAGTCTTTGTTAAGGGAGTTTGGTGAGAGTGGATTAATCGAGCTTAAGATCCATCTCGTACTGGAATAATTCCGTGTTGTAGAGCGCAATAAGATAGTCCACTAACATTGCTTTGTCGTCATCTTGGTAGTAAGAGCGTCGCACTAACTTCAGTAGCGGAAAGCCAGGTGATATGTGTAAATGGGTGGCGACGGTCTCACTAGCGGGCACGGCACTGATCGTTTGCTTTATATAGCTGATTGTCATACCGCTCTCGCGCAAATACTCATGCCGTGATCGTTGCATAAAAATATCGGTGTTATTCGGCATATCGACACCAGCGCTCCAACTGTCAAAGTAGCCAAAACAAGCACCGGCTCGGTGACGTGTGCGGATTAAGTGGAATAATGAATCATTATTACCTAGGGCGAATTCGCTGCGTATAGTCTGCGGTGGTATCACTACCCGACAGTCCAAAATGTCGGCCACCGAATTTTGCGCGATGCTGTCAATTTCTTCCAAGACGCCTAACAGAGGTGCTTGCACTGGCTTTGGTGTGTATTTGTAGATTACATGAGTGCCTTTGCCACGCGCGCGTTCAACCAAATCTTCCGCGGCTAGTTCATTGACGGCTCTTTTAACGGTTATGCGAGATACATTAAATCCGTCTGCTAATTCTTTTTCACTGGGAAGTTTATCGCCCAGGTGAAAAGTTCCGTCGACTATGTAGCCTTTAATCAGCGTGTAAAGCTGGTGATAGAGAGGGGAGGGTGACTGATCAGAAACCTGATTGCGCTGGCTTTTACTGAACAGTATTTCTCCGCTGGTGGCTTTCATGCAATGTTCTCTGCTAATTAATTACAGTTGATCGCTAATTTAGCATTTGGTATAAAGATATATCATTCGATGTTTTAAGGTCGATTGCCAATCTGACTAATTACCACTTTACAGGTCAATACTAGCGTAGAGAAGACCGAAGTGATCAAAAATAGCAGGATTGGTGACCAAAAGGGGTGTCATGATGCTTTACCCGAATCATCGGTACCGAGGCGGTGAAAGTGCAATTGACCTTGAGAGTCAGCAGGCTGATTCTCACACCGTGACACTATTTCGCGTTGTTAGGCATCAGTTTTGTAACAGCCCAAGTCAAACTGGGTCAACGGAGGGAAATGTATGAATCAAGCACTTGCCGGTATTCGTATACTCGATTTGACTCATATGCTCTCTGGACCCTATGGCAGCATGATTCTTGCCGATTTAGGTGCCGAAACAATAAAAGTGGAACCCTGCCAGGGTGAGGGTACGCGTAAGCTTTTAGCGTCAGATCCGAACAATTCCCTTGATGGTATGGGAGCTTATTTTATCACGCTTAATCGCAATAAAAAGAGCGTGGCGGTTGATTTAAAAACACAACGGGGTTTAGCACTGTTTAAAAATCTGGTTACAAACGTTGATATTGTGATCAGTAATTTTGGTGCTGGTGTCCCCGAGCGTCTGGGTATTGATCATGCCTCTCTAGCCGAAGTTAACCCGCGTATTATTACCTGTACTATTTCTGGTTTTGGCTCTGATGGTCCGGGCAGTAAACGCCCTGCATTTGATCAAGTGGCTCAAGCTATGGGCGGTGGTATGTCCATCACGGGGCCCGATGCCAATAGCATGGTGCGCGCAGGTATTCCCATTGGTGATTTAGGTGGCGGGATGTTTGGCGTGATGGGTATTTTGACGGCGCTTTATGAGCGCGAGCGCAGTGGTGTGGGCCAGCATGTGGATATATCCATGTTGGATTGCCAAATTTCGATGCTCAATTACATGGCTACAATGCATTTTCTCTCTGGCGAAGACCCTTATCCGATTGGTAATAGTCATTTTGTACATGTGCCGTACAACACTTTTACCTGCTCAGATGGATTTATTGTTATTGCAGTGATTACCGATAATTTTTGGCAGAACCTCAAGCAGGTGGTTGATTGTCCTGAGTTTGATGACCCCAAATATGACACCCAACCTGGTCGTTGGCAGGATCAAAATCTGATCAATCAGCATTTGAATCGCCTCTTAAGTGAAGATACCTGCGAGCACTGGTTGCGCCAGTTGCAAGCTAAGCGCATTCCCTGTGCGCCGGTTAATACTCTCAGTCAGGCACTTGCTGATACTCAGGTGTTGCATCGCAATATGGTGGTAGATTTAAAGCACCCCAATGGTAAGGCCACCAAAGGCCCCGGTAATCCAATCAAATTATCCAGAAGTACTGATCAACCATTTACGCCGGCCCCCACACTCGGTCAGCATACCGATGAGGTAATGAGCCAATTATTAAATTTGAGCGTACAGCAGATAGACCAGCTAAAAAAGCAGGGGATTATCAAGTGATGTCAGAGACTATTGTTATCACTGATGTGGGCCCGCGAGATGGCCTGCAAAATCAGCCGAAAATCCTTACGACAGAAGAGCGTTTGGCGCTGATTCGGGCTATTGCTGAAGCCGGTGTTCCGCAAATTGAAGTGGGGAGTTTCGTCTCTCCAAAAGCTGTTCCTGCCATGGCTGGTACCGACCAAATTTTTTCCCATCTCAAGCGTGAGGGCTTTGCAACTCCCAGTATCGCACTTATCCCTAATATGAAAGGTTATGAGCTAGCTTTAGCGGCTGGCGCTAAGACGGTGACCATGGTGCTGTACGCCAGTGATGGCATGGCACAGAAAAATGTCGCTATGAGCATGGCAGAGGCTGAGCAGGTAACGATAGAAATCTTAAAGCTGGCAAAACAAGATGGCATTAAGGTCATTGCTACCATTGCGGTGGCGTTTGCCTGCCCTTTTGATGGCGCTACTGACCCTGCGGTGTCAGAGCGTGTGGTGGATAGATTTATTAATACCGGCGCAGATCAGGTGGTTCTTGCCGACACTATTGGTGCCGCTGACCCTCAGCAGGTTAGAGCACTGACTGCTTCTTTGGTTGAGCAGCATGGCGCTGAAAAGCTTGGTTGTCATTTTCATGATACTCGCGCGATGGGCTTGGCTAATGTATTTGCTGCTGTGGAGTCAGGTATTCGACGTTTTGACAGCTCTATCGCTGGATTGGGTGGCTGTCCCTTTGCGCCAGGCGCGTCCGGTAATGTGGCAACCGATGATATTGCCATGATGTTGCAGCAGATGGGTTTTAAAACGGGTATCGATTTACCGAAATTATTGGAGGCATCTGATTTGGCGCAGAGATTAACGGGGACAGCGCCAGGCGGTCGAGCCAAGGCTTGGTTGCAAGGTCATTTGACTAAGCAGGTGAGTTGAGTAAGCTTTGATAAAACAGCGTTAAAAAAATAAATATAAGTATGAGGCTGGAATAATAATGAGCTACAGATTAGGAGTAGATGTAGGGGGCACCTTCACAGACCTTCTACTGATAGATGAAGATTCAGGGGCAACCCATACCGCTAAAGTGCCATCCACACCAGAGGATTCCTCTGTCGGTGTGCTCAATGGTATCGCAAGAATCTGTGATGAATCCGGTGTCAATCCTGCCGATGTGAATCGGGTCATGCATGGCACCACAGTCGCCACAAACGCAGTACTGACGGGTCGAGGGGCCAAAGTTGGATTGGTGACTACTGCAGGGTATGAGGACACATTACAAGTTGCTAGATCATTCTGCCCCGGCGGTCTCGGCGGTTGGGTCAGCTTCGTCAAAAAGCCTCTGTTAGCGCCGCTTGAATTGACTATCGGTGCCTGTGAACGCATTGGTGCTGATGGTGAAGTGGTTTCTGAATTGGACGAAGATCAGTTGCGCAAGGACCTCAAATCATTGCATGCGTCGGGTGAAGTTGAAGCATTAACCATCTGCTTTATTAATGCTTACCTGAATGGTGTGCATGAGAGACGTGCTGGTGAAATAGCAGCTGAAATTTTTATCGATACGCCGATTTCTATTTCCAGTGATGTGGTGCCAGAAATGCAGGAATATGAGCGCACTGAAACAACAGTAGTGAACTCTTATGTGCGCCCGGAAGTTGCGAATTACGTCAGCAACCTGCAAGCGGCACTCGACGACAAAATGGGGTCGGATACACAGTTATCCATTTTGCGGTCTGATGGCGGTTTGGCTTCAGCGAGAGCCTCAGCTGAGTCGCCAGTCAATATGCTGATGTCAGGTCCTGCCGGAGGCGTATCTGGAGCTATTTATTTCTGTAGCCGCGCTGGCTACGACAATATTTTAACCTGCGATATGGGTGGTACCTCCACTGATGTTGCACTGATCCAAAATTCCCGCGCGCGAGTGCGCCGTGAAACTATCGTTGCTGATGTGCGTGTTCGGGCGCCCTCCGTGGATGTGCGTACGGTCGGTGCTGGTGGTGGCTCTATTGCCTTTGTGCCGGAGTTAACCAAAGCGTTGCGGGTGGGGCCGGAGTCTGCCGGTGCGGTACCCGGCCCAGCCTGTTATATGAAAGGCGGTGAGCAACCAACAGTATGCGATGCCAATGTGGTGCTGGGATATCTTCCCTCTGATGTGCAACTGGGCGGTGCAATGGAAATTAATCGTGAAGCGTCTGTGGCTGCCGTGCAGTCAATAGCGGATGCTATGGGTATCGAGTTGATGACTGCCGCTGAAGGGATCATCAAAATTGTTAATGAATCGATGTTTGGCGCCTTGCGGTTAGTGTCTGTTGAGCAGGGCTACGATCCCCGAGATTTTGCTCTGGTGGGTTTCGGTGGCGCAGGACCTCTGCATGCTAATGCACTGGGTATCTTGACTGAGGCTTGGCCGGTGATTATTCCGCCAGGGCCCGGCGTACTCTGTGCTTACGGTGATGCAACAACGCAGGTTCAGGATGAGGCCGCGCGTACTTATCTGACCATGGCTAGCGATCTTACGGATGCCCAGTTGACGCAAGATCTTCATGAATTACGAGCTCGAGCCGGAGAGGCTTTACTGACCGACAATATCCCTGAAAGCGAACATGAAATTGCTTATCAAGCGGACCTGCGTTATGCCGGTCAAGCCTTCCAAATTACGATTGACTTTACCGAAGACGAGCTCAAACAGAACGGTGTTGCTTTACTCACTGATCAATTTGACGGTGAGCATGAGCAATTGTTTACTTTTAAGCTCGATGATGGCCATGAAATATTGATGATTCGTGCTGTGGCGAAAGCCAAGGCCAAGGCGATTGCTGAACGCAAGGTCGGTGAGACAGGTATGAGCTTGCAACAATGTGAAATCGCGCCGAGCCGATTCTATTATGAAGGCGATTGGCACGATGCCATTATTTACGATCGCAATAAACTCAATCCGGGCCTGCAGGTTCTCGGGCCCGCTATTGTCAGTGAAATGGACTCTACCACAGTGGTGCTTCCTGGCTATGTCGCAGAGGTAGATGCAGTCGGCAACCTTCTTATCAATCCAGCTAATGGGGGGCAATAAAATGGCTGCAAGATTATTAGAAATCAATAAAACCCCGCTCAAGCATATCGATGTGGACGGTGTCACCGTTGATATCATTGAAAACGCGTTGCGAAACGCACGAGAAGAAATGGACGCCGTGCTGTTTCGTACCGCGATGTCCCCGGGTATTCGAGAACAGGGCGACTGCTTCCCGATGATTGCCGATAGAGAAGGCAAGATGGTGGTGGGCCAGTTCGGTTCGTTTATCGGCCCATTCCTGGATGCTTACAATGAAGAGATCGAAGAGGGGGATATCATCCTTACTAATGATCCCTATATGTGTAATGCGGCGGTATCTCATTTACCTGATTGGGTGGTGCTAGTACCTGTGTTCAAGGATGGTCGACATATTGCCTGGTCGGCTATGTTTGGACATATGTCCGATAACGGCGGAATGGTGCCCGGTTCTATCCCCATCGAGGCTACGACTATTTTCCAAGAGGGTATTCGGATACCACCAACTAAGCTGTATAAAAAAGGCGTGTTGCAGTCCGACCTACTTGAGTTGATTTTACATAATGTGCGGACACCGCAGTGGAATCGGTTTGACTTAAATGCATTGGTTGCTGCTTGTAATACGGCGGCAAAGCGCTGTGTAGAGTTGGCTGACCGTTTTGGTGATGATGTTTTGTTTTCGACCATGGATATTATGCTGCAGCGCAATCATGATGCGATGAAACATATTATCGGCATGTTTATCCCGGAGGAGCCTCGCGAGTTTGAGGACTATATCTGTGATGATGGCATGGGAATGGGCCCTTATAAGATTAAGTGCGCTATGTGGCGTGAGGGTGAAAAAGCCATTTTTGATTTCGCTGGTACTGACCCACAGGCACAGAGTTCAGTGAACTTCTTCCTCAACGAAGATATGTTCAAAATGTTCTTTGGTTCCTTCACTATTAATGTGGTAGACCCACAAATTGTATTCAACGATGGTTTTTATGATTTGGTCGATGTGCGCATACCTCAGGGCACATTATTAAAACCCAATTACCCAGCAGCGCTGTCGGGTAGAACTCATGCGTTGGGTCGTATCTTTGATGTACTGGGAGCGTTACTGGGTATGGGTGCGCCAGAGATGATGCTGAATGCGGCGGGTTTTTCTGATTCACCGCATCTATTTTTCTCTGGCTACGATACTCGTCCAGAGAAAAATGGAGAATGGTTCCAGCTATTTCAGATTGGCTTTGGTGGAGTTCCCGGTCGGCCGGTGGGGGATGGCCCTGATGGTCACAGTCTATGGCCCGGGTTTACCAATGTGCCCAACGAGTTTATCGAGTCTTATTTTCCGTTACGCATCGAGCGCTACGAAACCATTCCCGATTCTGGTGGGGCGGGACTCCATCGAGGGGGTAATGGCCTAAGCGTTGCTTATCGCTTCTTGTGTGATGGTGATGTCGGAATTCATGATGAACGCTGGCTGACCTATCCCTGGGGTGTTCTTGGTGGTGATACTGGCTTGCGTTCTACCAAACGTCTGGTGCGTGTCGATGGCTCTGAGGAGTGGTTGCCGGCAAAGGCTGAAGGTATCAAAGTCAAAGCGGGTGATATGTTGTACTTCAATACTTGGGGTGGCGGTGGTTGGGGTGACCCACTTGTCCGTGACCCTGAGTTAGTGCGCCAAGATATTAATCGGCGACTGGTGACCGTCGAGGGAGCAAAACGCTATGGCGTCATAATCGCTGCAGATGGTTCTGTGGATATCAGCGCGACAGAAGAATTGCGCGCTGTACTAACAGCCAATAGAGGTGAGCCAGCGCTATTTAATTTTGGTGGTGATATAGAAGATATTCGCAGCCGTTGTGAAGCGGATACGCATCTTCCAGCGCCGGTTAAGCCGACGTTTATTGGTGCGACTTAGACAGTGCCGGTACTGGCAGTGAGTTAATAAGCAAAGGTAATTTATAAAGACAGAAAAAGTTATAAAAACAGAAACGAAAAGATAGATTAGGGGAAATACAATGAAAATATTAACGACTAAAAATGTTATGTCGATGGCAATATTAGCCAGCATAGCCACAACATCAGTCGCTGAAATAGCCATTGAAGAAATCGTTGTCTCAGCGCGAAAGCGTGCGGAAAACCTGCAGGAAGTTCCTATTGCTGTTTCCGCGTTTACAGAAGCACAAATAGAGAGCGCCGGTATTCAGCGTCCAGGTGACTTTATTGGTCTTATGCCCAATGTCACGCTCGTTGACTCTGCCAATGTCGGTGATACTCAGGTTAGCATTCGCGGTATTGTTTCAACACGCGATGCTGAGTCGACTTTTGCCTATGTGGTGGATGGGGTGCTTGTAACTAATCCTAACGGCTTTAATGAAGAGTTGATGGATGTTAATCAAATTGAGGTACTTAAAGGGCCTCAGGGCGCTCTTTACGGTCGCAACGCTGTGGCTGGTGCTATTCTGGTCACGACTAATCGTCCCGATGAAGAGTTTGAAGGTAAGATGAAGGTAGGTGCGGGCAATAATGGCACCACAAATGCCAATCTCACCCTGAGTGGTGGACTGGGTGATGGGGTGCTGGGGCGATTGAGTGTCAGCCATCGCGAAACCGATGGGCATTACAGCAATGTTTTTACGGGCGTTAATTCTGTCGACTTCCTTGAAGATACCACAGTGCGTGGCCGCTTAATTATGGACGTCGATGAAGAGCTTTCCGTCGATATTCGAGCCGGGATGAGCGAGGTCAGCGGTGGAGCGATTAACTTCAATGCGGTATTTGCCATTCCTGCTTTCGCTGCAGGCTACGGGCCGACGTTCTTTAAAGATGTTAATGAGCATGATTTTATCTTCTCAAATAACGTACCCGGTGAAAATGAACAAGAGACTTCGGAGCTCTCTGTTAAGGCAGATTGGGATCGCGACGGCGTTGATATCAGTGCGATATTAAGTTATAGCGATCTGGAGGAAT
The DNA here is from genome assembly GCA_965659315.1 of uncultured Porticoccaceae bacterium. GTDB lineage: Bacteria > Pseudomonadota > Gammaproteobacteria > Pseudomonadales > Porticoccaceae > HTCC2207. Next base: position 2,962 of record CBFHVP010000025.1, on the reverse strand, counting down.
ATCTTTTATCTGATGGAACCAGTGCAACCTTCTACGGCTATGAAGTAACGGATGCCTGTCAAGCTGATCGTGCCACGTTAAATAATTTGCCAACCTCTATGGGTGGCGCTGGTCGCGACGATCTATTTGGTGGCTTTTTCGGTCCCTTTGGTGTGTTTCCGGCTGCGGGTGGAGCAGATCCAGACTTTACTGGTATCTATGGGCCTTACACACCTACAGCCTGTGATGGATATCAATATCAAGAGAGAAATCAATCAGACACTAGCCTAGAAGTTCGTTTGACCTCTGATGATGATGCGGAGATCAGCTGGATTGCTGGTGCTTATGTTGCAGATATCGAACGCGAGGTGGTTGTTGCCTACGGTGCCGATACAGGTAATGGCTTCCTGCGCCAGCCCTATGTCGATCCGACTGGGCCCAACCCAACTGATTTAATGTTCGACGATAAGTTTGATACCTCGGTAATGGCAGTTTTTGGTCAAGTTGAATTTGATCTCAATGATGAGATGGAGCTAGCCTTGGCCGCCCGCTATGATCGTGAAGAGCGCGATGTGAGTAATCGGGTACCTAATGTGGGGGCGTCGGGTTTAAGTGTTAATGCCCTAACAGCGCCGATTAATCCAGCGCTGGGTGCAAACCCTGATGGGGTGCCTGATCGAAGTGCAACCTATAGCCATTTCCAGCCTAAGGTAACCTGGAGCTGGAATGCAGCTGAAGATATTAATATCTATGCTAGCTGGGGTGTTGGCTTCCGTAGCGGTGGCTTTAACTCAGTAGGCAGTGCTGCATTATTGGATCTTTGGTACGGCGATACTTGCCCAAGCTTTGTTCCCTCTTGTGGAGACCCAGGCGTGGCAGTTGATGCTAACCTAGGCGTCAGCGATGAATACGAGAAAGAGGTGTCTACCAGTTTTGAGTTGGGTAGCAAAATGGAGTTTATGGATAACCGGCTACGTATTAACGCGTCGGTATTCCAAACTGATGTTGAAGATAACCAGTTCTTTGAATTCTTCGCCGGTCCCTTTGGCTTGATGAGAGTGGTAACCACCATTGATGATCTTGAAATTAGAGGTTTTGAAATGGACTTTAATGCTGTGGTCTCGGAAAACCTATCGCTATTTGGTGGTTTAGGTATCCTCGATAGTGAGATCGTCCGCAATGATCATCGTCCGCTATCCGAGGGTAACGAAGCACCACAGGCGCCCGATCGCACTTATAATCTCGGTGCGCAGTTTGAGATGGCTATCAGTAATGGTATTGAGATGACCGCTCGCCTTGATTGGCAGCATGTTGGTGAGATGGCATTCCATACCTTGCAAGGTGAGGCTACCCCGACAATCTGGCAGATCTTTAATGGGCCAGGATTGACGCAGGATATGAGTAAGGCCAAACGTGATGCCTACGATACACTTAACGCCCGTATTGCTTTTGATGCTGAAAACTGGGGCGTGACCATTTGGGGGCGCAATATCACCGACGAGCATTACTTGGAGGAAGTTATTCCAGCGCCGGAGTTCGGAGGATCATTTATCCATCCAGGGGCCAAGGATTCTTATGGCATAGACTTTAACTATCGCTTCTAAGATCCAGCTAGTACCATAAACAGCGGGCTGTGCTTATAACAAAGTGCAGTCCGCTGTTTTAGTTAATCCATGGGAATCGGTTATGATCTCGCAAAACCTCGATAAAAATATGCTCGGATTAACCAGAAATCCAGCATTACTGATAGTTGATATGATTAGAGGGTTTACTGATCCGCAGTGTCCGTTGGGAACGCACTGTCCAGAGGTGGTCAGCGCCAATATTGAGCTTTTGCAGGCTTTCCGGCATAAAGAGTTGCCAATATTCTTCACCACGGTGGTTTATCACCACGATCAACAAGCGGCAGTTTTTCGTCGCAAAGTACCTGCTCTTAATCTACTGCAAACAGAATCGCCATGGGTAGCTATTGATCCACAATTAGGTCGTCGGGATTCTGAGCCATTAATTGAAAAGCAATGGGCCAGTGCTTTCCATAAAACTGATCTTGATCAACAGCTCAAATCATTGGCAGTGGATTCACTTGTTGTTACTGGTCTCACCACCAGTGGTTGCGTGCGAGCCACAGCCGTTGATGGATTGCAAAATGAGTTTCAGGTAGTAATTGCTGAGGAAGCGGTAGGTGACCGAAATCAACAGGCACACAGTGCCAATTTATTTGACTTAAATGCGAAATATGCTGATGTGCAGTCAGTGAGTTGGATTCTTCAGCATTTGCCCTAAATGGGGCCTACAAATTTGCGTAGTCACCGCGATGGAATAGTAATGGCTTGTGGCCTGAGTCATGTAGCTCAATAACTCTCCCAACTATAATAACGTGGTCACCACCATCATACTGATGCTCAATGGTGCATTGGAAGCAACTGCTATAGTGGGGCAGAATTGGAACGCCCGCCAGACCCTCGGTGCAGTCAAGCTCAGCAAAGCGATCTGTACCGGTCATAGCAAATAGATTGGACAGCGGCTGTTGGTCCTCGGCAAGCACATGAATAGCGAAGGATTGTGCAGCGATAAACTCATCGAAGCAGTTGGTTGTGCGACCAATGCTCCACAAAACCAGCGCTGGCTCGAGAGACACAGAATTAAAGCTATTGGCTGTCATACCCACTTTCTGTCCTTCGCGGCCCAGTGCGGTCACAATGGTCACACCTGTGGCAAAACTACCAAGAGCATTGCGCAGTTCTAGACTGCTGAATGAGGGAGAAGCGCTGTTTTTGAAACTAGACATCAATATGCTTTTATCTGTAGAAATTTAAGCCGGCAATGATGGGTTGATTGCCCCTAGGTTGCAAGGATTCTTGCATAAAAAACCCAAACCCACCTGATATTGGTCAAATCAACATCAGATGGGCGGTACATTAGCTACTTAAATCGCCGCGGCGAGTCGGGTTCCTTGATTGATCGCAGCCTTGGCATCCAGTTC
>CBFHVP010000024.1:0-22894 GCA_965659315.1 uncultured Porticoccaceae bacterium | reverse complement strand
GCTGTTACTGACGCCAGGCTTTGTCACTGATGTGGTGGGTTTTGCTGGTTTATTCCCCCTCAGTAGGGCATTTTTGGGGCAGCTATTGCTGAGTAAGCTATTGATTACCCATGTTCACGGCCACCAGCGTCAATCTGGTGATCAAAGAGGTGCTTCTGGGTCTGGCACTATTATTGATGGTGAGTCTTGGGATAATCGTGGTGATATTGACGGACCTAAATAATTAAAGAAGATTATTTTTAGTAAAAATAATCTTCTGCCCTTGAAAAAGATCAATGCTGTCACCATATCTCCATCAATTGCGAAGTGGAGTAGTCGCGCAAGACACTATGGGAATTTGCAAAGAGATTATTAACTGGAGATTAAAAAAATGAAAATTCGCCCCTTACACGATCGCGTGATCGTGCGTCGCGAGGAAGAAGAGCAGAAGACCGCAGGTGGTATCTTGCTACCAGGTTCAGCTCAAGAGAAGCCCAATCAGGGCGAGGTGGTTGCTGTGGGTAGTGGCCGCATTTTGGATAACGGCGAAGTTCGCCCCATTGATGTCAAAGTTGGCGATGTTGTGGTATTTGGCCAGTACGCCGGTAATGACAAAATCGATGTTGACGGCGAAGAACTGATTATCCTCAGTGAAAGCGATATTAAGGCCGTAGTTGAAGCATAAGCCTTAGCCTGATCTAAGGTGAACTATACAAGTGAATTTTTGTAACTGATTTGGAAGGAAAAAATCATGGCAGCTAAAGAAGTAAAGTTTGGCGATAACGCTCGTCAGGGCATGCTAGAAGGTGTAAATGTTCTAGCTAATGCCGTAAAGGTAACACTCGGCCCCAAAGGCCGTAACGTGGTATTGGATAAATCATTCGGTGCACCGACAGTCACTAAAGATGGTGTCTCGGTAGCCAAAGAGATCGAACTTAAAGATAAGTTTGAAAATATGGGCGCGCAGATGGTTAAAGAAGTGGCGTCTAAGGCCTCTGATGATGCTGGTGACGGCACCACCACTGCAACCGTACTAGCGCAGTCGATCGTTAGCGAAGGCCTGAAGTCTGTTGCCGCTGGAATGAACCCCATGGATCTAAAGCGCGGTATTGATAAAGCCGTCATTGCTGCAACTGCAGAAATTGCTGCTATTGCTAAGCCCTGTGCAGACAGTAAAGAAATTGCTCAGGTGGGCACTATCTCGGCCAATAGCGATAGCTATGTTGGCGATATCATTGCCGAAGCGATGGGTAAGGTAGGCAAAGAGGGTGTTATTACCGTTGAAGAGGGCTCTGGTTTAGAAAACGAGCTAGATATTGTTGAAGGTATGCAGTTTGATCGCGGTTATCTGTCTCCCTACTTTATTAACAATCAAGAAAGCATGAGCACCGAGCAAGAAAGCCCGATGATTCTGTTGGCCGATAAGAAAATCTCTAACATTCGCGAGTTATTGCCTTTGCTAGAAGCTGTTGCCAAAGCGGGGCGTCCACTGCTGATTATTGCTGAAGATGTTGAAGGCGAAGCTCTGGCGACCTTGGTAGTGAATAATCTCCGCGGTATTGTCAAGGTTGCGGCCTGTAAGGCACCTGGGTTTGGTGATCGTCGCAAAGCCATGCTTGAAGATATTGCTATTTTGACCGGTGGTACTGTTATCAGTGAAGAAGTTGGACTAGATCTCGAGAGCACCACACTTGAGCATTTGGGAACAGCTAAGCGCGTTAGCATGACCAAAGAAGCAACGACCCTGGTAGATGGTGCTGGAGACGCGGCGGCCATCGAAGGGCGTGTTAAGCAAATCCGCGCTCAGATTGAAGAGACTAGCTCAGATTATGATCGCGAAAAATTGCAGGAACGCGTAGCTAAACTGGCGGGTGGTGTAGCGGTTATCAAAGTTGGTGCTACCACTGAGATGGAAATGAAAGAAAAGAAAGCCCGTGTTGAAGATGCTCTGCATGCAACCCGAGCGGCTGTTGAGGAAGGTGTAGTGCCTGGCGGTGGTGTTGCTCTTATCCGTGTATTACAGAAAGTTGCATCTGTTACCGGCGACAATGACGACCAGACCGTGGGCGTGGGTATTGCGCTCAGAGCGATGGAAGCACCATTGCGTCAGATCGTTGAGAATGCCGGTGGTGAAGGCTCTGTGGTGGTTGATAAAATCAAGCAGGGCAAAGGCAACTTTGGTTATAACGCCGGCTCAGGTGAGTACGGCGATATGATTGAGATGGGTATTCTCGATCCAGCCAAGGTAACTCGCACCGCACTTCAGGCAGCAGCATCGGTTGCTGGATTGATGATCACTACGGAAGCGATGGTCTCTGATGTCGCCGATGAAGGAGCCGCTCCAGCAATGCCTGATATGGGCGGTATGGGTGGTATGGGTGGCATGGGCGGTATGATGTAATTCCACACTGGTCATTAGCACCAAAAAGCCTCGTATCCACGGATGCGGGGCTTTTTTATGATTTAAAGCCACTGAGTTATTGCTATTTTTGTGCTATTGCAGAACAATTGAGGCCACGAAAACAAAAGCCCCATCAGGGCAAAATTTAACAGGAGTTGTCATGACTATTGAGTTTATTAATTTTCTAGCCCGTTGGGGGCACGTGCTATTCGGTATCGTTTGGATTGGCATGCTTTACTATTTTAACTTTGTTCAGGGTGGCTACTTTAAAGAAGCCTCTGCTGAAGGTTTGGCTGACGCCAAGGCAAAACTAGCTCCTAGTGCTCTCTGGTGGTTCCGTTGGGGCGCTATGTTTACCTTTATTACTGGTCTCTACCTACTTCACAGCATTTCTAATGTACTTAATAACTATATTATTGTTGGCGCAGTGATGGGTACCCTGATGGCTGCCAATGTGTGGATGGTTATTTGGCCTGCACAGCGCATTGCATTGGGAATAGAGGAGGGCGGTGATAAAGCCGCCGCTGGTGCAAAAGCTCTGTTAGCTTCGCGTACCAATACGATGTTCTCAGCCCCTATGTTGTTCGGTATGTTGGCAGGCCCTCATTATGGTCAGTATGGTACTGAAATTGGTGGCACTGGATTGACTGTTGCTCTCGTCATCGTTTTGGCGTTAGAAGTCAATGCCTTAAAAGGCAAGCAGGGCCCGATGACTACAGTCAATGGTGTAATAGGCTGTAGCCTGGTGCTAACAGCTGTTTTGGTTGCTGCACTGGACCTGCTGTAAGTCGTTTGATTGAGAAAAAACCAGCGCTATGGCGCTGGTTTTTTTTGCCCGCAGGTTTGCCCTGTCTTTTTAAACTGGGGTGATATAGGCGTATAATCAGGCATTCGGTTGAACTGTATTCCTACAGGAAAGTAACCTATGGTTAAAAAACGTGTAAATCCCATTGTCGCAGAGCGCGATGATATGATTGGGCGGCCGGCTTCCGGTTCGCGAACAGAGAAGGCTGTAGCCGGTAAAGGCTCTCCGTCCAAAGCCCCTGCCAGCCTGTCAGGGCTGTGGCAGTTTATGATCGTTATCGCTTTTTTTGGCTTGCTGGGCGGTGGTGGCTATGGCTGGTTGCAGTATCAGGATTTGTCCTTGCGGCACGATAGCTTACAGCAGCGTTTTGATGATTTGGAGTCGCGTTTTAGTAGTACTGATGAATCGGTTACTCAGTCGGGAGCCGCCTTGCAGTTAAATATCAGTAAACAGGGAGATGAGCTTAAAAAGCATTGGAGTGAAATCCGTAAACTCTGGGGTGTGACCAATGATATCAATAAGAAAAAAATCGACAAGAATCAGAAAGATATTTCGTTTTTAGCAAACCAACGCAATACATTGGAGCTTGCGATTGCTAAAGAGAGTAAGAGCCTCAAAGCTTTGAGCGCCAATTACCTCGCTATCAATGCTGATATGGAAGCAATTAATAATGGCCTACAAGGTCAGGCCGATGAACTGGATCTATTGCAGACATCGATAAAGCGAATCGATCGAGATATCCAAAATAATATGGAAGCTGTTAAATCGATGGAAGCCTTCCGTCGTCAGATTAACCAAAAAATCTATCAGCTTGAACAGCCAATTAACTGAGGAAGTTCTCTAGGATTAAATTAACCATGACCATTATTCGTCAACAAGATGTTATCCAAAGTGTTGCAGATGCTCTGCAATACATTTCCTATTATCATCCACCTGACTTCATAAAAGCGGTTAAGCAAGCATATGATCGAGAGGAGTCAAAGTCGGCCAAAGATGCGATGGCACAGATTTTAATTAATTCGCGTATGTGTGCTATGGGTCATCGGCCTATATGTCAGGATACGGGTATTGTGACAGTGTTTGTAAAAGTGGGTATGCAGGTGCAGTGGGATGCAGATATGAGCCTTACGGATATGGTAAATGAGGGCGTGCGTCAGGCATACACTAATTCAGACAACATCTTACGCGCTTCAATTCTGGCTGATCCTGATGGCACACGCACCAATACTGTTGATAACACGCCGGCTGTGATTCATTACGAAATTGTATCGGGAGATAAAGTAGAAATTGATGTTGCAGCCAAAGGCGGTGGCTCGGAGGCCAAGTCTAAATTCACTATGCTAAATCCATCAGACTCGGTGGTTGATTGGGTGCTCAATGTGGTGCCGACAATGGGTGCAGGCTGGTGCCCGCCGGGAATTCTAGGTATTGGTTTGGGTGGCACTGCTGAAAAAGCCATGCTTATGGCCAAAGAAGCCCTTCTTGATCATATTGATATTCAAGAATTGCAGGCCAAAGGTGCGGCTAACCGCAATGAAGAATTGCGCCTCGAACTGTTTGATAAGGTTAATGCGTTGGGGATTGGCGCTCAGGGTCTTGGAGGTCTAACCACCGTTCTAGATATAAAGGTTAAAGATTATCCATCGCATGCAGCAAACAAAGCTGTGGCTATTATTCCTAATTGCGCTGCAACACGTCACGCGCACTTTGTGCTCGATGGCTCGGGACCCGCACAATTAGATCCACCGAATCTAGATGACTGGCCAGATATAACCTGGGAAACTGATGAGTCTGTGCGTCGGATAAATTTAGACACCGTAACGCAGAAGGATATTGAGCAATGGAAGCCGGGTGATACATTGCTGCTGTCCGGCAAGATGTTGACAGGTCGCGATGCTGCCCATAAAAAAATGACAGAGATTCTGGCACGTGGTGAAAAATTGCCGGTGGATCTTGCGGGGCGGTTTATTTACTACGTTGGCCCAGTTGATCCTATTGGTGAAGAGGCTGTAGGTCCTGCGGGTCCTACGACTGCTACGCGAATGGATAAATTTACCCGCACTATGCTTGAAGAAACCGGTTTGATGGGCATGATAGGTAAAGCCGAGCGTGGTCAGGCCACGATTGATGCAATCAAGGAAAATCAGGCTGTTTACTTGATAGCCGTGGGTGGGGCTGCCTATCTAGTATCCAAAGCAATTACTCATGCCGAGGTAATTGCTTTCCCCGAACTGGGAATGGAAGCTATTTATGAATTTGAAGTAAACGATATGCCTGTCACCGTTGCGGTTGATACTATGGGAGAATCCGTCCATCGTATTGGTCCGGAAATTTGGCAGGCAAAAATTGAAGAAAAATCGCTACAGCTCTCTTGAGCGGCTGTAGCGCAAAATCTACAGTTGTTCGAACCACGAAGATAACAATGGTTATGCTAGACTGTTTCAGTTAATTAAGCTTACAGGCTGTTTTTAAAAGGAAAATATTATGAAAGCGTTAAACTCTTTGCTCGGTGCATTGGTCATCTTTACCTCTAGCGCCGCATTGGCAGCAGATAATTGGTATCTGGGGGTCACAGCATCGAATTATGATTTGGATGCTGAGCGAGCGCATACCTCCGAAATCGAAGGTAGTCAGGCTGGCTTGCAAATCGGCAAAAATATTAATGAAAGTATCGCCATAGAGCTGGGTTATGGTGCCAATGTTGGCAATGATGACTTTGATGTTACCTCATTAAATGGTGTTTTATGGCTGACGGGGCCAGCAACAACATGGCGACCTTACGTTTTGCTGGGGATTAATCAGTATGATTTCAATGAAGCCAGCAGTTTAGTTGCGGGTCATGATGACAGCTCGCGCCAACTAACCTTTGGTTTAGGTGTCGGCACCATGCTAACCGACCATTATCAGTTCCGCGCCGATGTGCGTGGTATGGGCGGCTTGGACGAAAAGGGTGAGGATATAGGTTTTCAACTGTCGCTCAATCGTAGTTTTGGCAGTGCCGCTGCTCGCGAGTCGGTGACTGCTTCAGTACCAGCAGTTGAACAACCGGGATTGCGTACGGTAACAATAAGCCTTAATGTTCAGTTTGAATTTAACAAGGCGACCGTGTTGTCTGTTTATGGAGAGCAATTACAGTCCATAGCCGCAGCCATGAAAGCACACAGCGATATTGAATTAGTATTGGAAGGTCATACCGATAGTCGTGGCTCTGATGCTTACAATATTGATCTATCATCTCGACGCGCAGCTGCGGTCAAACAAAAGCTGGCTGCTGATTATGGCATCGATGCCGATCGAATTTCCTCGGTTGGTTATGGCGAAAGTCGCCCCATTGCCAGCAATCAAACTGATGAGGGTCGAGCACGGAATCGTCGAGTAGTGGGCGAAATGTCTTTCACTGAAGTTGTGGTGGATTAAGTCACGTACTTGCAATGATAATAATAAACAACAAAAACGGCGCCACAATGGCGCCGTTTTTGCTTCGGTAAAAGAGCTGACGATGGGTAATACATTTTACTGGCATGACTACGAAACCTTTGGTGCCGATCCCTCGGTAGATCGGCCCTCGCAGTTTGCAGGTCTGCGTACTGATGCCGAGCTCAATCCTATCGGTGAGCCCCTAGTAATTTACTGCCAACCGCAAAAAGATATTCTTCCCGCGCCTATGGCTTGCCTGATTACGGGCATTACGCCACAGCATGCTCGCCAACATGGCTTGCCAGAACCGGAATTTATTGAGCAAATTCATCAACAATTATCGGTGCCCGGTACCTGTGGTGTGGGGTATAACAGTATCCGTTTTGATGATGAAGTGACTCGCTACAGTCTTTATCGCAATTTCTACGACCCTTACCAGCGAGAGTGGCAAAATGGCAATTCGCGCTGGGATATTATTGATATGCTGAGGCTCTGTCGAGCTTTACGCCCCGATGGAATAGTATGGCCGGACCATGAGTCAGGTCGGCCCAGTTTTAAATTGGAAGATCTGACCCGTGCCAATGGTATTGCCCATGAGGCGGCTCATGATGCGCTGAGCGATGTCACTGCCACAATTGCCATGGCCAAACTAGTTAAACAAAAACAGCCGCGTTTATTTGATTACGTATTTAATCACCGCAGTAAAAAGGCAGTTGCTGAAATGCTTAATATTCAGCAACGTCAGCCGTTCTTTCATATTTCTGGCATGCTGGCAAAAGAACATATGTACGGCGCGTTAATGATGCCATTAGCTATGCATCCAACCAATACGAATGCAGTTATTTGTGTAGATCTGGCAGCAGACCCAATGGCTTTGATTGACTCGGATGTTGATCAAATACAAGCTAGGGTATTTTCGCCCAAGGACCAATTGCCTGCCGATACACCGCGGATTCCGCTGAAATTGGTATACCTAAATAAAGTGCCTGTCGTCACAAGCCCTAGCTTGGTGGACGAGGATGCCGCCAAACGTCTAAATATCGATGTGTTGCGCTGCCAACAGCACTGGCAACAGCTTCTAAAGATTGATTTGCAGGATAAAGTGCAGCAAGTATATACAGGTCAGTCTTTTGCTAAAAAGCCAGAGGCGGAACAACAATTATACGACGGGTTTTTATCCAATCAGGATAAGTGCATTCTAGAAGAGGTACGTCGCGCGAGTGCTGAAGATCTACTACAGCATGATTTTTACTTTGCTGATCAGCGCTATAACCACTTACTGTTTAGTTATCGCGCTCGCTACTTTCCAGGGACATTGACTGCGGACGAGCAGAAAACCTGGCAAGAGAGTTGTCGATGGCGACTAACCGATGAGCAATCAGGTTATCTAACTCTGTCTCAACAGCGGCGCGAAATTATTGAGTTATTGGGCGATAGCAGCCTAAGTTGCGAAAAACAGGCGATTTTGCGGCAACTTCAGCAATGGACGAGCGATATAGCTGAGGAATTTTCTCTGTCAAGCTAGAGTGAAACGCATAAACAGGCTAAACTCCGCTGAATCAAACGGCCCTGAGGTTACCAGTTGAATTTCACCGGCGCACATATACTCTCAATTAATCAATTTCAACGTCAGGATGTTGAGCGAGTTTTCGCTGTGGCGGATGCTATGCAGCCCTACGCATTGCGCAAAAAAGTGACGCGGGTTTTAGAGGGGGCGATTCTTGGCAATATGTTTTTCGAAGCTAGCACCAGAACAAGAGTGAGTTTTGGCTCAGCTTTTAATCTGCTTGGTGGGGAGGTTCGCGAGACCGCCGGGTTTGAAAGTTCTGCTTTAGTCAAAGGTGAGTCATTACAGGATACCGCCAGAGTGTTGTCCGGCTTTAGCGATGTGATCTGCATGCGCCATCCGCAACCGGGCTCAGTGGCAGATTTTGCCTCAGCCAGTCGTGTGCCGGTTATGAATGGTGGCGATGGCGCTAATGAGCACCCCACACAGGCGTTGCTCGACCTCTACACTATTCGCAAAGAAATGGCTGATAAAGGGCGTGATATTGATGGCTTAAAAGTCGCAATGATCGGTGATTTACGTCATGGCCGCACTGTTCACTCCTTAAGTAAGCTGCTGTCACTGTATAACAATATTCAGGTCGTGTTGGTATCCCCAGTTGAATTGACATTACCCGACGACATTATTGAGCATATGCGCAGTGCTGGGGTGAAGGTGACGGTATCTCATGAACTAGCTGGTGGTATCGGCGATGTCGATATAGTTTACTCGACCAGGATTCAAGAGGAGCGCTTTTCCTCTAAGCAAGAAGCTGATTTGTATCGCGGCAAATTCCGTCTCAATCAGGCGATCTACACAGAGTTCTGTCAGCCCAATACGGTCATTATGCACCCGTTGCCGAGAGACTCACGTGCCGATGCCAATGAACTGGACGTTGATCTAGACAGTAATCCCAATCTGGCCATTTTTCGTCAAACCGACAATGGTGTTTTGGTGCGTATGGCGCTCTTTGCCCTTGTCTTGGATGTTGTTGATTTGGTCGATCAATACTCTCAGGATGTACGCTGGTATAACTCGCGTCAGATATAGCCGCACAATAATAATGATCAATGGCTCTAGCTATGAATGAATTTGACGATATTCGTCCCTACAATGATGCAGAGGTTCCGCAAGTACTGGAACGACTTATTGCCGACAAGGAATTTCTCGATCTACTGTTGATACGCAAGCTGCCTCGGCTCAGTAAATTTATCTTATGGCCGTTGAAACCTTTGGCCAGATCACTGATACAGCGTGGCTTGCAGAAGTTGACTGCAGATGTGCGCACAGTGGCAGATTTCCAGTCTCATATGTCGGTGGCATTAGAGGATATTTTGGATCGCACGACCTCCGGCTATGGATTTTCTGGTTTAGATAATATTGACCCTAATAAGGCCTATCTTTTTATTAGTAATCACCGAGATATCGCCCTCGATCCTGCAATGATTAACTTGGCTTTGATTTTGACCGATTTGAAAACGGTACGAATCGCCATAGGCGATAATTTGTTGCGCAAGCCCTACGCTTCGGAATTAATGCGTGTTAATCGTAGCTTTATCGTCAAACGTTCAGTGAGTGGTCGCCGCGAAAAGCTTGAAGCGCTAAAAACATTGTCGCGCTATATTCGTCACAGTATTAATAGCGAGCGTATCTCTTGCTGGATTGCTCAGGCGGAGGGGCGCGCTAAAAATGGTTGCGATCGTACCGAGACCGCATTGCTTAAGATGCTTGCCTTATCGAAAACCAAAGATCAAAGTTTTGCTCAAGCGTTACAAGAGATTAACTTGATACCTGTATCAATCTCGTACGAATATGACCCCTGTGCCGCGGATAAAGCGCGGGAGCTCCACACCGCACAACAGGGGTTAAGCTATATTAAAGATGAATTTGAAGATTTAGATGCCATAGTCAAAGGGCTGACCGGTCAGAAGGGTCGTATTCAAGTCAACTTCGGTGAACCTGTAGCGACTGCCTATGAAAATGCTGATGATTTGGCCGCAGAGATTGATCGTCAAATTTATAGCCACTATCAACTGTTCCCCAGCAATATTATTGCCTGGCAGATGCAGGGCGGCAGAGACTGTGAGGTACTCGCGGAGCTTAAAGCGCAGTGGCCGACTGAAAATTGGACTGAAGCACAGATTGTATTTGAGTCACATATCACAGCAATACCTAGTGCTTATCGACAGATAGCAATCGATGCCTATGCGGCTCCGGTAGATAATCAATTAGCACAGATGGATACAGCTTTGCCGGTGCAAAATTAAGGACGCTAATCATTGTTAGACGCAGACGTCAGGGACATCATTCAGCAAGGCTACCGGCAGTTTCTCAACGCGCGCGAGCTAAGCCCAAGGTTGGGGCAAAAGCAGATGATTGGCGCCATCGCCAATGCGCTGAGTGAGGATAATGCTGACAAACGCCTCGCAGTTATTGAAGCGGGTACGGGTACTGGCAAAACCGTTGGCTATCTAATGGCCGCCCTTCCCATAGCGCGAGCACTAAAAAAGACCGTGGTAGTCGCCACCGGCACTATTGCCTTGCAAGAGCAGTTAATTCATAAGGATCTTCCTGAACTGATGGAAACCTGTGATTGGGACTTTAGTTGTGCCTTAGTCAAAGGTCGCGGCCGCTATGCCTGCAACCTGCGTATGGAACAAATAATAGACTCGGTCAAATCCAAAGATGCAGGCTTATTCTTATTTGACGATGAGCAGCAATTTAACCCGAATGCTGAAACTGAAGAGTTGTATCGTGAAATGGCTCTGGCACTCGAAGAGGGCACTTGGGATGGTGAGCGGGACTCTTGGGAAACCCGGATAAAGGATATTGAATGGCGTGCCCTAACTGTTGATCGTCGACAGTGTACGGGTCGGCGCTGTCGCTTTGTCAATCAATGCCCATTCTTTAATGCGCGCAATAATCTTGATGAGTCTGAGGTGATTGTAGCCAACCATGATTTAGTTATGGCTGATCTTGCCTTGGGCGGTGGTGCTATCTTGCCTGCACCACAAGACTGTATTTATATCTTTGACGAAGGTCATCGTTTAGGCGATACCGCGGTACGCCATTTTGGTGCTGAATGTCGAATTAATAGCACCTTAAATTGGTTGGAAAGGCTGCCCAAACAGATCAAAGGTCAAGCTCCTCTATTTGTTCAAGACAGCGGCCTATCCGATCAGTTGCCCCGGATTGAAAAAGAAGCGGGGAAAATAACGGAGCTACTGTCAATGACCTACCCACTTTTGAAGCAGTATGTGGATCAATCAGACCATGATGAGGGGCGCTATCGTTTTGCCTATGGTGATGTCGGCGAGTCAATCCGCGATTTAGCCGCGCAAATCACGCTCAGCACCAGTGGCTGGTTAGGGCGTTTAGAAGTGTTGGAAGATACTCTCAGTGAAGCACTTAGCGATAAACAGTATCCCGTGCCACTGCCTGATATAGAGCTGTTTTATCAGCAGGTTGGTCATTGGTTGGGCAGAGCGGAAAAACTGCTAGCACTATGGGATAGACTGCATCGAGAACTACAACAGAATGCAATACCCATGGCCTGCTGGTTACGATTGGATCAAGGTGCAGCAGGCAATGTGGATATAAGTATTAATGCCAGCCCAATACAGGCCGCAGATATTCTGCGTGAGCAACTGTGGGGATGTTGCTATGCCGCAGTGGTGACCTCGGCAACGCTGCGCTCATTGGGTAATTTTAATACTCTGCAACGGGAGACTGGTATGCCCAGCAGTGCTACCTTTATGGCGGTCGCTGGTGCATTCAATTACACAGAAGCGGCCAGTATCAGGGTGCCAGCTGATGCTGTTGAGGGTAATAATGTCGATCAGCACAGCCGCTATTTGGTCGACAATTTTGAGGCCATGGTGGAACAGCGCGCGGGTACATTGTGGCTATTTTCGTCCAAACGCCAAATGGAGCAGGTGTACGACGAGCTTCCCCGAGAGCTACACAAGCTTATTTTGATTCAGGGGCAGTACTCCAATCGTGAAATGGTCAGGTTACATAAGGAGCGCGTTGATCAAGGTCGTACCAGTATTTTAATGGGCCTTGCTAGCTTTGCCGAGGGTGTCGATTTGCCCGGTGATTATTGTAAACATGTGGTGATCGCCAAATTACCCTTTGCAGTGCCGGATGATCCATTACAGGAGGCGTTGGCCGAATGGATTGAGGGTCAAGGTGGTAATTCATTCTTCGATATCTCATTGCCTGTCGCCTCATTACGGTTAATTCAGGCCTGCGGCCGACTACTGCGCACTGAAACAGATACAGGAACTGTTTCAATTTTGGATAAACGCTTGGTAAGCAAGCGCTATGGCGCTCAACTACTCGATGCGTTACCACCATTCCGTCGTGAGATTGGCTGATGGATAAGTCGGGTGAACTGGCCGCGTTGCTGATGGCTGTGGCCAATGAATTGCATGTTATGGGATTGTGGCAAGAGCAAAACCCTGCCCCAGAGGCGTTGGCCAGTGTAGAACCCTTTGCAGTGGATCAATTATCTTTTAGCCAGTGGTTGCAGTTTATTTTTTTACCACGGATGGAACAGTTAATTGAAGCACAGGCACCGCTGCCACAGAACTGCAGTATTGCCCCCATGGCTGAAGAGTCATTTACAACAGATGACAGAATAGATTTTGCCGATAGTGCGACTCTGGTTGCCCATTTAGCCGCGATTGATCAGTTGCTTACTGAGCGCTAGCTTTTCGATTTTTTCGGTTTTTTGGTATAGGTTTTCTTCTTTTTTATCGGGCCACTACCGTCTGTGGGTCTCCCTCTGTTAGTAGTAGACTTCTTGTTGCTTGACAGCTTTTTACTAGATAGCTTTTTAATTGGTTTTTGGCCCGCTGCGCTGCGTTTGTTTTTGGTATCGCGGCTGATGATTTTTTTGACTCTAGGCTGTCGTGGTGGCTTATTATCAGCAGAGATCGTCGGTTCCCCTTGCGGATTAAAAACTGACATACGCATCGGCTTGGCGCAAACACGCACTTTCTTTAAATGTGCCAGCAATTCGTCGGGCATGCCTTCTGGCAGATCTACGGTACTGTAATCATCATGTAACTTAATAGAGCCAATATAGCGACTACTGATATCCGCTTCGTTGGCGATCGCGCCGACAATATTAGACGGTGTAATGCCATCGTTATTTCCCACCTCCAAACGATAGGTCACCATAGCAATATCATTGCCGTCTTCATCGCGCACGCGGGGTTCCTGTTTGGGGCGATCTTCGCGCGTAGAGCGCTCTTCACGGCGTTCGCGCTTATCACCGCGATTGCGTTCGCGGTTGTTGTCTCGAGGAGCGACAATATTATCCAGCTTGGGAAACAATGGCCGTTCTTTTTGATTTTCGTAGGTCAGGGCCGCGGCAATATCCGCCATATCCAGCTCATTTTCGTCGGCAAAATTGGTAATAAGCTCGCGGAATTTGTCGAGGCGCGGTGTCTCCAGCGTTTGTACTAACTGGTTAGTAAACTGCAGAATACGTTGGTCACTGACCTGCGCATTTGTCGGCATAGTTAATGGTGTAATACTCTGGCGCGTCGATTTTTCAATCGAGCGCAGTAGGCGTGTTTCTTTTGGCGTGATAAATAGAATCGCCTTGCCCTCGCGACCGGCTCGGCCGGTGCGACCAATACGGTGCACATAGGACTCATTATCGTAGGGGATATCAAAGTTAATCACGTGACTGATGCGTTCAACATCCAAACCGCGGGCAGCTACATCAGTGGCCACGACTACATCAACCTGACCTTTTTTAAGACGATTGATAGTGCGCTCGCGCAACGCTTGACTTAAATCGCCATTCAGTGCGGCAGATGAAAAACCGCGAGCCTCCAGTCGTTCGGCAATATCCACCGTTGACGACTTGGTGCGCACAAAAATAATCATGCCATCGAAGTCCTCAACTTCCATAACTCGAGTAAGCGCATCCATCTTTTGATGGCTTTTCACCGTGACATATTGTTGATCAATACGCTCAACTGTTTTGGTCTTGGCCTCGATATTGACACGCTCTGCATCGCCTAAGTACTTTTCAGCGACGCGACGAATAGTCGGTGGCATGGTGGCTGAGAACAAGGCGCGCTGACATTCTGGCGGGGTTTGCGCCAGAATGGTTTCAACGTCATCAATAAAGCCCATACGTAGCATTTCATCTGCTTCATCTAAAATAAGCCCTTTTATCTGACTTAGGTCAAGGCTGCGACGACGCAGGTGATCAAGCATACGTCCGGGTGTACCCACCACTACTTGAACACCGCGTTTTAAACTGCGCAGTTGACTACCAATATCGGCGCCACCGTATATGGGCAACACATTAAAGCCTTTCATATATTTGGCGTAACTCTGAAAAGCCTCCGCGACCTGAATGGCCAGCTCGCGCGTCGGTGTTAGTACCAAAATCTGTGGTGAACGCTGTTTCTCATCGATCTTGCTTAAAAACGGCAAGGCAAAGGCCGCTGTTTTACCGGTGCCTGTTTGCGCCGTACCCAATAGGTTATTGCCGTTAAGCAAAATTGGGATACTCTGTGCTTGAACAGGTGAGGGTTGCTCGTAACCAAGTTGCTTTACGGCTTTAAGAACGGGGGCGGAAAGACCCAGTGATTCGAAGTCAGCGGACGACATTGCTATACCTGTGGCTTGGGGTGTTTAGACCCCCGATTGAGAGGTCGCGGAGTATACGCATAAGTGACTAATTTTTATAGTGGTTTTAGGGTATTTATTCAGCAACATAAATAGCATGTCGACAACAGGTTGGTATCAACTCAAGCTATACGCTTTATCCATCGAATGGACTAACTGCCTTGGTTTATACTGGGGTTAAATAGGACGTCAAAACAATGCGGTTTTTATATAACAGGATACCTCAATGAGTGAACTCTATTTAGTGCGCCATGCTCAGGCCTCTTTTGGTGCAGCCAACTATGATCAACTATCGGATCTTGGCCATCGGCAGTCCCGCTGGTTGGGTGAGCACCTTAGAAGTCGCAATGTTCAATTTGATCAACTGGTGTTGGGGGATATGGTGCGCCATGAAGAAACTATCACCGGTATTTGTGAGGGTATGCAGGCCGATGGCGCAGATCGCATAGTTCTGCCGGGGCTCAATGAATATAACTTTATTGCCATGACGGAATCCTATACAGAGTCCAATGCTGATGATCCGCTGATTCAAGCTATTGCAGATAACCCTGATGATAAGCGACAGCATTTCCGCCTGCTGCGTAAAGTACTGACATTGTGGACTCAGGATAAAGTAGACAATGTCCCTGAGAGTTGGAGTGATTTTAAGACACGAGTATTGGATGCCAAGCAACAAATTCTCGCTATGGCCGACAGTGGCAACCGTATTTTGGCGATTGGTTCCGGCGGGTCTATTAGTACCTTTATTGGGTTAGTGATTGGTATTCCTGATGACAGTATTTTTGATTTAAATCTGCAATATAAAAATACTGCGATAAGCCATTTCTTCTTTAATACTGAGAAAATGAACCTTACAGGGTTTAATAGCACACCGCATTTGGATAGCAATGAGATGGAGCAGTATATAACCTATGGCTAAAGGCTTTTACTTTAGATACAAGCCAGTCATTGGTTCTATGCTATATCTTCCGACCCTGTGACTGGTGTTAAGAACCCCACAGTCTCATTTTTTGTAGTTGAATCTTCTTTCAAGGGTTAAACTGCGCTCAAAATAAAGCAATCACTCTACCGACAAGTAACTAAAAATATAAGGGCGCAAAGGTGAATACAGAATTTGATATGACAGGTAAAGTTGCCATGGTAACTGGTGCATCAAGTGGTTTTGGGGTGCATTTTGCGAAGATCCTTGCAGCTCGAGGCGCTAAAGTGGCAGTAGCGGCGCGGCGGGTCGAGCGCCTTGAGTCGCTGGTGGCCGAGATTGTGGCTGAGGGTGGCGAAGCGGTTGCGGTCGCTATGGATGTTACTGACTCTGCCTCTATTGCCGCTGCGTTTGATCAGGCTGAAGCGGCTCTGGGCACGGTTACCGTGGTGGCCAATAATGCTGGCATTGCTGATGTAAGAAGTGCACTGAAAATTGAAGAATCGGCCTTTGATAGAATGATCGAGACCAACCTAAAAGGCGTATGGATTGTTGCGCAAGAGGCGGCTAAACGCATGATTACTGCTGGCGTAAGTGGTGCAATAATCAATACAGCGTCTATTCTGGGTTTGCGAGTGTCCTATGGGCAGTCGAGTTATTCTGCGTCTAAAGCCGCAGTGATACAACTGACAAAATCTCTGGCATTGGAATGGGCCGGCAAGGGTGTTCGGGTGAACGCGCTATGCCCAGGTTATTTCCTAACGGAAATGACCGAGGCGGCGTTTGCTTCTCCTCAAGCTCAGGAGTTTTTAAGTGCCTCTCCTGCTCGCCGACCTGGTGATATGGATGAGATGACAGCGCCTTTTTTGTTACTTGCCAGTGATGCAGGTAGTTATTTGCATGGTGTGGCCTTACCTGTCGATGGTGGTCAATCGATCGGTAGTATGTAGAATCGTCTAAATTGTCATTAGGGTGATGATATGAGCTTGGAAGATAATCGACGGGAATATGATTACGGCCAATTGAGCCGAGAGGCTCTGGCAAGCAATCCTTTTACCCAGTTTACCCTATGGATGGATCAGGCTATTGAAGCCGAAATACAAGATCCTACCGCAATGAGCCTAGCCACAGTGAATGCCGAGGGTAAGCCTTGGCAACGCATGGTGTTGCTTAAGGGCTTCGATAAGCAGGGCTTTGTTTTTTATACCAATCTAAGTAGTCGCAAAGCACAAGAAATCGACAATAATGCACAGGTAAGTCTGCATTTCCCTTGGTTGCAGTTGGATCGACAGGTTATTGTCGGTGGTCAGGCAGAGCCACTATCTAAGGCCGAGGTGATGAACTATTTTTTGAGTCGTCCCAAAGGCAGTCGGTTGGCAGCATGGGCTTCCAAGCAGAGCAGTCCCATCGCGTCGCGTCAGGCGCTAGAAGCGCAGTTTGAAAAAATTAAACACAGGTTCGCAGATGGCGAGATTCCACAGCCAGACTTTTGGGGTGGTTATCGCGTGGTGCCCAGCGAGATTGAGTTTTGGCAGGGCGGTGAAAATCGTCTTCATGATCGCTTTAGTTACCGTCTTGACGGAGATGCTTGGCATATCAGTCGGCTCTCACCCTGATTGACAGTTTAGTAGCGAATAGCAGTAACAATAAAGCACCGGTCTCCAGCCGGTGTTTTTACATGGACTTCATGGTCGATAGTTTTGCCGATCAATGCCCGCGCCATCGGTGAATCAATGCTGATCCAATTGAGTTTAGCGTCGGTTTCATCCGAGCCTACCAGCCTAAAGCATTGTTGCTCACCACTTTCCTCATCTTCTACAGTAACCCAAGCGGCAAAAAATACTTTGCTGGGATCGCGGGGTTTATCTTCGACGATAGTGGCGTCTTCTAAACGTTTGGTAAGATAGCGTACTCTGCTATCAATTTCTCGCAGCCGTCGTTTTCCATAGATATAGTCACCGTTTTCAGAGCGATCACCATTTTTGGCTGCTTCATGCACCACTTGCGTGACCCTTGGTCGTTCAACTTTCCATAGTTGCCGTAATTCGGCGCGCATTTTTGCCGCACCCTCAGCGGTAATATAGGGAGAACTTTGCGGGCGAGGTGGGCGATAGCGACCCATGGTTAATCCTTGTTCGCCAGACTAAATACATCGCGATAAAAAGCCAGTTCAGACTCCATGGCATGAATAATATTATCGGCTTTTCGAAAACCATGACCCTCATCAGCAAAGGTCACGTATTCCACTTGAATACCTTTTTGTTTAAGCAGATCAACCATCATCTCGGCTTGATTAGGCGGCACTACCTTATCCTGTAATCCCTGTAAAAAGATAACAGGGCAGTTAAGTCCCTCAGCATGATGGATGGGCGAGCGCTGCAAGTATATATCCCTGCTCTCAGGGTAGGGTCCAATCAGGCTGTCCAAATAGCGTGACTCAAATTTATGCGTATCAGTGGCCAGGGTTTCTAAATCGCCTATACCGTAAAGACTGGCACCGGCTTTAAACGTATCAGTGAAGGTCAGTGCTGAGAGCACCGTGTAGCCGCCTGCACTGCCACCGCGAATAAGGCAGCGCTGGGGATCAATCTGTTGTTGCTCGGCTAAATAGCGAATGGCGTATTGCGTGTCTTCGACATCGGCGATTCCCCAGGCATCTTGAAGCCCCTGTCGATATTGACGACCAAAGCCAGTACTGCCGCGATAGTTAATATCTACCACAGCAAATCCTCGATTGGTCCAGTACTGAATTTTTAAATTGAGGCCGCTATCGGTGGCACCGGTTGGCCCACCATGGCAGAGCGCAATAACCAATGGCCGTTCATTTTCTAGGCCTTGATACAGGGCATTGGTGGGTGGATAGTAGAAAGCATGGACTAATTGCTTGTCGCCGGTGGGGAAAAATAGCGACTGTGGTTGCGCGATATCACCCGCATCTAAATCTAAACTAGCGGGGGCATAGATTGATGAGACCGAGCTATTGGTTAGATTGGGCTTAATACTAATAATTTGATTGGCCAGTGCTGGGGCGCCCGCCACCATATAGAGGCGTCCCTGATGGCAGCAGGCAGACTCAAGACTACTGTATTTATGGTCGGCGATACTTAGATGTCCAGTGGCGATAGTAATAAAGCCACTGTGCCACAGGCCTTGCTCGGTCCATAAACAGCCAATAGTATCGCTATCAATAAAGCCATAGGTGCTCATACCAAACTGCCATAATGGTGTGGCAAATTCCGCCTTTTTCTTGACTACAGCGAGACCATCGGCGCCATAGATATTCCACCAATTATCTTTATCGGAGACATAGTAGAGCTGATTATCTGGTGACCAGTTAGGTTGAAATATAGCCTCATTATTACCGGCTCCTGCGACCAATCTTCGTTCACCTAACTGGTTAGATTTGAGTTGAGCGCACCACAGTTGGGTGCTATCCCAAGGCATATTTGGATGTCGCCATTCTATCCAACACAGCTGCTGTTGATCGGGGCTTAGTCGTGGATAGGCATAAAAATCAGCCCCGCTTACCAAGGTAGTGATCTCGCCGGTGGTGAGATTAATGCTGGCAATAAAGTTCTCTGGCTCGCGGTCTTGATAATGCCTTTCAGCAATGGCGATTAGTTGATTTTGCTCAGTATTGATTACAAGATCAGCGAAGCGAAGGCCCTCTTGTGTCAGCGCTATGGGGCGTTCTGGGGCGCGCAGATTTAACTGGTATATACGCTGATCGGCGGCGTTGACAAAATACAGATGGTTACCGCTTACCGCGTAGGCCATACCACCATATTCATGCACTTTGCTGTAGTGACTGAAGGGGCTGGGCAATAAATCTCTGATGGTGCCAGCCCTATCTCGACACATAATAACATTACGGCCGGCATCCCAAGGCCGCCCCTCAACCCAATAGAGATTATCGTTATCAGACTGGATAAAGCTCAGGCGAGGTGCAGCTTGAGTAATAAGTTCTGCGCTGATAGTTGAAGGCCAAGTACCAAAAGCTTGTCGAGTTTTGATCATCTTAACCGCCTGCCAGTTTGACCTGATGACCACGTTTTTCTAGCTCGGATTTCAGTTTATCTCTGTGATCACCCTGTATTTCAATAATGCCGTCTTTCACTGTGCCACCGGTAGAACATTTCTGTTTAAGCTGTTTGGCGAGCGCTTTTAGTTCGGTATCATTTAGGTCAATGCCGCTAATGGTAGTGACCCCTTTACCTCTGCGACCACTGGTTTCGCGACGAATACGCACAATACCATCACCCTGATAGAGGTGCTCTGGGGTACTATCTTCGGTAATACGGCCTACCTCAGTGGAATAGACAAGCTTAGAGTCTTTTTTATTTATCATGGCTACGTCGTTAGTTTTCTAGAATAATTTTACCAATATGTTGATTGCTCTCCATCAGGCTATGGCCTTTGCTGGCCTCTGTCAGTGGGAAACTGCTGTGGATTATCGGCTTGAATTGCCCACTGGCAATCAGTGGCCACACCTGATCTCTAACACCTGCGGCAATACGCGCTTTGTTTGCCAGTGGTTGCGCGCGCAATGTTGAGCCGGTCAGAACCAACTGCTTCAGCATTAGCGGTAGCAGATCTACTTCAACCTTAGAGCCGCGCAAGAACGCTATATTTACAATTCGGGCCTTAGCAGCACAGGCATCAAAGTTTTTTTGCACATAGTCTCCACCGACCATATCCAGTACCACATTAACACCATCGCCAGTCAGTTCCTGACAGACTGCAACGAAATCTTGCTGATGATAATTAATCGCTTTTATTGCACCTAAGTCTTCGCAGACAGCGCATTTTTCATCGGAGCCAGCAGTGGCAATCACATTAACGCCAAAAGCACTGGCCACCTGAATAGCGGTGGTACCTATGCCGCTGGAACCACCATGTACCAACAACCATTCATCAGACTGAAGTTGGGCGCGCTCAAACAGGTTGTGCCACACAGTAAAACAGGTTTCTGGTAGCGCGGCAGCATAGGCTAATGGCAGATTTTCCGGCGCTGACAAGCACAGCGCTTGCTCGGCAACCGCGTACTCGGCATAACCACCACCAGCCAATAATGCACAGACATTATCGCCCACAGACCAACCGGTTACGTCACTGCCAAGAGCGACAATGGTGCCACTGACCTCCAGTCCCGGAATATCTGTAATGCCAGGAGGTGGAGGATAGAAACCCAAACGTTGAAACACATCGGGACGATTAATGCCCGCACCGGCAACCTTAATTAACACTTCATTTCCCTCAGGTTGTGGTATTGGCCTAGTAGCGGGTTGTAATACCTCTGCGCTACCGGGCTCAGTTATCTCAATGCTAGTGTGATTTTTTGGAAGACTCATTTTTTTACTTCTATGATTGAATTTAAATACTGACTGGTTTTTATGCTGGAAATTATGAGCGAAGTCTTGCCCAAAGTCGCCCATCAATAATTGCCAGACCCAAGCCGATCAGTGCCATACCGATAAAGTGTTGGATTTGCAGTTGTTCATCGAGGATGGACCAGCCTAAAAAGCTTGCTGTGATCGGGACTAGAAAAGTGACTAATACTACATTGCTCGCTCCTGACGACGACAGTATACGGAAGAATAAGATATAGGCCATAGCGGTTGAGAATACCGCCAGTGATAGCATTGCAATCCACACTTGCAGGCTGGGACTGGCTAGCAAATAGGGCCTCTCTACCAGCCATGCCACTGGCAGCAACATAATGGTTGCTGTGGTGACCTGACCTATCGCTGTGACAACTGGACTAATTCCCATGGTTTTGAAGCGCCGTCCGTACACTGTGGCGCAAGCGTAGGAGATAGTAGCTCCGATTACGGCTAGTTGCGCCATGGTATGGGTGCCCAACTCTAGTAGAAGTGATGGGCCAATTAAGACTATCACGCCCAATAATCCAGCGATCACCCCGAGGACCCTCTTTGCGTTGAGATGTTCGTCAGGCAAAAATGTGCCGGCGATCAAAAGGGTAAAAAGGGGTGTTATAGCGTTAAGAATTGATGCCAGACCGACGCCAATATGAGTCTGACCCCAAACGATAAGACAAAATGGCACCACATTACCGAATAACCCCATTACAAAAAATGCGCGCCACGTGTTACCACCTTTGGGGATTGGATAGCCAGAGACTAGTAGCACAAGCCATAGTGTTATTGCTGCAAGGCCAACCCGCAGTGTGACGATGGTGAAGGGCGGCAACTCGGTAACGGCGATACCGATAAAGAAGAATGAGCCTCCCCATAGCAATGACAGTAGTAGTAGCATCGCCCAGTCTTTTTTGCCCATAGTTTGCTTAATCATTGTCTTGTTCTACTCTCTAATCGGCCTAGCAAATCTAGTCGGTCCAGTTGATTTTAACTAGTGCTACTAAACAACAGGTTAATGCCCAATAACAGCATGGCACTGCCAGCAATGCGGTTAATCCAATACCCTAAAGAATGAAATTTGGCTGTGATCAAAGGACTTGATAACAGCAGAGTAACTAAAGCAAACCACATAAACTGCAATACCATCATCCATAGACCATAGATAAACAGATATTGAGTCGGACTGGTTTGTGATATCACAATGGTAAACAGCGATATAAAGTAGATCGGTGCTTTAGGGTTAAGGGCATTGCATAGAAAACCCAACCCGATGGTTTTAAAGGCTGAATCCTGTGCCACTTTGCCGGTCGCTATCGCTGCCCCCTTTGTAGTAGCCTTTGCCCTGAGTCCGCTAATGCCGAGATAAATAAGATAGCTACCGCCCAACAGTTTAATCACCCACAAGGCTGAGGCGGAATTGGCAATCAGTGCGGCCAAGCCAAAGGCAGAGTATAAAATATGTACGGATAACCCCAGTGCAATACCCAGGCTGCAGAGGAGTCCGGCACGTTTGCCGTTACATAATGTTTGTTGAGATACCAAGACAAAATCAGGGCCCGGTGATGCTGCAGCCAGTAGATGCACAGAAGTGATTAGCAGCAAGCCTTGGGTAAGGTCCATAGTTGTCTCGGATTGGGTGTCGAACTGCATCATAGCCAATTGCTTAAATACTGCCTACAACAATATGCAAAGTAGTTGTCGCCGCTGCAAGCTCTGTGACTGCACTTGTTATTGCCTTGAGGCTCGGTGCTGATGCCGCCGGATTTTATTGTCTGATAGTGCGATTATGGGA
>CBFHVP010000023.1:22139-23542 GCA_965659315.1 uncultured Porticoccaceae bacterium | reverse complement strand
ACGAACTTGAGGCTGAGCAGCAAGGCATAGCGATCGAGGTAACTACATATGATTTATCAGACTTGGATCGTGCGATTACAGATGGCGATGCCAACGGCGTGGTTAAGGTCTTTACGGCGCCGGGGACAGACCGTATTTTGGGCGCTACGATTCTAGGACCACAGGCTGGGGAGCTGATCACAGAGTTTGTCACCGCCATGAAGCACAACCTTGGACTTAATAAACTATTGACGACTATCCACAGTTACCCGACTCTGAGTGAAGCCAATAAATATGTTGCCGGCGAGTGGAAACGCAAACATGTACCCGAAACCATTTTGCGTTGGGCGGCTAAATATTACCGCTGGAAATTGAGGGGTTGATGACAGGCCTAGCTAAAATCTGCCACGGCTTCATGACCGACCACAGACTGCGGGTCAATATGGATAATAATCTCCGAATCGGGAAACGCTTGTAATAGGCTAAACTCAACCTCGTCTGAAATTTTGTGTGCTTCAAGTAACGAGAGGTTATCGTCAATTTCCAAATGTAGCTGGATAAATGTCATGGTGCCAGAATGTCTGGTGCGCAAGTCATGCAAACCATTAGCATTGTTATGCTGCAACACGATGCCCGCTATCTTTTCGCGTTGCTCATCCGGTAGTTCGCGGTCCATCAAATGATCGTAGGACACTGAGATGATTTCCCACGCACTGTGCAGTATGTAGACTGCGATTGCGCAGGCAAACAAGGCATCAAAGCCTGCCCAACCTTGTACAGAAAGCCATAGGGCCAGTATTACACTGCCATTAACAAGCAGATCGGTACGATAGTGCAAGGCATCGGCTTTGATCGCCGTTGAGTTGGTTTTACGGATAACATACTGCTGAAACCCTAAAAGCACTAACGTCGCCGCAATGGAAAATAGCATTACCGCGATACCGATACCTGTGGCCTCAACTGCGATTGGATTTACAAGCCTACGGCCCGCTTCGAGAAGCAGGAAGCCGGCTGAGCCAGCAATAAACATAGCCTGACTCAGTCCGGCCAGAGCTTCAGCTTTGCCATGGCCAAAACGATGTTCTTTGTCCGCTGGGGTTAGGGCATGCCGAACAGCGATAAGATTAATCAACGATGCCAGAGCATCGAGTACGGAGTCGATTAATGTGGCTAATAGGCTAACAGAGTCAGATAAACCCCAGGCGATAAGTTTAGCGACAATCAAAATCATTGCCACGGTGATAGAGGCGTAAGTTGCCAACCGTAGTAATTTTGCGTTATCCGTTGTATTAGCACTTGTTGGCTGGCTAGGTGTGGTCATAGCGTTGAATCGTTTTACCGTTATATTGATGGTCGGCAGTTTAGCAAATTACACTGTGCCTCTGAAGCGCGGCCACTTTATGAATTAAAATTTTTGTAATAGA
>CBFHVP010000023.1:2622-22130 GCA_965659315.1 uncultured Porticoccaceae bacterium | reverse complement strand
TTGATGGTCGGCAGTTTAGCAAATTACACTGTGCCTCTGAAGCGCGGCCACTTTATGAATTAAAATTTTTGTAATAGCGTGTTTAAAAACTGATAGCCCAGATCGGTGGCGCGATAATTGTCCACATCGGTTGCCATCAAGCCGCTGCGTTGAAGCTCCTCGACTTGAGTTTGCACGGCCGAGGTCGGTAACCCCGTGCGATGAGGGAAGTACATAATTGGTATGCCATCTCGCAGGCGCAGACCATTCATCATAAATTCAAGTGCCATTTGCTCAGTGGCTATCGGCTGTTGTTGAGCCACAGCGGATTCAGTGCGCGCTAAGTAATGGTCGGGTTGACGAGTTTTACTACTGCGCAACACCTGATTAAGTTCAGGCAACGAAACCTTGCTATGCGCACCGGCACCAATGCCGAGATAGTCACCAAACTGCCAGTAATTCATATTGTGTTTTGATCGCTGTCCCTCCAGTGCAAACGCAGAGACCTCATATTGACTGAAGCATGCACGCTGAAGTTTTTGGCTGCCAATGTTTTGGATATCGGCAAGATGCTCGTCGCTGGGCAGTAAAGGAGGTCGCGAATAAAACTCGGTATTGGGTTCGATGGTCAATTGGTACCAGGAGATATGCTGTGCGCCACTGTCGATAGCTAGCTCAATATCAGCCTCAGCTTGCACCATAGTTTGTGCCGGCAGGCCGTGCATAAGGTCAATATTAAAGTTATTGAAGCCCGCTGCTTTTGCCGTATCAATTGCATTAAGTGCGTCCGTGCCATTATGAATTCGACCCAGCTGTTGTAATTGTTGGTCATTAAAACTCTGGACACCGATGGATAATCGATTTACGCCAGCACTATGGAAATCGGCAAACTTTTGTTGCTCAACGGTGCCTGGATTGGCTTCTAGAGTAATTTCAATGGCCGAGTCAAAGCCGATAAGCTTCTCCGCCGCATTTAGAATCTCAGCTATCGCAGTGCCCGAGAATAGACTGGGAGTACCGCCACCAAAAAAAATTGATTGTAATGTGCGCCCTTGCACCCAAGCTAGATCTGCTTCGAGATCGTTTATCAAGGCTTGAACATAGGCCTGTTGCGGAATCGTCGTGCCAGCCTGATGGGAATTAAAGTCACAGTAAGGACATTTTTTTATGCACCAAGGAATATGTACATAAAGCGACAGTGGCGGTAGGCTGAGCATAAGCTATCTAAGCTGCAACTCTGATAGCAAGTTAGCCATAGCTTTGCCGCGGTGACTCAAGCGGTTTTTGGTGTCCTTATCTAATTCTGCCGCTCTGCAATGAGTTTCGGCAACCTGAAATATGGAGTCATAACCAAATCCGCCATCGCCTTTCTCAGCGGAGGCAATACTACCCTCCCAGGTGCCCTGACAAATAATCGGCGTGGGGTCATTAGCGTGGCGCATATAAACAATCAGTGTTTGATAGCGCGCGGTGCGCTGCTCTTGCGGTACGTCAATCATCAGCTGTAATAGTTTCTGGCGATTACTGGCATCTGTAGCATGTTCTCCGGAAAATCGTGCCGAGTAAATTCCTGGCGCACCACATAAAAAATCCACTTCTAAACCACTGTCATCGGCAATCGCGGGCAGGTTTGTTAGGGCTGCCGCATTGCGCGCTTTAAGTAGGCTATTCTCAACAAAGCTCAGTCCAGTCTCGGCAATATCTGGGACGTTTAGCGCAGACTGAGGGATAACCTCGATCCCCAGTATGTCGAGCATATCCTGAAGTTCTTTAATTTTGCCGGCATTGGCGCTGGCTAATACAAGTTTGTTATCAGTCAATGGCTTGTTCTCAGTGATCCATTTAATAGGCTGCTGTGAGCCTAATCGATATACATTTTCTTTTGAAATTTAAAATCATAGGGATAAACTGGTGCTGGGCCAGAGGCTTGTGGTAACACTCGAATTTTAAAGGTCAAAAAGTCCTCATTATCGAACTCAAAGGGTGCCAGATAGTAGATGGTTTTTTGTTCGCGAACGGCAACAAATTCTAGCGCCTGCGTTTGTTGCAAGATATTTGATACGCGCCCTGTGATCTCGGCGGGCAAACCCGTGCCTAGTTCCTGCACCACCGCAATATTTACCAACCCCTTATCTTTGCCACGCACGATATTGTTGGCCACGGCAATCTCTGGCGCGATAAAGGCAGTATTGAAAGCACTATAAAAAATTTTATAGTCACCGTGCTGCTTGTAGAGCTTTTCTTCGATAGCATGACCAAAGCCAGCCATCATCAGGCAAATGGACAGTATTAATGATCTCATTGTCTAGCACCTCTAATGGTTGTGGTTGCCGTGATTATCGACTCAAATGATAGACCGCTGTTTGGGTGAATAAATTGGGCCACAGATTCATCAACTGTTTATCTGGAAACTTTTCGGCCATGCATCTTCGGTGCAACACAGTAATTTTCCGCTCTCGGCACAGAGCCTCAAAATCCGCATAGGTAAAAAAGTGAATATTGGGGGTGTCGTACCACTGATAGGCAAGCTGTTTGGTTACGGGCATACGGCCACGAAAATTTAGGTAGGCCCGAGTACCCCAGTAACCAAAGTTAGGGAAGGTAATAATACACTGGCGGCCAATACGTAGCATCTCATCTAAAACTAGATGAGGATAGCGCATGGCCTGCAGTGCTTGGGTCATGATCACTGTATCAAAGCTACCGCCAGCAAAATTTGTTAGGCCTTTATTGAGGTCCTGCTCGATAACGTTGACGCCTTTCGCAATACACCGATTGATAGCTTTAGGATCAATCTCGAGTCCATAGCCAAGAATATTATGCTGTTGCTCAAGCTGCAAAAGCAGGTCACCTTCGCCACAGCCAAGATCAAGTACTTTTGTGTTGGGTGCAATCCAGTCGCTAATAAAACCATAGTCCTGATTCATTATTCAGCACTCTGTAGTTGTGTGGCGACGCGAGTCAGATAATTGCCGAGAGCCGCTTCGTAGCGCCCATTGGGAAGTAAAAAAGCATCATGGCCCTTATCTGATTCTATCTCTGCGTAGGACACAGACTTATTGGCTGCTATTAGCGCATCGGTGATTTCCCGCGATCGCTCTGGGGCAAAACGCCAATCACTACTAAAAGAAATCACTAGGAAATCACAGCTAGCATGGCCAAAGGCAGCAATTGGGTCATTATTGTATTCTCGCGACAGATCAAAATAGTCGAGCATTTTGGTAATCAAAATATAAGAATTGGCGTCGAAAGCATCAGAGAACTTATCACCCTGATAGTTGAGGTAACTCTCTACTTGAAACTCTATTGGATTGTTATTTTTCTCAATAAGATCACCGATGCGCAATTGGCGGCCAAATTTTTGCCCCATTAATTCGTCCGACAGATAAGTTACATGGCCAATCATGCGAGCCAGCGCTAATCCGCGCGCAGGTACTTTATGGTGCTGCAGATAATTGCCATCACAGAAGTCGGGATCTGACTTAATAGCCCGACGCGCTATTTCATTAAAGGCGATATTTTGCGCTGTTAGTTTCATGGCCGAGGCAATTACCACGGCATGACGCACCATATCGGGATGCTCAAGGGACCAGCGCATCGCCTGCATACCGCCAAGACTGGCGCCAATTACCGCCGCCCAGCAGGTAATTTGCAGATGCTCCATTAGCAATCTCTGTGACTCCACCCAATCTCGGGCTCGCAGTGAGGGAAACGTAGCACCCCAAGCCTCACCGGTCTCAGGGTTGATGCTGGTGGGCCCGGTGCTGCCAAAGCAACTACCAATATTATTAACACTAACGATAAAGAATTTATCGCTGTCTATGGCTTTGCCTGGACCAATATAATGATCCCACCATCCTGGTTTGTCATCGCCTTGATGGAATCCGGCAGCATGATGATCCCCACTAAGTGCATGGCATATTAATATAGCGTTGTTGCGCTCAGAATTGAGTTCGCCATAGGTTTCGAAGACTAACCTGTGATTGGGCAATACTACCCCACAGGCGAGTTCGAGTGGCTGTTCGATCTCAACAGTCTGCGGTTTGACGATACCAATGGAGCTTTTGGCAGTACTTTCGGACAACATAATGGCTTGTGCTACGGAGATTTCGACCAAGTCTAGTAGCGCACTGCAGGTAACGCAACATTAACCGATAGGTTTTTCACCAAATCGGCTGACATATTTACCCGTATAGTGAATTATACGGTTAGACTAGCGATTAAAAAGAAATACTAGTTCCTTAACGCAGTGACAAAAGTAGTAGAAAGGAGTGAGGTATGCAATACAAAAAACTGGGTAACACGGGTATCGATGTATCACTGATTGGTCTGGGAACCATGACCTGGGGACAGCAAAATAATCTTGATGAAGCCTGCGAGCAGATGGACTACGCAGTCACGCAAGGCGTTAACTTGTTTGATGCGGCGGAAATGTACCCAGTGCCGCCAAGGGCAGAAACCTCGGGTGAGACTGAGCGTTGCATTGGTGAATGGTTGAGCCAAACTGGCAAGCGCGCTGATATTGTTCTGGCGTCTAAGGTATCGGGGCGTGCTGACACCATACCTGATTGGCAGCATATTCGCGGTGGTCCAAGATTAAATCGCGATCATATTCGCCGAGCGATCGAAGGCTCATTAGAACGGTTGCAAACAGACTATCTCGATCTTTATCAGGTGCACTGGCCTGAGCGAGCGACTAATTTTTTTGGTGTGCGCGGTTATGTGCATAAACCTGAAGCCGATGGTATTGCGATTGAAGAGACACTACAGGCTTTGTCGGAATTGGTTGATGAAGGCCTGGTTAAGCATGTGGGAGTATCCAATGAAACACCCTGGGGCATGATGGAGTATTTGCGTCTCGCGTCAGTGAAAGGATTAATCAAGGTTGTCAGTATTCAAAATGTTTATAACTTACTCAGCCGGCAGTTTGAAACTGGACTTGCAGAAATCGCGATTCGTGAGAATGCTGGTCTGTTGGCCTATTCACCACTGGCCTTTGGTGTGCTGAGTGGCAAATATATTGGCGGCAAAAAACCTGCGGGGTCGAGATTGGCACTGTTTGAACGCTTTGCCCGCTATGGAAGCCCACAGGCGACATTAGCGACAGAGGCTTACAAAGCGATTGCCGACAAGCAGGGCATTAGTTTGGCGCAGATGTCATTGGCGTTTGTCTGTCAGCAACCCTTTGTCACCAGCTGTTTGATTGGTGCAACAACTATGCCGCAACTTAAAGAAAATATTGCAGCTATCGATCTCGTATTATCTAAAGAAGTACTGATGGAAATAGAGGCCGTTCACAATCAATATCCTGACCCAGCACCCTAACAGCGTATGGGCGGTGTTTTTGCGGTAGCCACTAGCCGAGTAGAGGTGTAATAAGACCACCGACCATGGGTAGCACTCTGGATTGAATAAACATCAGAGCAAAAATAGCCACCATTGGTGATATATCAATCATCCCGATGGGCGGGATAAGGTTGCGAAAGGGTCGCATATAGGGGTCGACAATTTGATTGACCAGTTGCACCGGTGGATGACCTGTGGTGCCAATCCAGCTGGATATAACAAGTATAAAAATACCCCAGAAATAAATATCTACTAGGGCGCCGAGTACGTCATAACCGGCGACCGCCAGATAAGCAAATATCTGTGTAGGAAAGAGGCCACTTGCAGCGACGATAGCCACATAGAAAGCCCATTGAATTAGCAGAGCCGCGGTTAGCGCCGCAATGTTCAATTTGCCAATGGTAGGTAAAATTTTATGCAGTGGCTCAACTACGGGAGCACAGGCTTTAAATATCGCCTGCGATATTGGGTTATAAAAATCTGCCTGAACCAACTGTAGTAGTGCTCTGAGCAAAAGCATTAGTACATAGATATCGACCGCCGTTCGAAGAATAAAAATCAGGCTCTGACTCATGACGTAAATTCCTTGGACATTTGCTCTGCTCGATTAACAGCACTGGTCATGGCTTGACGGAAAGTATTTTCCAACCCTTGCTGTTCAAAGCTGTTAATCGCTGACTGTGTCGTTCCACCCGGAGAAGTCACCTGTTGGCGTAGCTCGGCAGCAGTAGCATCAGACTCAAGAGCCATGCGCGATGCTCCCAAAGCAGTATGTAGGCTAAGAGCCTCGGCTGTCTGTTCCGGTAGCCCAAGCTCTTGGCCAATATTTTGCATCGCCTCTAATACTAAAAAGAAGTACGCAGGACCGCTGCCTGATACCGCGATGACGGCGTCAATGAGTGCCTCGCGTTCTACCCAACAGACGTAACCTACCGACTCGAATAGCTGGTCGACCAATTGTTTTTGTTGATCGTTGAGTAATGAGTTGGCAAACAATCCCGTAGCACCGCTCTTTACTAGGGCGGGCGTATTAGGCATAGCGCGTACTAGCGCAATTTCCGAGCCCAACCAATTTTCTAATGCGGCTAGAGGAATGCCTGCGGCGATGGAAACCACAGCGGGTTTATGCTCCAAGGCTGTCGCTAAATCTTTGGCAACCGCGGCCATTATTTGTGGTTTTACCGCCAGTACCAGTAATGTTGCTTGGGCTGCCGCGGCTCGATTGTCTGCAGTTGTTTCTATGCCGTGCAGCTCGCTGAGCTTTTGTCGCGCGCCTGCTCCTGGTTCGCTAACCAAAATCTTTTCGCTGGCCATACCATTAGCGATCATACCGCCGATCAGGCATGATGCCATATTGCCGCCACCGATAAATACAATTTTACTCATAGATCATTTCACTCGTTTAAATAGTGATTCTAGATGTACACAATAAGAATGGTCACTGGCGCGCACCAAAAATATCCGTACCCACTCTAACAAGGGTTGCCCCCTCTGCTATTGCTGCCTCAAGGTCTGCAGACATACCCATAGAGAGGGTATCCAGTTTCTGAGAATTGTCCAGCCCACTGTTGATTTGCTGCATAAGAGTCCGTAGTTGAGCAAAAGGTTGTCGTTGCTGCTTGTGGGTTGACCGAGGTCTGGGTATTGCCATCAACCCACGCAATTTCAGTTTGGGAAGCTGGGCAATAGAAGCCACAACTTCCATGGCCTGATCTTGGTTAAAGCCTGACTTACTCGATTCATTATCAATATTGATTTGTAAGCAGATATTGAGTGCCGGCATGTTATCAGGTCGTTGAATGCTGAGCCGCTCAGCGATTTTGATGCGATCGACTGTATGTACCCAAGAGAAATTCTCTGCGACCTGTCGTGTTTTATTAGATTGAAGTGGACCAATAAAATGCCAGTCTAATCGGGTATCGTTAAACTGGTCTATTTTACCTATTGCTTCTTGCAAATAGTTTTCACCAAAGCAATGAACACCAGCGCTTATAGCGCGGCAAATCTGCGCACTATTTCTCGTCTTGGTAACAGCAAGTAGCTGTATGTCCTCAGGATTGCGTCCTGCATCACTAGCTGCCTGTTGTATACGCCTCTGGAGCGCAGTAATGTTGTTTTCAATAGTCGACATCGTTCTAAATCGTTAGCGTTGGAATGCAATTAGCTCACTATAAAGTACTAGTTTTAATGGAATAAGCGAGACACAACAATGGATATTACCGAGATACTGACGTTAAGCGCAAAACAAGACGCTTCTGACTTACATATTTCTGCTGGCCTACCGCCTATGATTCGGGTCGATGGTGAGTTGCATCGCACCAACTTGCCGTCTCTCACGCATCAACAGGTGCACAGTTTGATCTACCAAATAATGAATAACAAGCAAAAGAAAGACTTTGAGCAATTCCTTGATATCGATTTTTCATTTTCTGTACCAGATGTAGCTCGGTTTAGGGCCAATATATTCCACCAAAATCGGGGTTATGCTGCAGTTTTTCGTACCATCCCTACACAAATTTTATCGCTTGAGCAGTTGGGCATGGGCGATGTTTTTCGCAACATCTCGCTCCAACCCCGAGGTCTTGTGTTGGTAACGGGACCCACTGGCTCAGGAAAGTCTAC
The DNA here is from genome assembly GCA_965659315.1 of uncultured Porticoccaceae bacterium. GTDB lineage: Bacteria > Pseudomonadota > Gammaproteobacteria > Pseudomonadales > Porticoccaceae > HTCC2207. The sequence goes on along the minus strand of CBFHVP010000023.1, from coordinate 14,183 downwards.
GTCTATGGCGGCAATGGTTGATTGTATTAATAAAAATCGCCCTGACCATATTTTGACAATTGAAGACCCAATTGAATTTGTTCATCAAAGTAACAAAAGTCTTATTAATCAGCGCCAAATGCATCGAGACACCCTGAATTTTGATCAGGCGTTACGCTCTGCATTGAGAGAAGATCCAGATGTACTGGTGATTGGTGAATTGCGTGATTTGCAAACGATAAGATTGGCGCTTACTGCCGCAGAAACAGGCCACCTAGTGTTAGCTACCGTGCATACCACGTCTGCGATAAAAACTATTGATAGGCTGGTGGATGTGTTCCCTACTAGCGAAAAACCCATAGTCCGATCAATGCTCTCGGAATCCCTTCAGGCCGTTATCTCGCAACTGCTATTGGCAAAAGAGGGGGGCGGGCGGGTCGCTGCATTTGAAATTATGATTGGCACCCAAGCGGTTCGTAATTTAATCCGTGAGGGTAAAATAGCGCAAATGTATTCATCTATCCAAACTGGCAGTGCTGTGGGCATGCAGACATTGGATCAGAGTCTAAATTATTTAGTTGGGCAGGGGGTTATTCGAAAAGACGTCGCTAAGGAAAAAGCGAAATTTCCCGATACCTTTTAGCCTGTTAGCAGGGTAAACCATGGAATAATACTGTTTACTGACGTGGGTCCTATTAGCTAGGGTTTTTGACCTAGTTCAGGTGCTTGCAACCAACCCTGTAATATAAGCGCTGCCGCTAGGTGATCGATTTTAGTCAAATCTTGGGTTCGTGCTTTGCGACCGCTAATGCGCTGTTCTTGATGAATAATAGATTTAGCTTCGCGACTAGTGAGCCGCTCATCTATCATCAGGACCTGTATGCTGAATCGACCCTCTAAGCGACGAGCGAAGCGACGGGCTTTCTGACTGAGTTCACTCTCGCTGTTGTCCATATTCAAGGGTAGGCCAACCAATAACAAGTCTGGCTGCCATTTTTCAATAATCTCTTTGATGGCTGACCAGTCGGGGGAACCTTCGTTGGCTTTAATAATGGCAAGGCCATTGGCTGAATCGATAAGTGTGTGGCCTTGCGCCACACCAATTTGTTTGAGGCCAAAGTCAAAAGCCAGTACGGTTTTATGCCCGTCAGGCATGACCAGCATCCAGAGCAAGCATATCTAAATTGACACCAATCGACGAAGCCGCAGCGTCAGCTCGTTTGGCGCAGGCGGTATCAAAAATAATCGCTGAATCCGCTGGAATTGTAAGCCAGCTGTTTTGTGCCAGCTCTTGCTCTAGCTGACCAGATTCCCAACTTGAATAGCCCAGAGTAATCAGCGCACTCTCTGGGCCCTTACCTTGCGCAATATCACTAAGAATGTCCTTCGACGCAGTGAGGCTTATATCCTCCGCGATTGGAACCGTTGACTCCCACTGCTGGTTACTCGACTTATGCAAAATGAAGCCGCGGTCCCGTTGTACCGGGCCACCGTCAAAAATTAATGAATTGCCGTAACTGTCAAGATAACTCAACTCTAGTTGATCAAATATGGCCTTGGCAGGGATATCCAATTGCTGATTGATAATAAGCCCCATCGCGCCATCAACGCTATGTTCACAAATATACACCACAGACTGAGCAAAATTGGGGTCGTTGAGTCTAGGCATGGCCAGTAGAAAATAGTTCTTTAAACTGGAGATGGTTTTTTTTGAACTCGCATCCATGGCCATTAATATGGGGGATGAAGGTAATAAACTCAAGGGCTATTGCAGGATTACCTTGCGGATAACCCATTTTTTTACAGGCTCAAAAGTGCTCTGGTGACATGTTGTTGCACTCATTACTCAGTTCCTGAGTCGCTGAGATCTTTGCGACAGTATCGTCACCGAAACCAGTCCACTATTCGGTCCCTAGAGCTATCGCGGGTTTTATCCGTTAACTAAGATCAAGTGAGTCGCGTATCAATCGCGTCTAACAACCGATCAGCAATGCCTGTCTCCTGAGCGCTGTCGATTTCACGTACGCAAGTTGGGCTAGTCACATTTATTTCCGTTAGATAATCACCAATAACATCTAAGCCCGCAAAAATAAGACCTTTGGCTTGCAGTGTTGGTGCAACCCGCTCAGCAATCCATTGATCACGGTCGGACAGGGGCTGCACGAGACCTTGGCCGCCAGCGGCGAGATTACCGCGGAATTCTCCGACCGCAGGAATTCGCGCCAGGCTGTAGGGAATGACCTCGCCGTCAACAACCAGTATACGTTTGTCGCCGGTGGTTATTTCAGGCAGGTACTTCTGCGCCATTATAGTCTCGCCACCGTTGTTGGTCAGGGTTTCGAGAATCACATTGACATTTTGATCGCCCTGTTTGGCGCGAAAAATAGATGTGCCACCCATGCCATCGAGAGGCTTGAAAACAACATCTAGATGCTCAGCTAAGAATTTTTTGAGTCGGTATTCGTCTCTACTTACCAGTAGTGGGGGCGTGCAATCGGGAAATTCTGTAGCAAACACCTTCTCGTTACAGTCGCGAAGGCTTTGCGGCTTGTTGACCACTAATGTACCGCGTCGTTCTGCTGCTTCGAGAATATAGGTTGAATAGATAAACTCGCTATCGAATGGCGGGTCTTTACGCATCAAAATTACATCGAGTTCCTCCAATGGTATTGAGCTAGCTTCATCTAATTCATACCATTTGAATGGGTTTTCTATTACCTTCAAAGGTCGCACTTCGGCACGCGGGTTGCCATTCTCTAAAAAGAGATTTTGTTGCTCCATATAAAATAATCTATAGCCACGACGTTGGGCTGCCAGGAGCAATGCTAATGTCGTATCTTTTTTGTAATTGATAGATCCAATTGGATCCATCACGACGCCGAGAGATTTGCTCATAAATAACCGCCCTTTAATGACTTTTGCACTATAACTAGTTATGGCAATTAGCTATAGGAATATCTCTCCTAACATCAACAATTTTGATGGAGTGAGAGTTTATAAATACAACAAAACGAAGATTATACATTACAACTGTTCTTTGAAATGCTTTTCACAGGTTTTGACGGCGTCGTTGAAGGGTTTGACATCGTGGCATGCTGTGCAAATAGGACAGTGATAAAAAATATTTGACGGAGCATGGAGCAAATGACTTTATTATCTGAAGATAAACATGGACTAAGCGAAAAAATAGACTTTTTGGCTGTGCATATTGGTCAGTCAAAACTACTTATTCCCACCCCAGCTGTAGCTGAAATCATCACCAAGCAACAACCGAAAACTAGTGTTAAACTGCCCAATTGGGCGATTGGGTGGATTGAGTGGCATCATTTAACTATCCCGTTGATCGATTTCACTGCGGTGCAATGGGGTCGTACGGCGGCTGATCTTGGTGTTGGTAATGGCATGGTCGTACTCAAGAGTTTTACCGAAGGCCATAGCCATAGATACTATGCGATCATGGTCTCTAATTTCCCTCATACTATGAGTATTACCACTGACTCGGGCATTGCTTCTCGTGGCGCGGAAAACTTGGGCAAGTGCATCAAAATAGACTTGATGGTACAGGGTGAGACCCTTTTGTTACCTGATTTTCAGGAAATAGAGACCTATTTAAAGCAGATTCCTCTGTATTTTTAACTCAGCTTGTCTCTGTGTCGGGCGATACAAAAAAGTGACCCTCTGGCCGAATTTCGTAGTATTTTTGGTCTGTTGATCAATGATAGTCTTTAGGTCTGAAGGGGAACTTAATTAAAAAAATAAAAAAGGGGTAACTATGAACGGTTTAATGATGGATGCGCAGCTGACAATCACCTCGATAATGCAGCATGCGGATCGTATTAATAGTGCGAGTGAAATTGTCTCATTCACTGGCGATAATCCTCACCATCGATACACTTACAAAGATGCCTTTCGCCGAGTTCGTCAGATGGCTAACGCCTTGAACCAAGTTGGCTTTAAACGCGGTGACCGCATTGCCACTCTGGCTTGGAATGACTACCGTCATTTTGAACTGTACTACGCAATTTCCTGTGCTGGATATATCTGTCATACCATCAACCCGCGATTATTCCCCGAACAGATAGAATTTATTATTAATCATGCCGAAGATCAGTGGGTATTTGCTGATCCCATGTTTGTCCCCCTGCTTGAGGCGCTGAAGGACAAGTTACCCACCGTCCGTGGTTATGTGATCATGACCAGTGCTGAGCACATGCCAGAGACATCTCTAACCAATGCGCACTGCTATGAAACATTTATTGCCGACCAGCCCGATACATTTGATTGGCCCGATCTCGATGAAAACACCGCCAGCTCGATGTGCTACACCTCTGGTACCACAGGGAATCCGAAAGGGGTGGTCTATAGTCATCGCAGCACCGTGTTGCACTCCATCGTGGGTTCATTGCCCGACGTGATGAATTTATCCAGCGATGATGTGATTATGCCCATAGTTCCCATGTTCCATGTCAATGCTTGGGGCACGGCCTACAATGCCCCGATGGTGGGTGCAAAACTGGTCTTCCCCGGCCCCAAAATGGCCGATGGCGAGACATTGACGCATCTTATCAATGAAGAAAAGGTCAACTACTCACTGGGCGTACCCACGGTGTGGTTGGCATTGGTCGATTATCTCAACAGTAGTGGTAAAACGGTGGAAACCCTTAAAAAGGTGGTTGCCGGCGGTTCTGCTTGTCCACTGTCATTGATGCAAGCGATGGATAAATATGGCATCTATATGCATGTGGGCTGGGGTATGACAGAAATGAGCCCATTGGGTTCCTACAACAAACCATTGGCATGGATGACAAATTGCTCAGAAGAAGAGAAAGATGCCTATCGTATTCGTGCAGGGCGGATTGTCTATGGCGTGGAAATGAAAATAGTTGACTCTGAGCATAATGAACTGCCCTGGGATGGCATTGCATCAGGATTACTGTTGGTAAAAGGTCCCTGGGTCTGTGAAGGCTATTACCGTTTAGAGGACAAGCCGGCACTGGATGATGATGGTTGGTTTGATACCGGTGATATGGCCTCTATTGATGAATATGGCTACGTTACGATCACCGACCGTGTTAAAGATGTGATCAAATCAGGCGGTGAGTGGATTAGCTCTATTGATGTTGAAAATGCGGCGATGGCCCATGCGCAGGTGCAAGAGGCGGCAGTGATTGGTGTGCCCCACCCAAAGTGGACGGAGAGGCCCTTGCTTATAGTCATTCCTATTGCTGATGCCACACCCAGCAAAGAAGATATTCTGGCGTCTCTTAAAGGTAAGATTGCTAGCTGGTGGATACCTGAGGACTGTGTCTTTGTTGATGAGATACCGCATACCGCAACGGGTAAGGTAAGTAAGAAAGATTTACGCGAGCAATTTTCGGACTATCAGTACGATTAACTTTTGTCGGTCAACCGAATTAGCGTTATAACGTTGAGTCTCAGGTCTAACGAGAGGAGTCGTATTGATGAAAAATGTAGTTTTGATTGTGTTGTTGGCGTCAGTTTCAGTTTGCTCTATTGCAGATAATCATGGCGGTTCGGGTAAGGGCCGCAAGGGTGGCCTATTCAAACAGATGGATGCAGATGGTGATGGTAATATATCTGCTCAGGAACATGAGCAGGCTATCGCTGAGATGGTCAGTAAAAGACGCGAGCGATTTACGGCGATGGATGTTGATGGTAATGGCGTTGTTACCAAGGAAGAGGCTAAAGCAATGCGTGGTAATCGGTTGAAAAAAGGCGAGGCGAGCGATAATAAGAAAAACTAAAAAGCCATTCTAAGACGAATTGTATAGATATTTAAACGGCCATTGTAACCAATGGCCATTTTTTATCGGCTATCCCCTCTAGTTGTCTGATTAGTCGGTCATTTGGGTAAATAATTTGCACCTTAATAGGTTCTCCCGCATCATTGCGTCTGAACTGACTTTTGGTGTGTTATGACTGACTTTTTAATTGCTCCTTCTATTCTGGCCGCCGACTTTGCCCGATTGGGTGAAGAGGTCGATAGCGTCCTCGCGGCTGGAGCCGATGTGGTTCATTTTGATGTTATGGACAACCATTATGTGCCTAATCTTACTATTGGGCCGATGGTTTGTAAGGCGCTTAGAGATTATGGTGTAACTGCACCCATTGATGTGCATCTGATGGTGCAGCCGGTGGATGATTTGATTCGACTATTTGCCGATGCTGGTGCGACTTATATCACTTTTCATCCACAAGCCTCCCATCATATTGACCGATCATTACAGCTAGTGCGCGATTTGGGCTGTAAGGCTGGCTTGGTGCTAAATCCCGGCACTGGGTTGGATGCCGTTCAATGGGTTATGGATAAAATGGATATGCTCTTGCTAATGTCGGTGAATCCTGGTTTTGGCGGGCAGAAGTTTATTCCATCGACGTTGGAAAAGCTAAAGCAAGCTAGACAACTTATTGATAGTAGTGGCTATGATATTCGCCTCGAAGTTGATGGCGGTGTTGGCGTGAATAATATTGCTGAGATAGCGGCGGCCGGTGCTGACACCTTTGTTGCGGGTTCGGCTATCTTTGGTCAACCAGATTACGCGGCAGTCATTGCCGATATGCGGAAGCAACTCGCTACCGCCAGCTAATTTACTGACATTCATTATTTGATTACAATAGCCGACCTCAAGTTGGAGATGGTTTTGAAAAATAGTTGTTTGGATCAGATTGATAGTAGCCACCAGTGGTGGCGATGGCGCAGATAGTGTCGTCAGGGTGCTCGGTGCGCCTATCTAAATCAGACTGTCCAAGGAAACCATCATGACCCCCGAAAAATTTGCTCAGTTAGCAAGCCAAGACTTCAACCGTATTCCAGTAACGAGAGAGGTTTTGGCTGACCTTGAAACGCCTCTTAGTGTTTATTTAAAACTCGCCTTTGGTGCCAATTCGTATATGTTCGAATCGGTGCAAGGCGGTGAAAAATGGGGTCGTTACTCTTTAATTGGGTTGCAAACCTCGACCTTGTTAAAAGTGTACGGAAATCGCTTTGAAATCATTCGTGATGGCAAGCCGATGGTGAACCGAACAACTGATGACCCGTTGGCGGAAGTAGAGCGTTTTCGGCGGCTATTCAGTATGCCAAGTTTACCGGAGCTACCTCGATTTACTGGTGGTTTAGTCGGTTATTTTGGTTATGATACGGTCCGCTTTGTTGAGCCTAAATTAGCTAAAAGTACACCTAAGGATGATCTAGGTGCCCCCGATATTCTGTTGCTTGCCTCTGACGAAGTGGCTATTTTTGATAATTTATCTGGCACCATTATGCTCGTGGTTCACGTAGATGCGGCGGAGCCACAGGCGTTTGCCAAAGCTCAGGCGCGCCTTGATGAGTTAGAAGCGAAATTAGCTCAACCTGCGCCACAATTGCCAGCAATGAATTTGCCTGAGGATGGTATTACCGAGGACGCTTTTGTTTCCAGCTTTGGTAAGCAAGACTATATGAACGCGGTGGGTAGCATCAAAGACTATGTGCTAGCGGGTGATGTAATGCAAGTGGTGCCGTCGCAGCGGCTTTCAGCACCGTTTGATGCTGCGCCTATCAATCTTTATCGCGCACTGCGAAGACTCAACCCCTCTCCGTATATGTATTTCTTAGATTTGGATGGTATTCATATTGTCGGTTCATCGCCCGAGGTGTTGGCGCGCTTGGAAGAGGGCCAGGTAACAGTGCGACCTATAGCTGGCACTCGGCGACGAGGGCAAAGCGAGGAAGAAGATCAAGCGCTAGAGCAAGAGATGTTGGCTGACCCCAAAGAAATTGCAGAACATCTGATGCTGATTGATTTGGGTCGCAATGATGTTGGCCGTATCAGTCAAACTGGCACGGTAGAAGTCACTGAAAAAATGGTAGTCGAGCGCTATTCTCATGTTATGCATATTACCTCCAACGTAATCGGCAGGGTGAAGTCAGGCATGGGTGCGCTGGAAACTTTAAAAGCCACGCTACCCGCGGGAACCTTAAGTGGCGCGCCTAAAATTCGCGCCATGGAAATTGTTGATGAGCTAGAGCCGGTAAAGCGCGGTATTTACGGCGGTGCCGTTGGCTATATCGGATGGAATGGCAATATGGATACTGCCATAGCGATCCGCACAGCAGTGATTAAAGACGGCATGTTACATGTGCAGGCTGGGGCTGGTGTAGTGGCAGACTCAGTACCTGAACTGGAATGGGAAGAGACGATGAATAAGGCGCGGGCGTTGATGCGAGCAGCGGCGATGGTGTGTAAAGCGCCTAGCGGAGAGTCAAGATGATACTGATGATCGATAATTATGACTCCTTTACCTATAACGTAGTGCAATATTTGGCTGAATTACAAGCTGATGTTCAAGTTTATAGAAATGACGAGATTACGATTGCTGAGATTGAGCAGCTAGCACCAGAAAAAATTGTTATCTCTCCTGGGCCCTGTACACCAAATGAAGCGGGTATCAGCATTGCATGTATTGAGGCCTTTGCCGGCAAAATACCTATTTTGGGTATCTGTTTGGGGCATCAAAGTATCGGTCAGGCTTTTGGTGGCTATATCATTCGTGCTAAACAGGTAATGCATGGTAAAACTTCAATGATTCACCATGATGATACAGGTGTTTTTAAGGGGCTGAGTAATCCCTTTGAGGCCACGCGCTATCATTCTCTAGTGATCGAACAGCAGTCGCTACCCGATTGCCTTGAGATCAACGCCTGGACACAGGCTGAGGACGGCTCGTTGGATGAAATTATGGGTGTTCGTCACCGTTCATTGGCTGTTGAGGGTGTGCAGTTCCATCCGGAATCTATACTCACTGAGCACGGCCACGACATGCTCAACAATTTTATTAAAGGCTAGGTCATGGACATCAAAAAAGCGATAGAGCAGGTAGTCAACGGCAGTGATATTGATTCGGCTGATATGGTTAATGTCATGCGCCAAATAATGACTGGCAATGCCACTGATGCTCAAATTGGCGCCTTTTTAGTGGCGTTGCGAGTCAAGGGTGAATCTATCGACGAGATTGCCGGCGCTGTAGAAGTAATGCGAGAGTTGGCAACTGGCGTCCGAGTTTCTGGTCAATACCTAGTCGATATTGTTGGTACGGGTGGTGACGAATCGAACCTATTCAATGTGTCCACCGCTGCGACCTTTGTTGTTGCGGCTGCGGGAGGGCAGGTAGCTAAACATGGTAACCGCTCCGTGAGTAGCAATAGTGGTGCAGCTGATGTGTTGGAGGCCGCGGGTGTCAATCTAAGTCTTGATCCTGCTCAGGTTGCGTCATGTGTCGAGGCGCTGGGTGTTGGTTTTATGTTTGCACCGGCCCATCACAGCGCCATGAAATATGCCATAGGCCCGCGCAAAGAATTGGGTTTGCGGACTATTTTTAATATTCTGGGGCCAATGACTAATCCCGCGAGCGTTACACGACAGCTTATAGGTGTGTACAACCGGGAACTTTGTTGGCCTATGGCGGAGGTATTGGGCCGTTTAGGGGCCGAGCATATTATGGTGGTCCATTCCGCAGATGGACTTGACGAAATAAGTATTGCTGACGAAACCTATGTTGCAGAATATGTCGGCGGTGAGATCAAAGAGTACAGCATTCGTCCAGAGGATTACTTATCACAGCGTCAAAGTTTACAGGGTCTTGAAGTAGATAATGCTGAGCAGTCTCTAGCATTGATTTTGGATGCTCTTGGTAAGCAAGCGTCAGCTCAAGCAAGTAAAGCAGCAGACTTAATTGCCATAAATGCTGGCGCAGCACTCTATGTGGCGGGTTGTGCTACCCATTTGGCGCAGGGCGTGGATATGGCGATCGATGCTATAAGTTCTGGCTTGGCGAAAGCGAAAATAAATGACTTAGTAGCCTTCACGCAAGCTCAGAAAGACGGCTAAAAAACACTGAGAGATTAATCAATATGAGTTCAGATACACCGACCATTTTGAAAAAAATTCTTGCTCGTAAGCAGCAAGAAATTGTAGAGCGCAGCAACGTTAGGCCGATGGCGCAGTTATTGGAACAAATTGCGTCTGCCTCAGCGCCTCGTGGTTTCGCGACGGCCTTAGAAGCCAAACTGGCCGTTGGACAATCTGCCGTAATCGCGGAAATTAAAAAAGCATCACCCAGTAAAGGTGTGATTCGAGAAGACTTTGATCCAGCGGCAATCGCTAAGAGTTATGCGAAAGGCGGTGCGGCCTGTTTATCGGTTTTGACGGACGTCGATTTTTTTCAGGGTGCTGATCGCTATCTAACTATGGCTCGAGCGGCTTGCGATCTGCCCGTTATTCGTAAAGACTTTATTGTTGACCCTTACCAGATCTATGAAGCTCGAGCGATGGGTGCCGATTGTATTTTGCTCATCGTTTCAGCTCTCAATGAAGAACAGCTTTATCAATTACATGAAGTGGCCATAACAATGGGTATGGATGTTTTGATTGAAGTTCATGATGTCGCAGAATTAAATACTGCACTGAAACTCGATAATCCAATGGTGGGTATCAATAATCGCAATTTGCATAGCTTTGATGTCAGTCTCGACAATACTTTCAAATTGTTAGAGCAAATACCAAGCGATAAGATTGTCATCACAGAGAGTGGTATTCATCACCGTGAAGATGTTGTGGTCATGCGAGAAAATAACGTCAATGCATTTTTGGTGGGTGAGGCATTTATGCGTAGTGATGAACCTGGCGAAAGGCTTAGAGACTTATTTCGTTAAATAGGGCAATGCTTATCTGGTACCAAACACTACCATGGTTTTGCCTGCTATTGAAACGAGCCCGCGCTGCTCTAAGTCTTTGAGTACCCTGCCGACCATTTCTCTTGAGCAACCGACAATTCGGCCAATTTCTTGACGGGTGATTTTGATTTGCATTCCATCAGGATGGGTCATGGCGTCGGGTTCAGTACAAAGGTTTAAAAGCGTGCGTGCGACACGACCGGTCGCATCTAAAAAAGCAAGGTCGCCAACTTTACGTGTTGTGTCTCTTAGTCTTTGTACGATCTGTTTGCTGACAGCAAACATAAATTCCGGACGTTGATTAGTCAGCTCAATAAATTTCGCATAGCTAATTTCTCCGACTTCACACTCAGTTTTGGTGCGGATCCATGCACTTCGCTCCTCCTGATCAAACAGGCCCATTTCACCAACAAAATCACCGGGATTTAGGTAGGCAAGAATTATTTCTTTGCCAATATTTTCATCCTCAATAACTACGGAGACGGACCCTTTTACTATGTAGTAGAGAGTATCACCTTGGTCTCCCGCATAGATAATTGTGCTTTTAGCTGGATATTTGCGACGGTGGCAATGAGATAAAAATTCTTCGACATGGTCTATATGTGGTGTAAGCGGGACAGACGCCAATGTAAATCTCCTTATATTTAAGAGCTTCTTAGACTGCATCTACTCTATTAACCACTGCCCACCACGGTTATATGCAACCTGTTCGACTAAGTGTAGTAAAAATATTATGACTGCGTATAAATCTTTATAGGCAGTCTATGGTAATCTTTGCGCCTTTCAGCAGAAGCTAATCAAAAAATTAAGGGTAATCATGCGAGCAACAGTAAAGTGGGTGGATGGCGTA
>CBFHVP010000023.1:0-2566 GCA_965659315.1 uncultured Porticoccaceae bacterium | reverse complement strand
GCAGGGAGGCAGAAATCTGGGTGTGCGTCCAATGGAAATGATTTTACTTGGCCTCGGTGGCTGTGCGTCCTTTGATGTAATGAGTATGTTGCAAAAGGGTCGCCAGCAGGTTGTAGATTGTCGCGCAGAGGTTAAAGCAGAACGAGTCGATGCTGTGCCAGCGGTGTTCAGTAAGATTCATCTACATTTTGTGGTGACCGGGGTCGATCTCAAAGAGTCGCAGGTTAAGCGAGCCGTAGAGCTATCAGCTGAAAAGTACTGCTCAGCCTCAATTATGTTGGAGGCTGCGGGCGTCGAAATTAGTCATTGTTTTACCATCGAAAGCGCACATTAATATCATCCTAGGCCTTGTAATCAAAGGCCAATGGAGCAAATATTACGGGTAAAAAAAAGGAGCCCAAGGTGGACTCCTTAAAAAGTTCTTTGAATGAATTACAAAGAGGGGTTAGGGGTAAATCTTTCGGGGACTCGCTAGTTGCGACCCCCCTAAAACATGGGCGCATTCTAGAAATAGCCAGCCCATAGCGCAAATGCATTATTTGCATTATGGTTATGCATATCTGTAATGTGCATCTGAGGCTAACAATATTTGAAGCAAAAAAAACGGGACCTTGGCAGGTCCCGGTAAAAAAATCCTATAGCAAGGATTAAGAGGGGTAATAGGGTAAAACTAATATTTGGTCAGTTTGCACTGCCAAGTCAAAGCACTTGGCAATTACTATTTCTTAGAAGCCTCGATACGTGGTGCTTCCAACTTAACGAAACTATCTTTCGCAATTGCAGCACCCGCTAGGCCGGTAAAACCGATCATTAAATAAACGAGTGTCATGTGTATCTCCTTGAGTAAATTAAAGCGCCATCGCTCTATAGATGACACAATAGAGAATTGTGTGACATAATCCAAATGCATTGTTTGCATTAATAGTATGCATTTTTGTAATGGAGTCCAATTTCATGAATTTACAAAAGCTCTCACGACTCGATCTTAACCTGCTGGTTTCCTTGCAGGCGCTACTAGAAGAAAAAAGCGTCACTCGCGCCGCGGAACGTTTGTTTATTACTCAACCAGCGATGAGTCGAGTATTACAACGTCTCAGATACCAATTAGATGACCCGCTATTTACGCGAACTGGTAATGAGTTAGTGCCAACGCCTAAGGCTCGGGATCTTCAGGCCCGATTACCGCGGTTGCTCGATGGTATTTTAGAAATGGTAAGTGAGGGAGAGTTTGACCCTGCGACTTATGAAGGCGAGATCAATCTTGCGGTGCCTGAATTTGTCGCTATTTCATTAATTTCTGAGCTGACTAAGGTTGTTACCGAACATGCGCCTGGGGTCGTTCTGTCAATTTCCAGCGAAACTGATTCAGTAGAGGGCGAACTAGCTGAGGGTGTTCTAGACTTCGCCATTGATATTGAAAAAAATCTTACTGAAGATATCAGCACCCGCAATCTGGCTATTTTTACACCCTCCATCTGGATGCGTGAAGATCACCCCCTAGCAGACAAAACTCCGATCACCTTGGATGAAATCCTCGAATACCCTTTTGTACAGTATTATCTATTAATCGCGAAGCGGGTGAGTGCGCGTACCGACGCACGATTTGACCGCGTGCTTCGAGATTTAGGGCGCAAGCGTAAAAAGGCTCTAGTTACCAATCAGCTGATGACCGCAGTAGAAACTGTCTGTGGTACAGATTGCCTTATGGTGGCGGCTACTTACGGTCTTACTATGGAGCGTGAAATGTATCGAATTGTGCGCAAACCCTATCCGGCAGAGTTGCCACACAAGGGCACCATTTCATTAGTGCTTTTGCAACACAAGCGGACATCTGGCTCAGGTATCCACCGCTGGTTGGCAGATATCATTGTTGGCTTGATTCAAGGCTGGGATAGGAATAATAACGCGTTTGCAAGCACTTAATCACAATCTGTAACTGCTTATTGTCATCGCTGACGAAACCAAAGTCATAAGTTTCTTGACTGGTGTGGGGAAACGATGACCGCCGGCCTCAAGCGCTGTCTCTGCATGCCGCGCTTCGTCGCTCAGCATTTCTTCGACAATGGTTCTGCTTTTGAGGTCATTGACGGGCAGTTCATGCAAATGTTTCTGCAGATGGTCGCAGACCTGGTCTTCGGTGGCAGCGACAAACCCGAGGCTAAGTTTGTCGCTGATCAAGCCGGCAGTGGCGCCAATACCAAAGGACATGACGTACCAGACTGGGTTTAAGGCGCTAGTGCGGCCACCCAGTTCATGGATTCTTTCCTCACACCATGCAAGATGATCGATTTCTTCCTCAGCTGCATGTTGCATTTGTTTGCCTACTTCGGGCAATTTCGCTGTTAACGCTTGCCCCTGATAAAGCGCTTGAGCACAGACCTCGCCGGCATGATTGACACGCATCAAGCCGAGGGCATGACGACGTTCCTTTTCTGATAGTTGCACATCTTCAACTTTCTCGGCAGGCGATATGCGTTGTGGTGAAGGAGCATTGCCCACCAAGGTGCGCAGACTCTGGTCAAATTGGGTTAGAAGTTGGTCTATCTTGGTTAATTGTCGATTTGCA
>CBFHVP010000022.1:0-24435 GCA_965659315.1 uncultured Porticoccaceae bacterium | reverse complement strand
ACGGCCAATATCACCCATTACGCAGCCGGCGGAGAGTACTGAGACAACGCATTTCAGCACTTGGGATCGATGGGGCAATGTGGTGAGCAACACCTATACACTAAATTTTTCTTATGGCAGCGGTATTGCAGTCGATGGCGCCGGGTTTCTACTCAATAATGAGATGGATGACTTTTCGTCTAAACCCGGTTTTCCCAACGGTTATGGACTAATTGGCGGCATAGCCAATGGCATTCACCCCAATAAGCGCCCCCTTAGCTCAATGACGCCGACAATTATGTTTAATTCCGAAGGTGAGCCTGTACTGGCGACGGGCACTCCCGGTGGTAGCACTATTATTACTATCGTAATGCAAATAATACTCAATTTGCTCGAGTTTGATATGGGTATCGCTGAAGCCACCGCAGCAAGCCGAGTTCATCACCAGTGGTTGCCCGACAATATCTATTACGAACCCGGGTTATCTGCTGACAGCAAAGCTTTACTGCAAAAAATGGGGCATATTATTAACCATAGCAGTGGTCGCCTCGGTGCAAGCCAAAGTATCTATAAAGCGATTGATGGTCGATTACATGGCGCGGCAGATAGTCGCAGGCAGGGCGCTGGTGCCGTAGCTCAAGAGAGCCGGCAATAATTAAATGGGCAAGCCATTTTCAAAATGCTTTGTAGATTGAGGTTCGGTCGCGGTCGCACTGTGCCGGACACTGGCTGTGCGCTTTTCCCCCGTCTCATCCAATAACATAGGATATTTCGGTTGCGTCATGTACTGGGCAAACCACTCAGTCAACATTGTTTCATCATTAAGTGTCTCTAGTAACAATGCTCTTATCTGCTTGATATAGGCGGGGTCGATATTGTCGTTTGCCATTTGCGGCGTTAGTGGCGGGTCGGTCAAGAAGGTTGGTTCTGACCCGCGACTCAGCAAGTCTGTGGCCAAATCATCGAGCATCTCCGTGGCCGACGGTGCTCTAAAACCTATAGAAAAGGTCGTGCAAGCACCTATAGCCGTACCCCAATGAGCTACTCTGGGCGGAATGTAAAGCATGTCGCCAGGCTCGAGAATCCACTCATCGGTAACGCTGAATTCGGCTAAAATTTTAAGATTTGGATGATCAACCAAGGCGTTATTGTGATCGCATGTTTGACCAATTTGCCATTTTCGACGGCCACTGCCCTGAAGTAAAAATACATCGTAATAATCAAAATGCGGGCCGACGCCACCGCCGTCTGCGGCATAGCTAACCATAATGTCATCAATGCGCCAAGGCGGTAGGAAGCGAAATCTATCTAATAATGTGCTCACTTCCGGTATCCACAGATCAACAGCCTGAACAAGCAGAGTCCATTGTTTTTCAGGCAGACCAGCGAACTGCGCCTCAGTTAATGGCCCTTCGGTCATATGCCAGTCAGAGCCGACAATTAGACGCGATTCCACCTCAGGTTCAAGGGCTAGACCCGCTAGCTCATCCCCGGCAATTGGTGGCTCAAAGTCGCTGATAGCACCACGTACAAGCAAAGGTTTTTTTTGCCAATAGTCCGCCAGAAAATGCTCAGCGCTGATATCACCAAGAATGGGGAATAGGATCATTATCTGTTTCTACTCTCAGACCCTAAACAGCCTTAGCCTGCTGACCGGCAGTGCCAACATAGAGGCTAGGGCTAAGCGCTTTAAGTTCAGCCTTGGCCTTATCGGGCATATCCAATGTATCGATAAAGGCTTGAATGGTAGCCTGATCCATCGCATTACCACGTGTTAATGCCTTAAGCTTTTCATAGGGCTCTTCAATGCCATAGCGGCGCATTACCGTTTGAATGGGCTCCGCCAGCACCTCCCAGCTTGAATCAAGATCAGCAGCGAGCTGTGTAGTATTAAGTTGTAATTTGTTGATACCTTTATCTAACGAAGCACAGGCAATCAAACTATAGCCTAGGCCCACCCCCATATTGCGCAGAACGGTGGAGTCGGTAAGGTCACGTTGCCAACGGGAAATAGGCAGTTTGGTCGCTAAATGACCATAGAGTGCATTGGCAATACCCATATTGCCCTCAGCATTTTCAAAATCGATCGGATTCACCTTGTGCGGCATGGTCGATGATCCTACTTCACCGGCGATTGTCTTTTGTTTGAAATATCCAAGGCATATGTAACCCCAAATATCGCGAGCGAAATCGATCAAAACAGTGTTAGCTCTAGCCAAGCCATCGAATAACTCAGCCATGTAATCATGAGGCTCGATCTGTGTGGTGTAGGGGTTGTGCTGCAGTCCTAACTGTTCAACGAACTGTTTGGCGCTATGCCCCCAGTCAATTTCTGGGTAGGCTGAGAGATGCGCGTTGTAGTTACCCACAGCACCATTTATTTTGCCCAGCAGTGGCACTGAGGCTATTTGGGAAATCTGGCGATTGAGTCGGTACGCCACATTGGCAAACTCTTTGCCTACTGTGGTTGGAGAGGCTGTTTGACCATGAGTGCGCGATAACATTGGCACATCGGCGAATTCGTGCGCCATCGCAGTCAACTGATTGGCAATATCCTGTAATGCTGGCAGCATGACTTGATCACGACCTTCCTTTAGCATCAAAGCGTGAGATAGATTATTAATATCCTCTGAGGTGCAGGCAAAGTGAACAAACTCCGATATCGCACACAACTCTGCATTGTCGGCGAAAGTCTCTTTTATTAGGTATTCAACGGCTTTTACATCGTGATTTGTGGTGCGCTCAATCTCTTTGACACGCAGTGCGTGCTGTTCGGTAAAATTGTCCACCAACTGATTAAGCAGCGCATTGGCAGTGGCGGAAAATGGGGCAACTTCAGTTATCGCATCATCTGCCGCCAAATGTTGTAGCCAGCGAACCTCAACCATTACACGGTAGCGAATCAAGCCAAATTCACTAAATACTGTGCGCAGACGCTCAGTCTTGGCACCGTAACGACCATCGATCGGTGAAATGGCAGTAAGAGCAGAGAGGGCGATATTATCCATGTAAAAATCTCAGTGAGTAGTCAAATGTTGGGGTGACAATAATACCGCAAACAACGCTAAATTTCAGGAATCAATTGCTATTGGTAGCAGGTTTTAGGCAATGGGCAGGGCATTTGCTAAGGCTTTACGACGCATCATAATATGAACCTGAGAGCCCCCTAATTGCCGCCATAAAAAAGCATTCCTGATGGCGCCGAAAAGTTGACTGCGAATGCGCTGAGCAATGGCTGGTTGGCGCAGATAATTAGCGGAGCCGACTACTTGAATACGCACTGATAATGTACTTACCGATTGCGCATAAAGCTCAGCGACACTGCTAAACACGTTGTCATGGGTTGCAGAAAAATGCTCCGCTTGACGTGCCGCCTGCTCAATGCCGTTAGCGATTGTATTGAGTCGGTGTCTATCTTTGCCTAATTTGCCGGCTAAATAAATGACCAGCAATACATATCTCATCACCTCTGGATGCTTGGGTTGTCCCACCTCACCGAAAAGCGACTTCATCGATTGAAAACCAAGCGCCAAATTATCCAGCGGGCCATAGAGCTGCTCGATAGATAGAGGATTCTGGTTGAGTAGTACCTCCATACTATGCTGCATTTGGCTAATCGGCGCATTGCCAGTGTGGGCTAACTCGGCCACTAACTCGCATGATTGAAAAACAGCGGCGAGAGATACTGCTTGATCAGCAGTGGGTTTGTTAAAAAACATATTAATGTTGACGATTCCAAGTTGTTTCAATGGTGCCGCCGCCCAAGCAACGATCGCCAACATAGAATACCACTGACTGCCCAGGGGTTACTGCGCGTTGTGGCTGTTCAAACTGTACTTGGCAACCACCATCTTGCAGCTGCGATACATGACATAACTGGTCTGGCTGGCGATAGCGCGTTTTAGCATAACAGCGAAAGGGTTCATGTGGCTCGCCATTAATCCAATTTATATCTGCAGCCCTGAGATGGTCAGTGAATAACAATGGGTGCTGAGATCCTTGGCCAACAATAAGTATATTATTGTCCAGATCCTTGTCTAGTGTGTACCAGGGTTCGTCGCTACTGCCTTTGACGCCGCCGATACCTAATCCTTGACGCTGTCCCAAGGTGTAGAACATCAGCCCCTGATGCTGGCCCATAGACAGCCCCTCAGGCGTACGCATCTCACCTAGCTGAGCGGGGAGGTACTGCTCAAGAAAATCTTTAAAGCGGCGCTCGCCGATAAAGCATATGCCTGTGCTATCTTTTTTATTAGAGGTTATAAAACCATGCTTATCCGCCAGTGAACGAACCTCTTGCTTTTGAAGCTCACCCACAGGGAACAGAGACTTTGCAAAGGCTTCTTCGGCCACAGCGTGCAAAAAATAACTCTGATCTTTATTGCTATCTAGCCCCTTCAGTAACTGTGATTGCCCATTGTCAGTGCCTAATCTGGTGTAATGACCAGTAGCAATATAATCTGCGCCAAGAATCTGCGCATAATCTAAAAATACTTTAAATTTAATTTCTCGATTGCAGAGGATATCTGGATTTGGAGTGCGACCAGCGCGATATTCCGCCAAAAAATATTCAAACACATTATCCCAATAATCAGCGGCAAAATTGGCGGTATGGAGTTTTATATCCAGCTTGTCACACACTTGTTGTGCATCGGCTAAATCGACCTTGGCCGTGCAGTATTCAGAGCCGTCGTCTTCATCCCAGTTTTTCATAAACAGGCCTTCGACCTGATAGCCCTGCTGGATCAGTAATAATGCTGCCACCGAGGAGTCTACGCCACCAGACATCCCAACAATTACTTTTTTTGATGAACTCATACCAGTGTATTTACGTCAGTGATCTATAAGAGGGCACACTATAATTTGTTGCGGAATATTTCCAAAGGAAAAATACGCTTTGCACGGTAATCTTCAATGCAACTCAGTACCATATCACTGCGCAATTGATGTTCCGCGGCGATGATTTCGTCAAGAGACATCCACACAGCGCAGTCAATGTCGCTATCAATAATATAGTCCTGATGATGGTTGATAGTCTCGGCTACAAAAGTCATTCGATAATAAGTGACGCCATTTTGGCTAGCATAATGTGTTGAAATGCCGAGAAAACCAGTTATCGATACCTCCCAACCGGTTTCCTCTAATGTCTCGCGGACGGCGGCTTGCAAAATATCCTCGCCAGGCTCGACATGGCCAGCCGGCTGATTTATTACCTGCTTACCGTATTTGGTCTCCTTAACCATAAGAAAGGAATTATCGCTTTCAATAACAGTGGCGACGGTAAGGTGGATTTTATCTGGCATAAAGGAGCCCCTAAGATTGAAGCTGATGTTGAAAAGACTGATTGCCTGAGAGTTCAATAAGGCGGTACTCCCCTGGTTGCAGCTGCCCCAGGGACCATTGTCCAATCTGTGGTCGCACTAATCGCAGACAGGGTAGGTCGACCGCAGCCGTCATCCTGCGGACTTGTCGGTTGCGCCCTTCGGTAATGATTACTTCAAGCCAACTGTCTGGAATGGACTTACGTACGCGAATCGGCGGATTACGCAGCCATAGGGTCGGTTCAGGGATCAACCGGCAGGAAATAGCCGCGGCTAGTCCATCTTTCAAAATCACTCCGCTACGCAGAGCATCGCAGTGTTGTTGGGTGGCGATGCCCTCCACCTGTGCCCAATAGGTTTTGCTCAATTTGTATTTGGGGTGACTTATTTGTGCTTGCATCCGACCGTTGTCTGTTAGCAGTAACAAACCCTCGGAATCAAAATCGAGGCGACCGGCCGGATAAACCGATTTGATGTCGATGTAGTCAGCCAGTGTTGATTTGCCCGTATTATCGGTGAATTGACTGAGCACTTGATAGGGTTTGTTGAATAAAAGTAGCTTGGCAACCATTATTTTCTCCATTTATACCCATTGTAAATGAAACAGGGTTACAAAAAAGTCAGAGAAACGTGTTAAAATTACGCTTTCTAGTAAATTTTTTACAAAATATAACTCGCAACCGCTCTCGGAGATCACAATGGGATACCAACATATCCAGATTCCACAATCTGGTGAGAAAATTACAGTTAATGCTGATTTATCACTCAACGTACCAAACAACCCTATTATCCCTTTTATCGAGGGTGATGGAATCGGCGTGGATATTACACCGGTAATGGTCAAAGTAATTGATGCGGCTGTAGCTAACGCCTATGCCGGCAGTAAACAGATTTCTTGGATGGAAGTCTACTGTGGTGAAAAAGCGGCGGAGCTATATGAAGGCGACTGGTTCCCAGCCGAGACACTAGAGGCAGTGAAAGATTATGCTGTATCCATTAAGGGCCCGTTAACAACACCTGTGGGCGGTGGTTTTAGGTCTTTGAATGTGGCGCTGCGCCAGGAACTGGATCTATTTGTTTGCCAGCGTCCAGTTCGTTGGTTTGCAGGTGTGCCATCGCCAGTAAAAGAACCTAATAAAGTCGATATGTGTATTTTCCGTGAAAACTCAGAGGATATTTATGCTGGTATCGAGTGGCGCGCAGGTACTGAAGAAGCAGGGAAAGTAATCAAGTTTTTGCAAGACGAAATGGGTGTAACCAAGATTCGCTTCGATGAGAACTGCGGTATCGGCGTTAAACCAGTATCTGAACAAGGCACTAAACGACTGGTCAGTAAAGCCATTCAGTACGCAATCGATCAGAATAAGCCCAGTGTCACGTTGGTACATAAGGGCAATATTATGAAATTCACCGAAGGTGCATTCTGTGATTGGGGTTACGAAGTCGCCGTTGAGCAATTTGGCGCTGAACCTTTGGATGGCGGCCCCTGGCATGTGCTGAAAAATCCCAACACCGGTGAAGAGATTGTTATTAAAGATGTTATCGCTGATGCCATGCTGCAGCAAATTATCCTCCGCCCCGACGAGTACTCTGTTTTAGCTACGTTGAATCTGAATGGAGATTATATCTCTGACGCATTGGCCGCTCAGGTGGGCGGTATCGGCATAGCTCCAGGAGCCAACTTGTCAGATGATGTGGCTATTTTTGAGGCTACTCATGGTACAGCTCCCAAATATGCTGGCCAAGACAAAGTAAATCCGGGATCTTTAATACTTTCCGCTGAAATGATGTTGCGCCATCTCGGCTGGGCTGAAGCCGCTGACTTGGTGGTTAAAGGTATTGAAGGTGCTATTTTAGAGAAAAAAGTGACCTATGATTTTGAGCGTCTGATGGACGGTGCTACGTTAATGTCCTGCTCGGAGTTTGGTGATGCCATAATCGACAATATGTGATTTAGGGCTTAATCCATTTAGCAGAAACCTAGCATTGCACAGCCAATGCTAGGTTTTTTTATGTTTTCGGACTGATACTTGGAGGTTTATACAGTCTCAACGTTCGTTGAAGCATTATGACCGCTGTGTACTGAGATATTGTCAGGCTCGATATTGGAGTCGGATGGGATAATATTCGTGGCATGTAAACCTTTGTCTCCCTGAACTACATCAAATGTTACCGCCTGACCTGCTTTAAGAGTCTTATACCCCTCAACATTGATTTCACTGTAATGGACAAAAATGTCTCCCTCGCAGTCCTCTGAGATAATGAAACCAAACCCTTTAGCATTGCTAAACCACTTTATAGTACCTATGTTAGACATGACCTGTCGCCTTCATCCATTGAAGTTGTGTGTAACAGAGCAAACGGTTTGCTCTGGCGAATTTGCTTCTAAAAGCAAACCTAACTGTAATTGGCGTCGTAATGTTGTCAAGTGCCATGCATCAGTTCCGTGAACTGTCACTTCTGATGTAAGATGTCAGTACCATTCAATGATAAGTAATCGGCTATTTTTAATGAGTGACGACAAAGATTTACCTGTTTGGCAGGATGACGACAGCACCGTAGTGGAGCAGTCGAGGCCAAAATTGAAAAAGCCCCGCATGTTTCAGGTGGTGTTGCTGAACGATGACTACACACCGATGGAGTTTGTTGTTGAGCTAATTGAGCAGTTTTTTTTCAAATCTCGGGAAAATGCCACCCAAATTATGCTTAAAATACACACTGAAGGTAAGGGTGTGTGTGGCATTTATACTGAAGATGTGGCGGAGACAAAAGCGGCAGTTGTAAACCAGTATTCACTGGATCACCAGCATCCACTTCTGTGTGAAGTAGAACCCTGTAACGAAGATGAAGAGTCCTAACTATGTTAAGCAGAGAGCTTGAAGTCACCCTAAATTTGGCGTTTAAAAGTGCTCGTGAACGGCGTCATGAATTTATGACGGTAGAACACCTGCTGTTGGCACTCCTAGATGATGCCTCGGCCTCTAATGTCCTAAGAGCCTGCGGCGCCGACCTAGAGCGTTTGCGTCAGGACTTAGCCGAGTTTATTGATTCGACTATCCCAACGATTCCTGAAACTAAACTCGATCACGAGACACAACCGACACACGGCTTTCAACGCGTACTGCAAAGAGCTGTCTTTCAAGTTAATTCCGCTAATAATAGTGAAGTGGTGGGCGCTAATGTGGTGGTCGCGATCTTTAGCGAACAGGAAAGCCAAGCGGTCTACTTCTTGCGCCTGCAGAATGTTGCACGCATTGATGTGGTTAATTATATATCCCATGGCATTTCTAAATATGCCGATCAGAGTGAGCATAGATCCGACACTTCGGAAGAGTCCACTGCGCGGGAATCTGATGGTCCTCAAGACGAAGAGAGCCTGCTTAATCAGTTTGCTACTAACCTTAACGAACAGGCGGAGCAAGGTCGCACCGATCCGCTTATTGGACGTAGTGCAGAGGTGGAACGGGTTAGTCAGATATTAATCCGACGGCGCAAGAATAACCCCTTGCTCGTTGGCGAATCTGGTGTGGGTAAGACGGCTATCGCCGAGGGCCTAGCCCGATTAATTGTTGAAGGAAAAGTGCCAGAACCTATGCTCGGCAGCACAGTGTATAGTCTCGACATGGGCTCATTGTTAGCTGGAACCAAGTATCGCGGGGATTTTGAGAAGCGATTAAAGGGTATTATCAGCGAGCTGGTTAAGAAAGATAAATCGGTCCTCTTTATTGACGAAATACATACTATTATCGGTGCCGGTGCAGCGTCGGGCGGCGTAATGGACGCATCTAACATATTAAAGCCTCTTTTATCCTCTGGTCAGTTACGCTGCGTCGGATCCACTACGTTTCAAGAATATCGAGGTATCTTCGAAAAAGATAATGCACTGTCGCGACGATTTCAAAAGATTGATGTGCCAGAACCCAGTATTGCTGAAACCTATGAAATTCTTAAGGGGTTAAAGTCTCGATTCGAAGATCACCATCAGCTTAAGTTTACTAACCCCGCTTTAAAAGTGGCGGCGGAGCTTTCGAGTCGCCATATCAATGATAGGTTTCTCCCCGATAAAGCCATCGACGTTATAGACGAAGCGGGTGCCTACCAGCGTCTTCAGCCTGAGTCACGGCGCAAAAAGACGGTTGGTGTCAGTGATATAGAACTTATCATTTCCAAGATTGCTCGCATTCCCGCAAAGAGTGTATCGAGTTCTGATAAAGCTCAACTTAAAGGGCTAGCTGACAAGCTCAAGATGGTAGTATTTGGTCAGGACAAAGCAATTGATGCGCTGGCTACTTCTATCAAGCTGGCTCGCGCTGGTCTCCGAGAGGGTGAAAAGCCTATTGGTAGTTTTTTGTTCGCCGGTCCAACCGGAGTCGGTAAAACAGAGGTCTCTCGGCAATTGGCTAATGTTCTCGGTGTGGAGCTGGTTAGATTTGACATGTCCGAATATATGGAACGTCACACTGTGTCAAGATTGATTGGTGCGCCTCCGGGATACGTTGGCTACGACCAGGGAGGATTGCTCACAGAAGCAGTGACACAGCAGCCGCACTCGGTGATCTTGTTAGACGAAGTTGAAAAAGCCCATCCTGATGTGTTCAACTTATTACTACAGGTTATGGATCATGGCACGTTAACCGACAACAATGGCCGCAAGGCTGATTTCCGCAATGTAATTCTGATTATGACGACTAATGCAGGAGCGGAACTAATGAGTCGAGCGTCCATTGGCTTCTCTCAGCAAGATCATGCTACAGACGGAATGGAGGCGATTAAAAAGATGTTTACGCCGGAATTCCGCAACCGCCTAGACAGTATTGTGCAGTTTGGCGAGCTAAGTCTGGATGTAATCAAAACGGTTGTTGATAAATTTTTGGTGCAACTGCAGTCGCAACTTGACGACAAGAAGGTATTTTTGCAAGTCGATGACAGCGCTCGCTTGTGGCTAGCCGAAAATGGTTATGATGCGAAAATGGGCGCACGACCGATGGATCGATTAATTCAAGAAAAGATCAAAAAGCCGCTAGCCGAAGAAGTGTTGTTTGGCAGTCTCGCAGAAAAGGGTGGGACGGTCTTGGTGAGCGTTGAGGACAACGATCTTATCGTTACCGCCGGTATTCCTGCGTAAGCAAAACCTGTGCAACAACAATAGAGACTTTTTAGCGGCTATTTAGAGACTAGAAATGAGCGAGGTAGCAACTGCTATCTCGCCTTTTTTCGTTTGCTGAACAGGTTGAGGCAACCGTTGAGTGGCTAGCGTTCGCGGAAAGTAATACGACCCTTGGTCAGGTCGTATGGGGTCATTTCAACTTTGACCTTGTCTCCAGTCAAAATACGAATATAGTGCTTGCGCATTTTTCCTGAGATATGCGCAATAATAACGTGTCCATTTTCGAGTTTTACTCGAAAGGTGGTATTCGGCAGGGTATCTACAACCTCACCATCAAATTCAATGTGATCTTCCTTCGCCATAGGTAAACTTTCTAGCCTGTAAAAAAGGGCGCAGTTTGCCCTAAAAAGCGCCGTATAGCAAAGTCATTCGTGTAAACGCCAGATATTTTTTTTAAGTAATTCAATCGGTCGATAATTTGTTTTATAACGCATTTTTTGACAGTCGGCGATCCAATAGCCTAAGTACAGGTAGTCCATACTCAGAGAACGCGCTAAGTCAATTTGTAATAGCACAGCCAGATTACCCAATCCTCGAACTGATTCTAACGGATCAAAGTAGGTATAAATGGCAGACAGGGCATGGGGCAGATAATCCACCACAGCGCAGCCAATCAATTTATTATCTACCCTTAACTCAAGAAAACGCGAACAATCCCAAGTGCTACCGAGAAATTGATTAAATTGAGCCTTGGAGGGTGGATACATGTCACCACCCTGATGACGGTTAACAATATAGTCCTCATACATCGGGTAATGCTCGTCAAAATCAATACAGTCAACTTCTACAACCTGCACATCTGCATTGCGTCTTAGACATCTTTTCTGTGAGCGATTGGGCTTAAATTCTACAACTGGGATGCGCGCAGGCACGCATGCCTTGCAGTCAGAACAAAACGGCGAGTATAGGTAGGGGCCACTGCGGCGAAAGCCCAAAGCAGTTAAGCGACCATATAAGGCATTGTTGATGGCTAACTCAGGATCGACAAAACCGGTAATGGCTTGGTGGTTAGAGAGATAACTACACTCATGTGGATCAGTGAGTAATAGCTTGATCTCATCAATATTTTGAGCGGCATCTTGATTCATGTGTGGATTACTGGATAACTTATATATAACGCTGGCATCGAAGCAGTCTACCATTCTAGGGGGCGAATAGTAGGCCATCGAAACTGGTGATCGAGGCCTGCTATAAGCTTAGTTAGGAAAGTTTCACGTGATATCTCAGTTGCTCCCATACTCATTAGATGCGGATTACTAATCTGGCAGTCGAGTAAGGTGAAGCCACAAGCCTGTAGATAATGACAGAGGTGTGCTATGGCAACTTTAGAGCCATTAGTGCGCTGACTAAACATCGACTCACCACAGAATACGGATCCTACAACCACGCCATAGATTCCACCCACCAACTGGTTATCTACCCAGACTTCCAAAGAGTGGGCGTGACCGAGGCGGTGGAGTTGGTTATAGGCAGCAATCATTGTTGGAATAATCCAAGTGCCGGTGTCTCCGGCGCGGGGCGCGGCACAGGCATCTACCACGCATTGAAATGCCTTGTTAATACTTATCTGATAGTTCTGTTGGCGAAGGCAGCGGCGCAGGCTTTTCGATATATGTAGCGCTGAGGGCTGCAGCACGCAGCGCTGGGCAGGGCTCCACCAGAGAATCGGGTCATCATGCTGATACCAAGGAAAAATGCCTTGGCGATAGGCTGCAAGGAGGGTTGACGGAGCAAGATTACCACCGACCGCAAGGAGTCCATCGAACTCCTCAACGGCACTGTTAGGATTGGGGAACTCGGGTGCCTTATCATCCAACAAACAGAGGTTCATAATCGGCTAATACTGATCTAGCTAGCGCTTACTGATCTAAATAGCGCTCAGCATCCAGAGCTGCCATGCAGCCACTGCCCGCAGAGGTGACCGCCTGACGATAAACATGATCAGCCACATCACCCGCGGCAAATACACCTTTAACACTGGTTTCCGTGGCGTTGCCGGCAAGGCCGCCAGCAATAGTTAGGTAGCCATCTTTCATATCCAGCTTATCAATAAAAATATCTGTATTCGGTTTGTGACCGATGGCAATAAATACGCCTGACACATCAATCTGTTTGGTGTCGCCAGTGAGGCTATCAAATAGCTGCATGCCAGTTACGCCGGCGTCATCACCGAGGACTTCACCAAGGTTTTGATTCCACTCAATGCTGATATTGCCGTTTTTTTCTTTTTCAAACAGCTTGTCTTGGAGCATTTTTTCTGCCCGCAGAGCATCTCTGCGATGCACTAAAACAACCTCAGAGCAGATATTAGAGAGATACAACGCTTCCTCAACTGCAGTATTACCACCACCGACCACAGCCACCTTTTGGTTGCGATAAAAAAATCCATCACAGGTCGCACAGGCAGATACGCCTTTGCCCATAAAGGCCTCTTCGGAGGGCAGCCCCAAATACTGTGCCGAGGCACCAGTGGCAATAATCAGTGCATCGCAGGTATAGCTGCTTGATCCCACTAACTTAAATGGTTTCTCCGAGACATCAACAGAATCAATATGATCAAAAATCGTTTGCGTATCAAAGCGCTCCGCATGCTGTTGCATACGTACCATCAAGTCTGGACCCTGTACACCCTCGGCATCACCGGGCCAGTTATCGACATCAGTCGTCGTCGTTAGTTGCCCCCCTTGCTGAATACCAGTAATCACCACTGGATTGAGATTGGCGCGAGCGGCGTATACGGCCGCAGTCCAGCCGGCAGGCCCTGAACCGAGGATAATCAAAGGGAAATGCTGTGTCTCAGACATAAAATAATCTCTATCGATAGTTAGGTTGCGAATAGACACCCGGATTATGGGAGTTAGTGGCTATGATAATGAATACTGCTGTGATCACCAAATAGGTTTTTTATATTCCGTACATAGCTAAGTAATATGAAGTTGAGTAGTATGCGGTTTGCCGCATAATCAGCTACACTTGTGCCCTCAAATTGTTCAGGAATGTGCTCCCCTTGGCTAGGCAAATAAGCAAACAAAACATAGCTCCAACTCAAAGCGAGAGTGTAGCAAGCTCCCGTATTAACCGTCTCGTCGCGGAGGGCGGTTTGATTAGCTGGATTGTGCTCTGTGTTATTTTAATGTTGGCGCTAATAACCTATTCCGCCGATGACGCCAGTTGGGGACATGCTACCGATGCTGCAGAGGTCGGTAATGCCGTGGGACCTGTTGGGGCAAATATTGCTGATTTATTTCTGCGCTTTTTTGGTGCAATCTCCTATTTGTTTCCAATCTTATTAGCGCTGCGGGCTGTACAGATACTGCGAACACATTTTCTACGTGAAGCAGAGCCATTTGATTCATTAACGTTCATATTGCGAATGGTGGGTTTTGTACTGGTAATGATCAGTGCGACGTCTCTGGCTAATATTCAATTTACTGATATGGTCCAAGGCTACCCTGAAGGGGCGGGCGGTATATTGGGCCAAAGTGTCGGTGATGCCAGTATGGCCGCATTTAGTTATACCGGTAGCACACTTATTTTGATGGCACTATTTCTATTCGGTCTCACTGTGTTTGCAGATATTTCTTGGATCGCTTTCATCGACCGTATTGGAAGCACCACCATTGCTATCAGTCAAAGCTTTAGCCATGCATGGGCCGAGCGCAAACGACGTCAACAAGAATTGCGCCAGAGTAAAGAAGCGCTTAACGAGCGTCAG
The DNA here is from genome assembly GCA_965659315.1 of uncultured Porticoccaceae bacterium. Taxonomy (GTDB): domain Bacteria; phylum Pseudomonadota; class Gammaproteobacteria; order Pseudomonadales; family Porticoccaceae; genus HTCC2207. Next base: position 10,253 of record CBFHVP010000022.1, on the reverse strand, counting down.
GTGAAAATGGAAACATTGGCCAAAACGAAGCGAACTCGTCAGGCTCCAACCATAAAGGCACCCGATATTAAGCCAAAAGTCAGTCCTCGAATTGAGCGCGAAAAGCAACAGACTCTGTTTGCCGATACTGAATTAGTGGGCTCACTACCACCATTGAATTTATTGGATGCCAGTAATAAGAGCGGTGAATCAGGATACTCTGAGGAATCTCTCGAACATTTGTCACGTCTGCTAGAGCTAAAGCTGCAAGATTTTGGTATCAAAGTTGAAGTAGTGGAGGTGTTACCGGGACCCGTGGTCACGCGCTTTGAAATACAGCCTGCCGCCGGTGTTAAAGTCAGTCGTATCAGTGGGTTGGCAAAAGATTTGGCGCGCTCTATGGCCGTGATCAGCGTGCGCGTTGTGGAGGTAATACCAGGTAAGTCTGTAGTCGGTATTGAAATACCCAACGAGAAGCGTGAGATGGTGCGTCTTAGTGAAGTGTTGTCATCAGAGGCCTATGATCGCTCCAACTCACCACTTACCTTGGCATTGGGTCATGATATAGCCGGCGTGCCAACCGTCGCTGATCTCGCGCGTATGCCACATTTACTTGTTGCGGGCACCACCGGCTCAGGTAAATCAGTCGGCATTAATGCCATGCTGTTAAGTTTACTTTTTAAGGCCTCACCAAAAGAAGTTAAATTGATCTTGATCGACCCAAAAATGTTGGAACTGTCGGTCTATGATGATATCCCCCATCTGTTAACACCGGTGATTACCGATATGAAAGATGCAGCCGGTAGCTTGCGTTGGTGTGTAGGTGAAATGGAACGTCGCTATAAATTAATGGCCGCTATGGGAGTTCGCAACTTAGCGGGCTATAACCGTAAGATCGAAGATGCCGAAAAAGCCGGCAACCCCATTAGCGATCCTCTGTGGACATTTAATCCCGACGAAATGGGTTGGGATGAGAGCCAGCCAGCACCAGAGGCTCCTTTATTAGAAACTCTGCCTTATATTGTCGTTGTGATCGATGAGTTTGCCGACATGATGATGATCGTGGGCAAGAAAGTAGAGCAATTGATTGCTCGTATTGCGCAAAAAGCGCGAGCTGCGGGGATACATCTAATCTTAGCCACTCAACGACCCTCGGTAGACGTCATAACCGGACTGATCAAAGCCAATGTACCCTCCAGAATCGCCTTTCAGGTGTCCTCAAAAATTGATTCTCGCACCATTCTTGATCAGGGTGGCGCGGAGCAGTTACTCGGGCATGGCGATATGCTTTACCTACCGCCGGGTACCAGTGTGCCAGAGCGTGTCCACGGCTGTTTTGTCGACGATCACGAGGTACATAAGGTGGTTGCTGACTGGAAGCGACGTGGTGAACCTGAATATCTCGATGAAATTACCGATGAAAGCGCGTTATCTTCTATACCAGTGCCAGGCTTTAGCGCTGGAGAGGATAGTGAAGGTGATCCCGAGTCCGACCCACTTTATGACGAAGCCGTAGCCTTTGTTTTGGAAAGCCGCAAAGCTTCGATTTCATCGGTACAGCGCAAGCTGCGTGTGGGATACAATCGAGCTGCACGATTGATTGAACAGATGGAAGCGGCTGGCGTGGTCAGTCCTATGGGTAGTAATGGTAGTCGCGAGATATTGTCGCCAAAGTCTTAAATCGTACATCAATGTAAGCACAGTAGAGCACCTAGCGCAGTAATAACCCGAGATAAGCCAACTATGCACTACATAAAACACATTCTTTTTACCATTGTTCTTAGCGGCAGTTTAAGTGCTCAGGGCGATGATACAGCGTCTGCTAGTCAGCAGTTACAACAGTTATTGCAGCCTATTAGCAGCTTATCTGCTCAATTTGAGCAACAAACTATCGATGCCAATGGTATCGAAATACAGCGAGCAACAGGGCAGCTGCAACTAGCACAGCCTTATAAGTTGCATTGGGTTGTGAGCGAGCCGATGCCTCAGCAACTAATTTCGGATGGACAGACGCTATGGCTCTATGATGAAGATCTCGAACAGGTGATTGTTCAGTCTGTCGACAGCAGTATTAATTCGACGCCTATTATGTTGTTTTCCGGTGATTTACAGCGTCTCAATCTTTCATACTCTGTGTTACAGACATCAAAGGGAGTTTTTGAATTAACCCCTGTGCAAAATGAAAGTCTATTTGCGTCAATTCGACTTAATTTTAATGACAAGATACCTACGTCACTTGTAATGACCGATAATTTGGGCCAAATCACCAGAATTAATCTGACCGGCGTATCGGTTAATCGAGAAATACCTGAGGATCTATTTACCTTTAAGATTCCGGACGGTACTGATGTTATCCGCAATGACTGACTTGTTTAGTCGCCAAAGTCATCAGCCTTTGGCGGCGCGTATGCGCCCAACGACACTAGATACGTTTTATGGTCAGCAGCACTTAATCGGCCAAGGCAAGCCTTTGCGCGAGGCGGTTAACAAGCAAACATTACACTCGATGATTTTTTGGGGGCCGCCCGGGGTTGGCAAAACCACCTTGGCAAAAATTATTACCGCCTCCGCAGATGCACATTTTGAAAGTATTTCCGCAGTACTGTCTGGTGTTAAAGAAATTAGAGCCGCTATTGCCAAGGCCCAAGAACAGCGTGATCTACGGGGATGCAAAACCATTTTGTTTGTCGATGAAGTACATCGGTTTAATAAATCCCAACAAGATGCGTTCTTGCCTTTTGTTGAAGATGGCACCGTTATCTTGATTGGCGCCACTACAGAAAACCCGTCATTTGAGCTCAATAACGCGCTGTTATCCCGTTGTCGTGTTTATGTGCTTAAAAGTCTGGATACCGAGGATATTAAAACCATTATCCAACAAGCAGTCGCTGTTATGGAGGCTGATAGGGAGCAGTACCAACTAAAACTAGAAGATAATGCCTTGGACTTACTGGCTAATGGGGCTGATGGTGATGCTCGTCGCGCGCTGAATTTGCTGGAAATTGCCACTGATCTCGCCATCGATCGCGGCGAGGTATCAGTGATTAATGATAGGGTATTAGAGCAGGTGCTGGCAGGCGATACGCGTCGCTTTGACAAGGGTGGCGAGTATTTTTATGATCAGATTTCCGCTCTGCACAAATCAGTTCGAGGGTCTTCGCCAGACGCGGCACTGTATTGGTTATGCCGTATGTTGGATGGCGGTTGCGACCCATTGTATATTGCGCGGCGAATTGCACGTATCGCCACGGAGGATATTGGTAACGCTGACCCCAGAGCGCTCGAATTAGCGCTTAATGCGTGGAATATCCAAGAGCGCCTGGGTAGCCCAGAAGGTGAATTGGCGCTAGCGCAAGCGGTAACCTATTGTGCAGTAGCGGCAAAAAGCAATGCCGTCTATACCGCATTCAAGGCTACTATGGCAGATATTCAATCATTGCCCAGTTATGAGGTACCGCTCAAACTGCGCAATGCACCGACATCTTTAATGGAGGAATTAGATTACGGTGTTGGTTATCGCTATGCGCACAATGAAAAAGAAACATATGCGGCAGGGGAGAGCTATCTACCCAAGGAGCTTGGAGAAAAACAATATTATTTTCCAACTCAGAATGGACTTGAAAAGCAGATAGCGGAAAAACTCGATTACTTGCGATCATTAGATCGCTTATCTAATCAAACGCAAAATGAGGATAAATCATAGTGCATTGGTTGGTGATGGCCACTGGTGGCTCTATAGATGCCTTAACCTTGTCAACCTTCTCGCTTGATACCCTCAGTCTGTGGCAAAATGGCGATCTTTTTCTGGCGCTCCTGTATGCGCTGGGTACGGTTGTTTTATGCTTGGCCGCCATTAGCGTCGCGGTTTGGTTAACAAGTTTAGTTTTAAACATATTTTAAGGAATACAGCATGCTCGACCCGAAGCTACTTCGTTCGGATATAAATGCCGTTGCTGAGCGCTTACTAGTCAAGCGTTACAGGCTTGATACGGCTGCGTTTTTGGCATTAGAAGAGCAGCGTAAAGCGCTGCAATTGACCGCTGAAGATCTTCAGCAAGAGCGCAATAGCTATTCTAAGTCGATGGGCAAGCTTATTGGCGAGGCTAAAGCCAAAGGGGAGGACGTCGAACCATTAAAAGCCAAGGGGGAGCAGCTTAAAATGGCCTCGGCCGCCGCAGACGTGGAACTTGCTGAGGTACAGGACGCATTGAATGCTATGCTCCAAGGTATTCCAAACATCCCTCATCAGTCGGTTCCTGCAGGTAATGATGAAGATGATAATGTCGAAGTGCGCCGATGGGGCGAGCCTCATACCTTTGATTTTGATGTTAAAGATCATGTAGATCTTGGGGCTGCGTTTAACGGTCTAGACTTTGACAGTGCCGCTAAAATTACCGGCTCACGTTTTTCGCAGATGCGTGGTGGTTTAGCTAGCCTGCATCGGGCATTAACTCAATTTATGCTCAATACGCATATTCAGGAACACGGCTACGAAGAAGTCTATGTCCCCTACATTGTTAACCGCGAATCCTTGTTCGGTACAGGGCAATTGCCTAAATTTGAAGAAGACCTATTTAAGTTGGATGATGAGCGTGAGTTTTACCTTATTCCAACGGCCGAAGTGCCTATTACCAATATTTATCGCAATGAAATTGTCGATAAATTACCGATTAAACTAGTATCTCACACCCCATGTTTTAGAAGTGAAGCCGGCAGCTATGGTCGCGATACCCGAGGCATGATTCGTCAGCATCAGTTTGAAAAAGTAGAAATGGTGCAGTTCGTGCATCCCGACGAGTCCTGGGATGCTTTGGAGGCACTGGTTGGTCACGCAGAAACTATCTTACAGAAACTAGAATTACCCTACCGTACCGTGGTGCTCTGCGGCGGTGATCTCGGCTTCTCCGCTGCCAAAACCTATGATATTGAGGTGTGGTTGCCGTCGCAGGGCAAATACCGAGAGATTTCATCCTGCTCTAACTTTGGGGACTTCCAAGCCCGTCGCATGAAAGCCCGATTTAGGAATGCTGAGGGTAAACCCGAGTTACTGCATACCCTTAACGGCTCAGGTCTGGCGGTGGGTAGAACATTATTGGCAGTAATGGAAAATTATCAACAGGCTGATGGTTCCATTGCTATTCCGCATGTACTGCAGCCATTGATGAACGGTCAAACCCATATTAAATAATGGACTATTTGCCGTTATTCCATAATCTTAAAGGTCGCCGCGTGGTCGTTGTTGGCGGTGGTGAGATAGCGTTGCGCAAAGTGCGACTAGTGCAAGAGGCGGGCGCACTGATTACCCTTGTCGCTAAAGATTATTGCCCTGATCTATTGGATATGCATAACAGCGATATTAAGCAGGGCAGTAATACGCTTGAGTTAATTACTGCGGCCTATGAGCATAAGCATTTATTACAGTACCCAGATGCTGTCTTAGTGATTGCTGCAACTAATGATGCTGAGCTAAATCGACTAGTGTCTGAGCATGCGCAAAGCAGTCATATGCTCTCCAATGTTGTCGACGATCCAGGTTTTTCAACCGTGATTTTTCCCTCCATTGTCGATCGATCACCCATCCAAGTGGCCATTTCTAGCGGTGGTGATGCACCTGTATTGGTAAGATTGCTGCGTACTCGATTTGAAAGTTTACTACCAGCGGGCATGGCTAAATTAGGTTCATTGGCGGGCAGTTTTCGCGAACGAGTTAAGGCTAAATTTGCAAACGGTGCCGATCGCAAAGCATTTTGGGAAGAGGTTTTTTATGGTCCCATTGCCGAGCAGGCCTACGCTAATAACCTCGAACGTGCTGAACAGTTATTGACAGAAAAGTTGGCCAATACTGAAGAATTTAAAACCGGCGAGGTATATCTCGTTGGCGGTGGCCCCGGTGACCCTGATCTACTGACATTTAAGGCGCTGCGACTGATGCAGCAGGCCGACATCGTACTTTATGACAGATTGGTCTCTAAGGAGGTGCTTAACTTAGTGCGCCGTGACGCCACACGTATTTATGTCGGCAAAACCGCCGGAAACCACCCGGTAACTCAAGACAATATCAATCAAAAGTTAGTCGATTATGCGTTAGAGGGTAATCGCGTTGTGCGTCTCAAGGGCGGTGATCCTTTTATCTTTGGTCGTGGCGGCGAAGAGATTGAAACCTTGGCTGAACATAATATTCCCTTTCAAGTGGTACCGGGCATCACCGCAGCCTCCGGTTGTGCTAGCTATGCTGGTATTCCGCTCACTCATCGCGACCATGCCCAATCAGTACGCTTTATTGCTGGTCATTTACGCTCAGGTAAAATGGATCTTAACTGGGCAGAGCTGGTCCAGCCCAATCAGACGCTCGTGTTCTACATGGGCTTAAATGGCATGGAAACGATCTGCCAGCAACTTAAACAACATGGCCTCGATGCCAGGACACCTGTAGCACTTATTGAGAAGGGCACTTCAGATAGGCAACAAGTGTTTGTTGGGGACCTCGATAATTTGCCCAGTATTGTACGCAGTGCGGGCGCTAAGGCACCCACGCTGATTATTGTAGGCCACGTGGTTAGCTTACATGATCGACTGGCGTGGTTTAATCAGTCGGCAAACCCGTTGCAAGGCGTGATTAACAAAAATAATGAGATTCAGGACAGCGCTAAGGATAAATAATGACCGAGTTATTTGACTATGATCTTTTTGTCATTGGCGCTGGATCTGGCGGCGTTCGCGCGGCACGTATGGCTGCGGCTAAGGGTAAAAAGGTGGCTGTAGCAGAGGAGCGCTATTTAGGGGGAACCTGCGTTAATGTCGGCTGTGTCCCCAAAAAGCTCTTTGTCTATGCCTCGCAATTTCCCGAATTATTCCACGCTAGCGCGGGATTTGGTTGGACCATACCGCAATCACCTACGCTTGACTGGGCAACACTAAGAGACAATAAAACAGCGGAAATTGAGCGTCTCAATAGCATATACCATGATCTGATAGATAATAGTGGCGCCGACTTGATTGATGGCCGCGCCACCATTGATGGGCCTCACCGCGTGATGGTTAATAATCATACCTATACCGCTCGCACAATTTTGATTGCCACTGGTGGCTGGCCTTATATCCCTGAGTTTCCCGGTAGTGAGCATGCAATTAGCTCTAATGAGATGTTTTATCTGGATACGCTGCCGAAAACTGCCGTTGTTGTGGGTGGTGGCTATATTGCCGTTGAGTTTGCCGGTATTTTAAATGGCTTGGGCGTAGAGACGCATCTGGTTTACCGTGGCCCTCAGCTGTTAAAAGCGTTTGATCGGGAAATGGGTGAGAAGATACAAGAGGGTATGGCAGCCAAGGGCGTCAATATACATCTCAATAGCGATATTGAAGCCATTAGCAAAACTGACGACGGCTTATCAATCTTATTCAACAACCAGACCAGACTCGAGAGCGGCCTAGTGCTCTATGCGACTGGCCGTAAGGCAAACACCGCGAGTCTCGGGCTGGAAGCCACCAAGGTACGTATGCAAGCTAATGGTGCTATTCAGGTAGATAGCAACTTTGCCACCGCTGACGACAGTATTTATGCGTTGGGCGATGTGATTGACCGTGTGCAATTGACTCCAGTAGCAATTCAAGAGGCAATGGTGTTAGTCGATCATTTGTATGGCGATGGGCAAGTGACGATCGATTACAGCAATATTCCCACCGCTGTGTTTTGTCAGCCTGAGTTTGCCACCGTTGGCCTGACAGAAGAGCAGGCGAGGGTAGAGTACAGTGATATCGCCGTGTATCTATCAGACTTTAAACCGATGCTGCAAACCTTGGGTGGTGGCGCTGACCGCATTACTATGAAATTAGTGGTTGATACTGAGTCTGACAGGGTACTTGGTTGCCATATGGTGGGCGAGCATGCCGCTGAGATTATTCAGGGGATGGGTATTGCCCTTAAAGCTGGAGCGACCAAAGCGCATTTTGATGCCACTGTAGGTATTCATCCGTCGGCCGCTGAGGAATTCGTCACTATGCGAAATAAAGCAAGATAATCTATAAATATCAATTACTTATTATACTTATTTAATCCTATATATCTGCATGGAACATAGTATTTTAAACTTAAAAGTGACTTTTAGAGCGCTCAAGTAAGGATAGAGCTAAATACTTAAGCTCGCCAAGCGTCTTATCGCCATCTTGCTTATTCTGATTCACCACCACCATAATTAAGGCATGGCTCAATTCTAAGTAGGTTCGGCCTAGGCGTCCAAGCTCGTGCTTTCGTTTGCTGATATCCATGCGCTTAAACATATCGGCCATCGCAGCAATAATTAACTCATCATGAATTAAGTCGAGTTCCTTCAACTCAGGAACGCCGTACATGGCCTGCACAAGCGGCAGTAAACCCTGCTGATTGCGATATACATTGAGCATCTGCTCGACGCTCCTCTGTACAAATGTTTTTACGCTATAGGATTCGATATCTTCAGAGGCGAGCGCTTGCAGAGCAATATCCATCTCATTGACCCATTGCTCCGCTAGGGCGTACATAATGGCGTATTTATTAGGAAAATAATGGTACAGAGTGCCTACGGAAATGCCGACACGCTTGGCAACTAAGATGGTTGTTAAGTCGTCTTGCCCGACCTCTTCAAGCAGCTCCGCAGTTGCCGTCAAAATTTGGTTGCGTCGAGCCATCGCGCGTCGCTGTACTGGCTGATTACGCGGCGATAGGGTGCGCTGACTTGCCATTACAGTCGATCTCTCAGTGCGTAATAAAGCATACCTGCCACCATGCCAGGCCAGCGCAGTAGCGTTCCTCCGGGAAACTTAATGGTGGGCAAGTTTGCAAAAACATCAAAGCGCTCTAATTTTCCGTTTATTGCCTCGGCAATAAGCTTGCCCGCGAAGGTGGCTGTTGGTACGCCATGACCAGAATATCCATGCATATACCAAATATTGTCTTGCAGTCGACCAAAGTGGGGTAGGCGATTTACAGTAATTGCCAGTGTGCCGCCCCAGCCATAGTCTATTTTGGTCGCTGCGAGCTGCGGATACACCTGTAACATATAGTGGCGTACGAAATTTTTAATATCAGAGGGAAATCCTCGGCGATAATTCTCGCCGCCACCAAATAGCAGGCGCTTATCGGCAGATAGCTTCCAATAATTAATCACAAAGCGACTATCCGACATAGAGGCATCCAATGGCGATACCTGTGCCGCAAGCTCATCGGATAACGGCTCTGTTGCCAAAATAAAATTATTGATCGGCATTATGTAGCCATTAATTTTCGGCTCAAGCTTTTTAATGTAACCGTTGCAGGCGAGTATTAGCTCCTTAGCGACAACCTGTCCTTTTGCCGTTTTTACCGTCACCGTCTTGCCTGATCCGCCGCCGCTAACTGACTGACTATCCTGATAGGAAATAACGGGAGAGTGCTCGTAGAGGCTAACCCCTGCATTGACCGCAGCTTGAGCCAATCCGAGCGCAAAATTCAGCGGGTGTAGGTGTTTAGATGCTCTATCCACTACCGCGCTATGATAGGCATCACTAGCAATCACCTCCGATAGCTTAGCCTTAGGCAGGTACTCGAGCTGATCAAACCCATAACGTTGGTGCAAAAAGTTCACTTCCTCTTCAAGCTCGCGGTTAAGCTTTGAGCGATGCGCGAAGTGAACGTTGCCGTGTTTGAGGTCGCATTTGATTTTATGCTTCTCGATTAAACCTCTTACGGTATCCACTGCTTCTAAACCCATAGCCCACAGCGTACTAGCGATATCTCGGCCAAATTTTTCTTCTAGATACATTTGATCCTGCCGTTGACCGATACCAACATGACCGCCGTTACGCCCTGATGCACCAAAACCGGCAGTTTCAGCTTCAATGACCGTCACGTTATAGCCTAATTCAGCCAAATGTAGGGCAGAGGATAGGCCAGTATAGCCGGCTCCGACGATACAAATATCGGCCACATGCTCACCTTCTAACTCAGGACGTCCTAAAGCTGCGTTGGCGCTAGCTTGATAATAAGAATTCATTACCACCTCGTGAAACAGTATTTGATTGACATTATGACTTTTCCGAATAATAATTCAACATTAATTGAACTATTATTCGGAAAATTGGGTTACAGGTGCAGTATGCAATCGCAACAGGAAATCGAAAACTGGCTACAAGACAATAAAATTACTGAAGTGGAGTGCCTAGTGCCCGATATGACGGGCAATGCCAGAGGAAAGTTTATTCCCGCTAAAAAATTCTTAAAAGAAGACAGCCGGCTACCAGAGGGTATTTTAGCTCAGACC
>CBFHVP010000021.1:0-24526 GCA_965659315.1 uncultured Porticoccaceae bacterium | reverse complement strand
TAATTGTCGATTTGCCATACCATGTCTTTACCTAGGTTGAGGAGGCTATTGTAGTTGTTTTGGCAACATATTTCTTGCCCACAATAATAGGTACGTAGGCCACAGCAAAAAAGCCCATGGCCAATAGCTCGCAGATTAAAACATACATCGGCCAAGGTCCAAAATAATCTAATATAGAGGGATTACTTGGCTTTCCCATAAGATAAAAATAGTTGGATCCCAGCCACAGGTTTAGCGGAATCAACAGTACAAGATAACCATTTAGCCAGACAAAGGTGCGCAGCATACCTACGGCCCTAGGGACTAAATTAAACGCCAATAGATGATGAATAACCAAAATAACTAAGCCCCCGTGGACAATCCAGTATTTAAAAAAACCATAACTGGGAAATCCAGCGTACAGATCGGGCGTTAGCATCGCTTGAAAGGTTCCGCAGATTACCAGGAAATATATGACTTCAAACCGCTTAAAATTAGGTTGCCAAAAAAGTAACGGAGCCAACAATGCAAATAGATTACAGATAGACAATGGCAGGTCAACACGATAGTTGAATAGCCCATTGGCCCAGTGTATCCATGAAAAAAGTAATACAGTCGCTGAGAGGAAAATACCAATAGATCGAGCTAACCACAAATTTTGCGCTTTACTGAGACTGCCGTGAATTTTGATGACGAGAGATAAAAATACAAAAAACGCGCCGAGGGCCCACCAATGATCTGTACTAAAAGACTGAAATGGAATATCGAAACTAAAAAACAGATAACCCATAAATCAGCCTTTCTATTCTATTGGCAGGGTCTCAGGCTCTTTTAAGAGCATTTTCGCGCTGTATGGCACGCCAAGCGATATCATCCCTCAAATATATGTCATTCCAATGAATTGTGGCGGCTAATGTATAGGCGCTTTTTTGTGCCTCTGATACAGAATCACCCATTGCCGTTACGCAGAGTACTCGACCACCGCTGGTTACGACGGCATCGCCCTCTAGCATTGTGCCCGCATGAAAAACTTTGGACTCTATTGGCTCGGATGTGGTTGATTGTAGGCCTGAAATAACATCGCCACTACGGTAAGCGCCAGGATAGCCTCCGGCCGCAAGGACGACCCCCACCGCAGGTCGCGAATCCCACTGAGCCTCTTGTTTATCGAGCTCACCAATTATCGCCGCCTGACAATGGGCGACTAGGTCAGATTTAAGACGCAGTAAAATTGGCTGTGTCTCTGGGTCACCAAAGCGACAGTTGTATTCGATCACTTTGGGTGTGCCGTCTGCCATTATCATTAGGCCCGCATAAAGAAACCCAGTGTAATCATTACCCTCAGCGGCCATGCCGTTTATTGTTGGGTAAATCACTTCATCCATCACTCGCTGATAAATTGTTTTGTCGACCACCGGTGCCGGCGAATAAGCTCCCATGCCACCAGTATTAGGGCCAGTATCACCATTGCCTGCACGTTTGTGATCTTGACTCGTGGCCATGGGAAGCACATTGCTACCGTCGACCATAACAATAAAGCTGGCCTCTTCACCATCGAGAAATTCTTCGATCACTACGCGGTGACCGGCTTCACCAAAGGCATTACCGGCTAGCATATCGCGCACCGCGTCTTCAGCCTCCGCTAGGGTCATAGCGACGATCACTCCTTTGCCGGCGGCTAGGCCGTCTGCCTTGATAACAATGGGTGCGCCAACTTTCTGCAAATAGGCCAGAGCCTCATCGGTATCAGTGAAGTTGCTATAACAAGCCGTTGGAATTTGATGGCGGTCGAGAAAGTCTTTGGTAAATGCTTTCGAGCCTTCGAGTTGCGCAGCACCTTTGGATGGACCGAAAATAGGTAAATCGCGCGCTTGAAAGAAGTCGACAATCCCATCTACTAGCGGTTGCTCTGGGCCGACAATGGTAAGCCCTACATTATTAGCGGCAGCGAAATCTGCCAGACCCTCGAAGTCATCGACCTTGATAGTCACATTCTCTATGCCGGATTCAGAGGCAGTGCCCGCATTACCCGGAGCGACGAACACTTTTTCTACCTCTGCGCTTTGTGCAGACTTCCAAGCCAGAGCATGTTCGCGACCACCAGAGCCGATCACCAGTACATTCATTATTTATAATCCAACTGCAAAATTAAACCAGAATTGTAACAGACTGAGGTTAAGAGGTATTTAAACAGGGGATAAAAAGGGCACTAAAGTGCTTAATTTCGACGAATATTGGTGGTGTAAAATCTAAAAAAAACTCTGTACCGTACTTCCATCATTAACAAACATAATAGGTCTGCCCCTATCTCTAACGCTAATCCCGTTCTCACCATCGTCTGGTTTCGTCAGGACCTTCGACTTGCCGACAACCCTGCTCTCCATGCTGCCTGTGCCGCAGGTGAAGTGATTCCTGTGTACATTGTTGACGATTGCAATTCTGGGGAGTGGGCCATGGGTGGTGCTAGCCGTTGGTGGCTACACCATGCTCTCGAGTCGCTGAATGAATCATTACAGGGCAAACTCAATCTGTTCCGCGGCGACCCTTTGTCAATTCTCAGCAGACTCGTTAAACAATACTCTCCGGCTCGTGTGGTGTGGAACCGTTGCTATGAGCCGTGGCGCATTGCACGTGACAGCAAAATAAAGACAGCACTGCAAGCCTTGGGCACAGAGGTTGAAAGTTTTAATGGTGCGCTGTTATGGGAGCCATGGCAGGTGCTTAAGAAAGATAAAAGTCCGTATAAGGTTTTTACACCATACTATCGACGTGGGTGTTTATCTAGTAGCGCGCCTAGGCGGCCTTTAGAGGTTCCCGCTAACATACGATGGTTGCCATTAAGTGATGAGTCGCTGTCTTTAGATAGCTTGGGCCTGTTACCAAATATTTCTTGGGATAAGGATATGCGCACAATATGGCAGATCAATGAAAACGCGGCGCAAGAACGACTCGATAGATTTATTATGTCAGAGCTTGAGGACTATCGCGATGGTCGCAATTACCCTGATAAAGCCAATGTCTCACGCCTTTCTGCCTACCTTCATTTTGGCCAAATTTCGCCTAATAGCGCTTGGCATCGTGTGTCAGATGCCGCACCGATGATCAAAAATGAGGCGAGCATTGACACCTTTTTATCTGAATTAGGCTGGCGCGAGTTTTCTCATTATTTGCTTTACCATTTTCCCCAGTTACCCAGAGAGAATTTACAGAGCCGCTTTAATGTTTTTCCTTGGTCAGCTGATACAGATGACCATCTACAAGCATGGCAACAAGGCCGCACAGGTTATCCTCTTGTTGACGCAGGGATGCGCGAACTCTACAGCACAGGCTATATGCACAACCGGGTACGAATGGTGGTGGGGTCTTTTTTGGTCAAGAACCTTTTAATTCACTGGCATCGCGGCGAAGAGTGGTTCTGGGATTGCCTGGTCGATGCTGATTTGGCGGCCAATAGTGCCAGTTGGCAATGGATTGCCGGCTGTGGCGCTGATGCTGCGCCATTTTTTAGGATCTTTAATCCGATCACTCAGAGCGAAAAGTTTGATAAACAGGGGGAGTACATTCGTCGCTATGTGCCCGAATTAGCGGCAATGCCGAGCAAATATATTCATGCACCCTGGCAAGCGCCGGCAGATGTATTGGAGTCTGCTGATGTCGTAATAGGCGCCAACTACCCAGCGCCTATTGTCGATATAAAAGCATCTCGCGAAAGAGCGCTTGACGCGTTTAAGTTTACTAAGTTAGAAGTGCCCCACTAAGCCTTTGATGGTAGCTCTCTTAGTTAGTGGCGGAAATGGCGCATGCCGGTGAACACCATGGCTATGCCGTGTTCATTGGCAGCGGCAATCACTTCATCATCACGCATTGATCCACCAGGCTGGATAATGCAGCTGATTCCTGCTTGACCAGCATTATCAATACCGTCTCGGAAGGGGAAGAAAGCGTCGGAAGCCATCACCGCACCAACTACCTCTAGCCCCGCATGCTCGGCTTTAATACCTGCAATGCGGGCTGAATTAACTCGGCTCATTTGCCCTGCGCCAACACCGATGGTCTGATTATTTTTGGCATAGATGATGGCATTGGACTTGACCATTTTTGCCACTTTCCAGGCAAATAACATATCGCTCATTTCTGCATCTGACGGAATACGCTCAGTCACTACCTTTAAATCTTGGTGACTAATCATGCCATTGTCGCGATCTTGAATGAGTAAACCGCCGTTAACACGTTTGTAGTCAAAGTCTTGCGGTCGCTCTGTTCCCCAAGCGCCACATTGCAACAGACGTACATTCTTTTTCGCGGCAACCGATGCTATAGCACCTTCTGACACCGTGGGGGCAATAATGACCTCAACAAATTGCTTATCACAAATCTTTTCCGCAGTAGCCGAATCCAATTCGCGGTTAAAGGCAATAATGCCGCCAAAGGCGGATTCTGGATCTGTCGCAAAGGCTAAATCATAGGCGGTGTTGATATCGGATGCTACGGCTGCACCGCAGGGGTTGGCATGTTTGACAATAACACAAGCAGGTTGCTCAAACTGTTTTACGCATTCCAACGCGGCGTCGGTGTCTGCAATATTGTTGAATGACAGTGCTTTTCCTTGCAGCTGGACAGCTGTGGCAACACTGGCTTCTGATGGCTCAGCTTCGGTATAGAAGGCCGCTTTTTGATGAGGGTTCTCCCCGTAGCGCATTTCCTGTGTCTTGAAATATTGCACGTTAAACGTATCAGAAAAATCCCGTTTCTCGTTGACACTATTTCTCGCGCCAAAGTGATTGGCAATCATACCGTCATAACCTGCCGTATGTTCAAACGCTTTGACCATTAACTGGTATCTCGTGTTGTAAGCCAGTTGCCCGGCATTGCCCCGCATTTCTTCACTGACAGTTTCGTAGTCACTGGCATTGACGACAATGGCGACATCTTTATGGTTTTTGGCGGCGGAACGAACCATAGTAGGGCCACCGATATCAATATTCTCAATTGCTGTTGGCAAATCACATTGAGGGTCAGCCACAGTTGCCGCAAAGGGGTACAAATTAACCACGACCATATCGATCGGCTTAATATTATGGTCGGCCATGACCGCATCATCTTTACCGCGACGGCCTAAAATACCGCCATGTACTTTTGGGTGCAATGTTTTGACTCGGCCATCCATCATCTCAGGGAATCCGGTATAGTCAGACACTTCTGTGACTGCTATGGCATTCTCTTTGAGTAGGCGAAAGGTGCCGCCAGTGGAGAGAATTTCCACGCCTTGTTCGTTGAGTGTCCGGGCAAAATCTACAATGCCAGTTTTATCGGAAACGCTTATCAATGCGCGGGAAATTTTTCGTAGGTCGCTCATGGAGTCCTCAAGTTATAATGCAATAGGTCGTTATAAAAGGTCGTATTGTTTAAGTTTTTTACGCAAAGTACCGCGATTTAAACCCAGTAGTTCAGCCGTCCTACTTTGGTTCTGTTTGGTGTAATTCATCGCTGCGTGGAGCAGAGGTGGTTCAACCTCCGCCATCACTAGATCATAGAGATCGCGCGTATCCTGTCCATCTAAGTCAGAAAAATAGCGCTGCATTGCTTCGGCTACGCTGTAGCGCAGCGACTGGCTACTATGATTCTCATTAGGGACTGATGATGGATTATTTGCCGCTGCTTCTAATTGTACTTTTTCTGCAGAATTCATGCCGCCTGTTCCTGATTGATTCTATTAAGGAAAAACTGTTTAAGAAATTGTCGTTGATAAAGTCGAGTGTTGAGTGTATTGAAGTGCTGAGTAAAGGCCTTGCCACCATCAAATTGACTGCTATACCAACCCATATGTTTCCTTGAGATGCGTACTCCCGCGACCTCACCATAAAATTCATGCAGTGCTTGCAGGTGCCGCTCCATCATTTGACTGATTTGCTCGAGGCTAGGATTAGGCAGCATATTACCCTGTTCAAGATAATGATTGATCTGTTGGAAAATCCATGGATTACCCTGAGCACCGCGGCCAATCATAACGGCTGCAGCGCCAGTATGATTAAGTACGTTAATAGCTTTAATTGGATCCGTGATATCGCCATTGGCTATTACCGGTATAGACACGGCTTCGACCACTTCTGCAATGGTGTCGTATTCTACCTCGCCAACAAAGCGACAGGCCCGGGTACGGCCATGTATTGCCAGTGCGGCAATACCAGCCTGTTCCGCTACGCTGGCAATAGCAACGGCATTGCGACTTTGGCGATCCCAGCCAGTGCGAATTTTTAATGTCACAGGTACGTCTACAGCGGCAACAACAGCTTGTAAAATATCATTAACCAGCTTCGGATCCTTTAATAGAGCAGAGCCTGCCGCGCGCTTACACACCTTCTTTGCAGGGCAACCCATATTGATATCAATAATCTCTGCCCCTTGCGCGACATTAAATCGTGCTGCCTCAGCCATCATTTGCGGGTCATAGCCAGCAATTTGCACCGACCTTGGAGCGGGCTCGTCGCCAAATTCTATCCTCAGGCGAGACTTTCTTGTACCCCAAGTGGTAGGGTCTGCAGCGACCATTTCAGAGACGACCAAACCTGCGCCCATTTCCCGGCACAGCTGCCGGAATGGCAGATCAGTTACGCCGGCCATCGGTGCAAGAATCGTTTTGCGGCTAATCTGGTAGGGGCCAATACTAAACAAGTGAATCCTAGAGGCAACATCAACAGGGACGCCATTCTACCCTCTGAACTGCTGATTAAAAAGTGATCAATTAAAAATTAAGTTAAATTTACTGCCTGTTAATCAGAGTTGCTTATTTGAACCGATGCATTGGTTGCCGCGTTGCCAGGGTTAGGTACTTGTATACTGATATGAATTTTTTCATTGGTTTTGATAAGTGATTCCGAGTCTAATGGACTCTGCAGATACTCTTTTGGGGTAATGGTACGTTTGGTTATCGGCTGCTGGTTTTGATTGGAAAACACAATATCTAGGCCTGGGAAGCGCTGACTACTAGCTGTTTGATTTACCATCAGCAACTTAATATTGATGTGATTGGGCTGCTGCTGGTCTGTACTAACGGAAAAATCACTTATATGAATCCGATTGTGTTCAGAGTATTCAGCAATAGGGCACTGGGTATAACGGCATAATACTGTCAGTGCCGGCCGATAAATTGTTTTTGCGCTCAACGATTCGCTGTTAAAATAGGCCCATACAATCAGGGCGACAAAGCTACCCAGCAATAACACGCCGGCCATTGTTATCTTTTGTCTGACCGTTGTTTGTTCGATTGGCTTAGTAGCGGCTTCATCGTCACTGAACGGATTGGGGATCTTAATCTGATCGGAAACACTGTTGTCCAGAAGATCATCCAGCATATCTGCAAACTTACTGTGATTTTCCGCGTTGTTAGCCAGTGCTGAGTCGATGATTTCATGACTGATTTCTTGCTCAAGTTTCTCGCTTAAGGTGTTATTAAGTTGCTGCTCAAGATGATTTGTAACATCGTTTAAGTCCTCTAGGCCATCAAGAACATAGGGCAAATAATCAATATTTATTTCGTCTGGAATTATTTTTTCTTGGTGCTCTTTAGCGTCAAACACTTTAAGACATGTGCCACAGCGAACCAAGCCTGTAGCAGCTGATAGCTGACTTGGTTCAGCGCGAAAGGCTATGTTGCAGGCAGGACAGCGGGTAACAATGTCAGGCATTTCGTTCCGAATCTAGTGTATTGATCTGCAGTTTAGCAGTATTGCGCAGTATTTTAAGGACAAACTTTAATGGCGCATCTTACGGGCAGAAAGCTGGGCCCATTCATCTTCGATAGTGGTTTTACTGAAATCAAAGCAGTCTAGGTAGGGTTTGGATACATCATCAACCTGTGTGCCGAGTAGTCCGGACAAGCACAGGAGTCCTTGAAGCTCAGTGAGGTTGCTGATGATTGAGGCCAGTTCAATCAGGGGCGCTGCGAGAATATTGGCCAACATTATATCGGCCCTTATGTGTGTAGGAATGTCCTGCGGAAGACAGGTTAGCAGTTGCGCATCAGCGATCTGATTGCGGCGAGCATTATCACGACTGGCAAGTAATGCTTGGGGGTCATTATCAATTGCAATGACTGTTTTTGCACCTAGTAACAAGGCGGCAATACCCAGGATGCCAGAACCGCAACCATAATCGATCACCGTTTTGTCGGTCAAATCCTGTTGATCCAGCCAGCGCAGGCAGAGGTAAGTGGTTGGGTGACTGCCAGTGCCGAAAGCCAGCCCAGGGTCAAGTAGCAGATTAATATCATCGGGCTCTGGCACATCGCTCCAGCTTGGACAGATCCACAACCTGTCACCGCATTTGCGTGGCTGAAAATACTTTTTCCACTCTTGAGACCAGTCTTTATCCTCAAGTAATTCCCAGCATAGTTTGCTATCAATGGTAGTTTGGAGCTGTGCTGATATTTGCTCCACATCCACCGAGGCAGGATACAGCCCCTTGACAATACACTGATCCCAGAGCGGTGTCTCACCCACATTGGGTTCAAGGATAGGCTGATCTGCCGCATCTTCTATAGTAACCGAGACCGCTCCAGCATCTAGCATGCCATCCTCTGCCGCACTACTGTTTTGGCGAGATACTTCAGCTTGAAGTTGGACCCATTGGGATGACATCAGTTTTACAGACCAAGTTTTTTTTCAAGGTAGTGAATATTGACGCCACCTTTTTTGAATTCCTCATCTCTCACTAGATCTTCATGCAGTTCAATATTGGTCTTGATTCCGTCGATCACCATTTCATCGAGGGCATTACGCATTCTTGATAATGCCGAATTGCGATCGCGACCATAGGTAATTACTTTGCCAATCAATGAGTCATAATTTGGCGGCACTCGATAGCCATTATAAATATGCGAGTCAACGCGAACGCCGTTACCACCTGGCGCATGGTAGGCTTCGATCATGCCTGGTTGAGGTAAGAAGCTGACCGGATCTTCCGCATTGATTCGACACTCAAAGCTATGACCACGGAAAATTATATTCTCTTGTTTAAAACTAAGCGGCCGACCGCTAGCGATAAGTAGCTGCTCTTTAATAATATCGACGCCGGTAATCATTTCTGACACGGGGTGTTCTACCTGCACTCTGGTATTCATTTCAATAAAGTAATAGTTACCATCTTCATAAAGAAATTCAAACGTACCTGCACCACGATAGTTAATTTGAATACAAGCATTAACACAGCTTTCAAAGACAGCTTGACGGGCGTCCTCTGGGATATCAGGAGCGGGCGCCTCTTCAATAACCTTTTGGTGACGACGCTGCAATGAGCAGTCTCGATCACCTAGATGAATGGCGTTGCCTTGACCATCAGATAGCACTTGCACTTCGACATGTCGCGGATTTTGCAAAAACTTTTCCATATAAACCGTACCATCGCCAAAGGCTGCTGCAGCTTCAGTTTTGGTAATGCTGACAGCATTTAACAGGCTCTGTTCGTTCTCTACTACGCGCATACCACGGCCACCACCGCCCGCAGCGGCTTTAATGATTACCGGGTAGCCTATACGTTGTGCCGTAGCCTTCAAAAACTCGGGGTCATTCGATAAGGGGCCATCGGAACCCGGAACTGTAGGCACCCCCGCAGATTTCATCGTCTGAATAGCCGCTACCTTATCGCCCATGGTGCGTATAACTTCCGCGGTTGGCCCGATAAAGGTAAAGCCACTATTCTCAACTTGTTCGGCAAAATCAGCATTCTCAGCCAAAAAGCCGTAGCCTGGGTGCACTGCCTGCGCGCCAGTAATTTCCATAGCGCTAATAATTGCCGGCACATTTAAATAGCTCTGAGGCGAGGGGTTGGGGCCTATGCAAACCGCTTCATCGGCAAGCTTCACATGTTTTAATGCCGCGTCGATCTTCGAGTGTACGGCAACAGTTTTAACGTCCAGCTCTTTGCAGGCGCGGAGGATTCTTAGGGCAATTTCACCGCGGTTGGCGATGAGCACTTTATCGAGCATGATTTAATTCCTGGCCAACATTAAACAATGGTAAAGATAGGTTGGTCGAACTCGACGGGTTCACCATCTTCGACCAAGATAGCGCCAATAGTGCCGGCCTTATCTGCTTCAATTTGGTTCATCATTTTCATCGCTTCGATAATGCATAATACATCGCCTGGGGCGACGCTTTGGCCCACGCTTACAAAGGTCGGGGATCCTGGCGCTGGCGAGCTATAAAAGCTACCAACCATCGGTGAACGTACCACGTGCCCAGCTAACTCATCGGCAACTGGTGCAGCGGCTGCCTCTACCGAAGGGCTTGGTGTCGCAGCGACTGGGGCCGCGGCAACAGGAACTGGCGCGGCAACGGGAGCCGGTGCTGCATAGGTGGTAGTGCCTCCGCGGCTAATGCGCACAGACTCCTCCCCTTCAGTGATTTCTAACTCATTGATATTTGATTCTTCAAGTAGCTCAATAAGCTTCTTAACTTTGCGAATATCCATTCTGCTCTCTCAATCGATTCTAATTAATGGTCAAGCTTGCTTAGCACAGCGTGCAGGGCAAGGTGGTAACTGTTGGCGCCGAAACCGCAGATTACACCTTCTGCAATATCGGAAAAATAGGAGTGACGGCGGAATTCTTCTCGTGCATGGACATTGGATAGATGCACTTCAATAAAAGGAATCTCTACCCCCAGCAGAGCATCACGCAATGCGACGCTGGTATGAGTAAACGCACCAGGATTAATGATAATAAATTTAACCCCTTGTTGCTTGGCATCGTGAATACGCTGAATCAACTCATATTCCGCATTGCTCTGTAGGCTAAGTAATTCATGACCTGCAGCAGCCGTGGACTCAGTCAGTTGCTGATTAATCTGCTCGAGACTTTCACCGCCGTAAATCTCTGGCTCACGGGTACCCAGCAGATTTAAATTAGGGCCGTGCAGAAGAAGGATGGTCGACATAAATTTTACTCGCAGCAAAAATAACCTGCGAAGCAGTCTGCACTAAAAAACACAGACTGTCTAGAAAATGCGTGAAAATATCATTTTCGACGAAATTAGCGGATTTTAACCTAACTTTTTGCGTATTTTCCTAGCACTTAAATTTAAATTGCCGTGCAATTTTTGCGAGATAACGTGTTTTCGCCCCTAGATCAGGGCAATATAAGGCGAAAAGCAAGAAGTTCTTCAAAATGGCTGCTAAAATCGGTTAAATTCAGCAAAAATTCAACAAAATCTATTTTAAGTTGTTTAGTTTATCTATTGTCGAGGCTTTTACCAGAATTTGAGGCAATATCTGCGCCTCCTTCATGCCTCTTGGGAACAGCAAATAGAGTGGCACACCACTTCTCTGATATTGGTTGAGCAGTTCTGTGATTTCGGCATCGCTATCGGTCCAGTCCCCTTTGAGATAAGCGATATTGTTTTGTTCTAACGTTTGATAAAAAGCCTCGGTGTCTAGCGTGGTGCGTTCATTGACAAGGCAGGTAATGCACCAGTCGGCAGTTAGATTAATAAACACTGGTTGTCCTTTACTCCGAAGTTGAGCCAGGCGTTCAGGCGAGTAGGGTTGCCATTTTGGCTCTTGATCGGCCTCTGACAGAGCCAGCGTGGGTATGAGTATCGCGCTGGCCAAACAGGCAATGGCTAGCACCTTACTGGTTGTTAGTTTGGCCAGTGCACTGGTTGGATTTAACTTCCATAACCAAGTTGCCATGGCCGTTAGGATCAGGCCGACAATGATACTTGCGGCCACATCAACGTTAGTCTGGCGACCAGCGACCCATAGCAACCAAACTGCCGTGAGGTATAGAGGAAAGGCCAGAAATTGTTTGAAGGTATCCATCCACTGTCCCGGTTTTGGGAGTCGACGGTTGAGCGCGGGAACCCATGTGAGCAATATAAATGGCAGAGCCATACCAAGACCTAGAAAGGCAAATACCAATAGGGCAACTGCTGAAGACTGCGCTACAGCGAAGCCAAGCGCAGGTCCCATAAATGGCGCTGTGCAGGGGCTGGCTACGGTAGTTGCTAGTACCCCCGTCATAAAAGAGCCTGTGAGACTTTGATCATTATTGTTAGAGGACTGGCCTAATGACATAAGCCCAGTGCCGATTTCCACATAGCCAGAAAATGCGAGTCCCATAACAAAAAATAGATAGACCAATGCAATAACAAAGATCGGAGACTGCAGTTGAAAGCCCCAGCCAATCGATTCTCCTGCCGAGCGCAAAATCAGCATTATCAGTGCAATAACGATAAAGCTGGCAACCACACCAACGGTGTAGGCAAGGGTATGTGCTTGTTTGGCTCTGAAGCTTTGATGAGTGCGAGTAAAACTCAATGCTTTAATCGAAAGAACAGGAAATACGCAGGGCATTAAATTTAAAATCATGCCGCCAGCGATAGCAAAGATTAAAACCCAAGTCAGTGAAAGTTCAGTGCCTGGCATAGAGTTGCGAGTGCTATCACGCTGGGCTGAAGCAGGGGGGTTGACACTGATATCGGCCGTTCCGGAGACTAGGTCGACGACGAGCCACTGCTTATAAGGTGGGTAGCAAAGTCCTGCGTCAGCACAGCCCTGAGATTCAATTTGTATTTCGACCTGGTCCGCCTCTGTTGAGAAAGGCAGGGACACTTCTGCCTCTTGATAATAAACCTCTAATTCAGCCTCGAAAAACTCATCCCATTTTACTTTGCCAATCTCAAATATCGGCGCTCCTAGCTGTGTTTTGGTATCAACTGTATTAAATTTAAAGCGATCGCGGTAAAGATAATAACCTTCGGTAATAGTCCAACTTAGTAAAAGGCGATCCTCTGCTACTGAAACAGTGACTTGATACGCCTGATCTACGGGTAAAAATTCGGTGCTCTCATCGCTAGAGAAGAAGCCTATTTCATTACTTTGGGGCCCACTATTGAGACTGACCTGAGCCATCGATGACATGCTCAGTGTTAGGTAGGTCAAAAGCCATAGGCTTTTTGTAACTAATTTACCCATATTGATCCTTTAATGAGATTTATTGGTACAAAGCATATACGTTAATGCATGATTGCAAGAGATCCCCCCTACTGTAACATTTTGGCTTGCCAGTAAGGATAATTTAACCGACGTATTCAATTATTTATAGGGGCCCCGTGCTATAGTTTACCGGAGGTATATTATGAGAACTTTTGTTACATTTTTGGCCTTTTTGGCCGTGCCATTTATCACTTATGCGCCGCTGTCTGTAGCTCAGTCAACTGACCTGCAGGTGAGTGATGCGTATATCCGCACTATGCCACCGGGGCGCACCACAACCGCAGGGTTCTTAGCCGTGACCAATAACGGCGAACAAACTTGCGAAATTACTGGGTTTGAGTCACCGCTCAGTCGCCGTGTTGAAATGCACGAACACCTTCATGCGGATGGCATGATGCGTATGCGACCAGTCACTGGAACCTTGGCTTTACCCGCTGGCGAGACGCTTATCTTTAAGCCCGGTGGGTTACATATTATGTTGTTTAACATTGGTAGCACACTGAGCGTTGGAGACGTTACGCAGTTGCAGTTGAACACGGATCAATGTGGTTCGATTGAATTCACTGCTACCATTCGTAGTTTGGCGGCCAAACCGATGGCTGGGAAGCATCATTAATGACACTGCTGAGATGGTTAAGGCGTAAGTGGAATCGCTCCTACACTGATTTTAGTGAAACCTTAGCTGAGGACTATGTTGGCGAGCGAGCGCCTCAAGGCCTGCGCTTTACTCTACTAGGATTGCTAGCAGTTTTTCTCCTGCTAGTGCTGTTGGGTTGGTTTTGGAGTAATGAGCCTGAACAATTTGATGTTTGGCAGGTTGCTAGCGCGGGTCAGTTTGAGCAACCCGTGGTGGGCGTAGCGACAACCGCTACGCTTATCCATATTGTTGATGTGATCCTTCACAAACCGGGCGGTTACCTTGCCAATGATCTCACTCCTCCCGGGCTATGGTTGGATAATCTGCCCAGTTGGGAATTTGGTGTACTGGTTCAGGTCCGAGATCTGAGCAAAGCGCTACGCGAATCTTTTAGTCGCTCTCAATCGCAGTCGACAGAGGACCGTGATTTGGCTCTGGCCGAGCCGAGATTCAATGTTGATCACCACAGTTGGGCTGTGCCCTGGCCAGAGAGTGAATATGCCGATGGCCGTAATTATTTGCAAAGCTATCTCAGCCGGCTGAGTGATGAGCAAAGTTATGATGCGCAATTCTATGCTCGAGCAGATAATTTGCGCTATTGGCTTGGCACTGTTGAAACGCGATTGGGTAGTCTCTCTCAACGATTGTCCGCCAGTGTTGGTCAGCGCCGTATCAATACTGATTTGGTCGGCTCTGCCAGTGCTACGCAATCGACTGCCACGCCACCTGAGAGGTTGATTAAAACTGATTGGTTACAAATTGATAATGTGTTTTACGAGGCTCGGGGAACCTCTTGGGCGTTGATACATTTATTGCATGCCATTGAAATAGATTTTGCTGAGGTGCTAGCCAATAAAAATGCGCTCGCCAGTGTCCGACAGATTAGTCGTGAACTAGAAATGACCCAACAGCCAGTTCATGCCCCAATGATTGTGAACGGCGAGGGATTTGGTATATTGGCCAACCACTCGCTAGTCATGGCCTCTTATATTAGTCGTGCCAATGCAGCGATTATTGATTTAAGAGAGTTACTATCTAAAGGATGAAGGTTGTCAGGAGTACTTCTATTCTACAGGACTAATTGTTGTTCAGTTATCCCTTCGCTGTGATGAGAAAGCCGTACCGTCAAACTATCCGCTTTTTAAGCCATTGTATTCAGTATGTTGGAGGCGTGGGCCATAGGTGCCAACCACTGCGCTGGCGGCACGGGTAGCAAGCCGTGCGGCATCCACAGGTGATTGTCCGTCATTGATTGCGTAGAGATAAGCACCGGCAAACATATCCCCAGCACCATTGGTATCTACAGCAGTTACTGGCTGTGCACTGACGTGATAGTCTTGGTCTCCATCAAAAACAACCGCGCCATCTGCACCAAGAGTAATAACAAATTGTTTTGCTCTGTGTTGCATCGTTTTAATGGCGGCTTTTAGATTATCCGTGTCACACCAACTCAGTGCTTCCTGCTTGTTACAAAATAGCAAATCAACACCGGAGCCAACAATCTCGTTTAAGCCATCTCTGAAGTGAGCGACTATCCCCGGATCAGAGAGGCTAATTGCAACCTTAGTTCCACTTCCCTGTGCTGTCTGCCGAGCTTTGATCGCAGCGGCACGACCGCTGTTACTGGTAACCAAATAACCTTCTATGTAGATGTATTCAGACTCTGCAATGGCGGTTAGATCAATATCATCTGGACCGAGTTGCGCGGCAATACCGAGGAATGTATTCATGGTTCGTTCGGCATCAGGTGTAATCATAACCAGACATTTGCCAGTGATACCTGAGTCTAGATGCTTACTACCACTGTAGTCGACGTTATGATGAATCAGGTCTTGGCGATAGAACCGACCATTATCATCATCGGCCAGTTTGCAGGCCATACAACCTTTACCGCCAAATTGGCTCAAAGCAATAATGGTGTTGGCAGCCGAGCCACCACAAGCGCGCTTTGATAGAGTGAGATGATTACTCAGCTTGTCTATAAGTTCAGACTGACGATTTTCATCGACCAATGTCATAAGGCCTTTTTCAATGCCTAACGCATTTAGATCTGCATCGGAGACTTCAATTTCGGTATCAACAATAGCGCTACCCAGACCGTATACATCATATCTTTTCATTGCCTGAGCGCTCTTAGGGTTTGGCGGTATGCGTAACGATGCCTTGTTGTGTTGCTAGAAAAAGGATATCTGCGGGTTTTACGGCGAACAAGCCATTGGTTACAACACCGGTAATTTGGTTGATTACTTCCTCGAGATCACAGGCCGTAGCCATGGGGTATAAATGATGAACATCTAATATCAAATTGCCATTATCGGTAACAATATTTTCTCTCCATACAGGGTCACCGCCTAATTTGACTAATTCTCTGGCCACGTGACTGCGTGCCATAGGTATGACTTCAACTGGGAGAGGGAAGGTACCTAGATGGTCTACCCATTTACTTTCATCAGCAATACAGACAAATTCATTGGCCACTGCTGTAACAATTTTCTCGCGGGTAAGCGCTGCACCCCCGCCTTTTATAAGTTGTAGTTGCTTATTGGCTTCGTCAGCACCATCGATATAGATGGTAACTTCAGGTACTGTATTAAGTTCGACGACTTGGATGCCATGGCTGCGAAGCCGCTCTGCCGACCCCTCGGAACTGGCGACAGTTGCAAGAAATTTATGCTTATGTTCGGCTATAAGGTCGATAAAAAAGTTAGCGGTAGAACCGGTACCAATACCGATGATGCTGTCGGCTTCAATACGCGTTAACGTGTAATCTAGGGCCGCTTGGGCGACTGCTTGTTTAAGTTGGTTTTGATCCACCGATGGCTCCAGAAAATTGAAATAAACACTTGCCCACAAGTATAAAGCAATCAATACATAAAGGGAGCTAAAAAGGTTTTAATGCCTTAGATATAGATGCCGGACTAGCGAAAACCTGCCGATCAAATTACTATAACCTATTATTCTTTTTAGTAGTGGAAAAATCCATGCCGCAAAAGTATGTGGAAAAAATCCTCGATGCTCGCATCTATGATCTAGCCATCGAAACTCCTGTAGATGCCGCACCTTTACTCTCGCAGCGACTTAATAATGAGGTCTTGCTGAAACGCGAGGATCTGCAGCCGGTATTTTCATTTAAACTTCGCGGCGCTTACAACAAATTGCGCCATCTTGCGCCGGAGCAACTCGCGGCAGGGGTTATTGCAGCTTCCGCGGGAAATCATGCCCAAGGTCTAGCGTTAGCGGCGAAAAAAATGGGTGTTAAGGCAACAATTGTTATGCCCAAAACCACACCCCAGATAAAGGTTGATGCTGTGAGGGCCCGTGGCGCCAAGGTTGTTCTCGTCGGTGATAATTACGATGCCGCTGCGGCTCATGCAGATAAGTTGATTGCCGAGCAAGGCCTAACCTATATTCATCCCTTTGATGACCCTGATGTTATCGCAGGCCAAGGGACCATTGGTATGGAAATCCTGCGTCAGGTGCCCGGCAACCTCGATGCTGTTTTTATCGCGGTTGGTGGCGGCGGCCTGTGCGCTGGTGTTGCCGCTTACATAAAGCACTTGCGTCCAGAAGTAAAAATTATCGCGGTAGAATCTGATGATGCCGCTTGTTTAGACGCTGCTATGAAAACTGGTCGCAGAGTTCGCCTTAAGGACGTTGGAATTTTTGCCGATGGCACTGCGGTTGCGCAGATTGGTAAAGAGACCTTCAGAGTTTTAAAAGATCTCGTCGATGAGGTCATTACTGTGACTACGGATGAGATCTGTGCTGCGATTAAGGATGTCTACAATGATACTCGTGCCATCTGTGAACCCTCGGGCGCTTTGGGAACTGCCGGGCTAAAGAAGTATGTCGACACCCATGCTATTGAAGGTCAGACGTTGATGGCTATTCAATGTGGTGCCAATATTGACTTTGATCGTCTACGTTATATTTCCGAGCGCACTGAGACCGGCGAGAAGCGTGAGGCCGTGTTGGCAGTGACCATTGATGAAAAACCAGGCAGTTTCCAGAAATTTTGTAAAGCGCTACCCAAGCGCAATATCTCTGAGTTCAATTACCGCTACAGCGATGACCATAAGGCGCAGATCTTTGCCGGTATCAAGGTCTCGTCAGACGATGACCGTCGAGAGTTAGTCGAGGGTCTGGGTGCTAAGGGCTATGTTGTATCCGATATGACTGATAATGAAATGGCGAAATTGCATATCCGTCATATGGTCGGCGGCCGGTCACCCAGCGTAGGTGATGAGCAGGTTTTTCGTTTTGAGTTTCCCGAGCGCCCCGGGGCGTTACTGAATTTTCTGGTTCAACTCGGCGGCCGTTTTAATATCTCGATGTTTCACTATCGCAATCACGGCTCTGCCTTTGGCCGAGTACTTGTCGGTTTTCAGGCGTCGAGCAAGGATCGGCGGATATTAAAAGAGTTTCTCGATAACCTTGGTTATCGCTACACCGACGAAACCAACAACGACGCCTACCAATATTTCCTCAGCAGTAATTAGGCATCGCTACAGCAGATCTGAGATTTTACGGATTTGCAATGCCTCGAAACCTGATCCTGCCAGTGCATCGGAGATCACCACGACCTGATCATCGGGCGAAAATTCATCGCGTTGAATCATGATGGCCGCGGCTGCAGCCAATGTTTGCTCTGAATCTTCACCAATGTCGATCTGATAGCTCAGCACATTGCGGTTGATCATCAGTTGTCTCATGGTGCGACTGTTATTAGTGAAGGCACAGATGATGGATTCAGGGTGGCAGTTGGTGATGCGATTGGCCATGCGCCCGCGTCTGGTGGGCACAATAATTGCTCTGGCTGAAATTGATGTTGCCAGATCGACAGCGGCCTTGGCGATCTGTTGTTTATCGTTGGGTAATTCTAGCTTATCGGTAAAGCGCAATCCGCGGCTACTTTCCGTTGATCGGGCAATACGATCAAGGATCTCAACACATTTAACCGGATATTTGCCGACAGTGGTCTCGCCGGACAGCATAATGGCATCGGCTTCTTCGTAGACAGCATTGGCAACATCTGTCACTTCGGCGCGAGTTGGGATTGGGTTTTCAATCATAGACTCGAGCATATGTGTAGCAACGATAACGCGCTTACCCATTTCGGCACAGGTGCGAATAATACGTCTCTGAATGCGTGGCAAGACCTCAAAAGGAATCTCAACGCCGAGGTCTCCACGAGCGACCATAATGCCATCTGCCTCGGCAATAATATCGACCATATTAGTGATGGCCTCTTGGTCTTCTAATTTAGCAATAACTTTTATCTCGTCTGCTCGATCTCCGAGAAGATCACGCAATGCGACAATGTCTGCGGCCTGTCGGACAAATGACAGGGCTATAAAATCGACCCCCTGTTCCATGCCAAATTTAATATCCCGACGATCTTTGTCGGTGATCGCGGGTAAATTCACTCTAATACCCGGCAGGTTGACATGACGTTTGCTTTTCAGCAGTCCGCCATCAATCACTTTTACCTGCAATACACGCTCCTGCTTGCTGAGCACTTCAAGATTAATCAGGCCATTATCCACGGTGATAGTGTCGCCGACGTCAACGTCATTGATTAGGTCTTCATAGTTGATGTGGATTGACGAAGATTCAACATCCTCGGCGCCGCGGGCGACGATCGATATTACATCACCCTCATTTAGATGGAGGTCACCGACCATATCGCCGGTGCGGATTTCTGGACCTTGGGTGTCGAGTAAAATAGCAATAGGATGCTTGAGCTTGGTATTTAACTTATGGATCGACTGAATAATGTTGGCATGGGAGTTATGGTCCCCATGGGACATATTTAGGCGCGCCACATTCATGCCTGCATTGGCTAGTTTTTCCAGCATTTCAATAGACTCAGTGGCTGGGCCGATAGTGCAAATTATCTTTGTTTGGCGCATATGATCTCACGGTTAGTAGCGATTAAATGTAAGGGAATATCCCAGTTCTGCTGCGAAAGTTGTTCGATTTCTTGGCTGCTATGAGCGAGGCCGATCAGCATGGGTTTTTGCCGGTTTGCTCTGGCCATAAAGGCTAATGTACGGTCGTAGAAACCGCCACCCATACCCATGCGGTTACCTTGGCGATCAAATGCAACCAAGGGCATAAAAATAATATCTAAGCTCCATGGGGGTGCCAGCTGGTGAGTCTTTAGATTCGGTTCTAGTATGCCGAATCGATTGGGAGCTAACGTCGTTTTAGCGCTGTACTCACCAAAATAAAGGCGATTTACTTTAAGCGGATGGAGAATAGGCAAAAAGCATCTTTTACCCGATTTGAGTGCTATCTCCATTACAATAGAGGGATCTATCTCCCCGTCATTGGCCAAATAAATGCCAATCCGTTTAGCGCGAAGAAATACTGCCTCACGACAAATAATGGTCGCAAGCTGATCCGCAAACAGTCTGTGTTGATCTGCTGTTAGAGCGCGGCGGGCTGCGCGGAGTTGCTGTCTAATGTTGGCACCGTTCATGAATTAGAACCGACAGTTCAATAAAGTCCCAAAGTGCCGCTGCCAACGTGGCCTTGAACCGAAGAGTTCAAGGTGGCTGCCCTCGCAACAAATCAGGCGTTCCGACGCACGGAATTGCACAACATTGTTGACGGAGAACTGCCGGATAAAAATTATCGGCTCAGGGACTTCTTGGCTGGCAAACACCCCAGGAGACGCTAGTATAGCAGAGGGACGGTGAAAAAATCGTCTTTGACGGCGATTAATTTCGAAGAATTAACTTAAGTTTAAGTGGAGAGGTCGCTGAGTACCGAGTCCAGTTTTAAATCCATCGCCTGCAGAAGATCGGAAGCGTCATCATCCGCTTTTGCCGACTCTTCACTGCGAATTAAATCATGCGCCAAGTTAAGAGCGGCCATGACAGCGATACGCTCAAGACCGATAATATGTGAGCCACGGCGGATCTCTTCCATTTTCTCATTAAGCAGTTGGGCAGAATACTCGAGAGCCTCACGCTCCTCTGGTTGACAGTTAACCTGATACTCTTTGTCCAGAATGCGAATTTTTAACGATATAGGCGCCATGATTATTGCTCTGCGCTCATTGAACGCAGACGATTAATCATAGCTTCAATTTTTTGTCGGGCCATTTCATTCTTCTCTATCAATTCAGAGCGTTCACCGATAAGGCCTGCCTCTCGGTCAAGGAGAATCTGGTTTTCACGTTTAAGCTGTTGGCATAACTCAATCAGTTGGTCGAGTTTTTGTTCAACATTATCGGTTTCAGTCATTGCATTGGTACTATATTAGGGGCTCAGTGATAACCGCATAACTATAGGCACTGAACGTGGTCTGGTCAATCGCAAGATTAGATGCAGCTGGTAAGTAAGGATGTTAACATAGCAACTAATTTCGCGAGGTAACCCCGTGACCTTTGAACAACTCGAAGACCTCTTTTTTACGCTACAAATTCGCGCTAACCCTTCAGGGTTTCATGGTTTCCTCTGTGGCCGTCTCAGCTGTGGTGCAGTTGATATGCAGCAGTTAGTTAAAGCGTCTAGTCAGTGGCTAGCCATGACCGAAGAGCAAGCTGAGGGGGCTGAAAATTCTCTTGAAGATTTTTATGAAGCGTCATTGAGCAATTTAGAAGATATTAGCTTTTTATTTCAGCCATTGTTACCTGACGATGAATTGCCGTTGGCAGAGCGTCTAGTTGCCGTTGGCGATTGGTGTAGTAATTATATTTCAGGGCTTGGTGATGGCATGGGAGAAGCGTTTGAGGTCTCCGCAGATGGCAAAGAGGCACTCGAAGATCTCGCTGCCATTGGTCAAATTTCGGTAGATTTTGACTCCGACGATGACGGTGAGCGAGATTACGCTGAGCTGGTTGAATATATTCGTATTGCAGTACAGTTGGTGTTTTCTGATTTGCACCCAGAACTAGAGACTGAGGCCGAGCCAACCATCCACTAGTTTAGCTGTGCAAGGAATTTGCGTTATGATTTCACAGAGGCATTATGCATCTCGACGTCGCGATCTAATGGCCATGATGCAGGGTAACAGTATAGCCGTCATTGCTGCTGCACCTGAGAAAATCCGCTCTAAGGATACGCATTATCCCTACAAGCAGAGTACCAATCTAAGCTATCTCTCCGGCTTCCCTGAGCCACAATCCGTTATGCTACTAATTCCTGGCCGCCAACAGGGTGAAGTTGTGTTCTTTTGCCGTGATAAAGATCCACTGCGTGAGACGTGGGACGGGTATCGCCATGGGCCAGCAGGTGCAGTGCAAAACTTTGGTGCGGACGATGCATTTCCAATTAATGATATCGACGATATTTTACCTGGCATGCTCGAGGGTCGCGATCGCGTGTACTACAGCATCGGCAGGGACGCGGAGTTCGATAAGCACTTAATGGAATGGGTTAACGGGGTGCGAGACAAACATGGTAGTGATATGACCCCTCCCGGTGAGTTTGTCGACCTCGATCATTTGGTTAGTGAGATGCGCCTAATAAAAAGTGCTGCTGAGATAAAGCTGATGCGCAAAGCGGCTGAAATATCGGCACGAGCTCATCGCCGCGCGATGCAGTGTAGCCGACCTGGGCTCTATGAGTACCAGTTACAGGCGGAAATTGAATATGAATTTATGACCTCCGGAGCTACCGGCCCAGCCTATACTAGCATTGTTGGTGGAGGAAAAAATGGCTGTGTCCTGCACTATATTGAGAACAGCGATAAATTGCGCTCCGGTGACCTCGTGCTTATCGACGCTGGTTGCGAATATCAAAACTATGCGGCAGATATTACCCGCACCTTTCCAGTCAATGGCCAGTTTAGTCGTCAGCAAGCGGCAATTTACGATATTGTTTTAGCCTCCCAGGCAGCCGCTATGGAAATGATTGCGCCGGGTTTAGAATATCATTTGGCCAATGAGGCGATATTGCGCGTAATCACTCAAGGGTTGGTAGATTTAAAAATTCTTAAAGGCGATGTAGAGGAGTTGATTGCACTGGATGCGCACCGAGATTTTTATATGCACAACTCCGGACATTGGTTGGGTATGGATGTTCATGATGTGGGTGATTATAAAATAGATAATCATTGGCGCATTTATGAGCCGGGCATGATGTTGACGGTGGAGCCTGGTATCTATATCGATCCTAATAATATGAATGTCGATGAACAATGGCGAGGTATAGCCGTGC
Source organism: uncultured Porticoccaceae bacterium (assembly GCA_965659315.1). Lineage (GTDB taxonomy): Bacteria > Pseudomonadota > Gammaproteobacteria > Pseudomonadales > Porticoccaceae > HTCC2207. Next base: position 1,750 of record CBFHVP010000021.1, on the reverse strand, counting down.
GTATCGAGGATGATGTACTGGTCACGGCAAATGGCTGTGATAACCTCACAGTGGATGTGCCGAGTGATCGGTATGAAATTGAACAGTTAATGGCCAGCTAAATTGTTACAGATTAATGATGATGAGTACGGATATTTCAACCGCCAACAATAGCTACGACATTGTTATTGTCGGTGGGGGCATGGTGGGTGTCAGTTTGGCACTGCTGCTAGAAGATCAATATGATTGGAAGATTTTATTGATTGAAGCTCAAACGATTAGCCGCTCTGCGGAGTCTAGCCATAGTCCCAGTTTTGATGCGCGCTCCACGGCGCTCTCTTGGAGTACTCGCAGAATTTATCAAAGCATAGGGCTATGGTCAGAGCTCGAACCCTTTGTGTCTACTATTGATCAAATTCATGTCAGTGATCGTGGGCATATTGGCTTGACGCGTATTGATGCACAGGCGGCGGATGTCGAAGCACTGGGTTATGTGGTCGAGAACCAACGCCTTGGTACTGCCCTGTTAAACAAGCTCGATTGTAGCCGCGTGGAGTTCCGCAGTGCCACCCGAATTGAGGCGGTGAAACCGATAATATCTGCAATGCAGTTAACACTTGATAATAGCGACAGCGTCCAGGCGAAGTTATTGGTCATTGCCGATGGTGCCGGTTCCAGCACTGCGGATATGCTCGGTATCGCTAGTCATTCCAAGGCCTACAAGCAGTCTGGTATTATCGCTAATATTAGCCTTGGCAAGCCGCATCAAGGCGTAGCTTACGAGCGCTTTACTGATCAGGGTCCCTTAGCACTGTTACCTTTGTCTCATTTTCAAGGCGGTCCGCGCAGTGCGCTTGTCTGGACCTTGCCAGAGAACCAAGCTGAGAGTTTGATGCAAGCGGATGATCAGGTTTTCCTCAACGCCTTGCAGGAACGATTTGGTTATCGGCTTGGAACCTTTGCAGCTGTGGGTGAGCGGCTTAGCTATCCGCTTGCGTTGACCACTGCTTGTGAGCAAGTGCGTAGCAATCTCGTCGTTATGGGCAACGCAGCACACAGCTTGCATCCAGTGGCGGGGCAAGGATTCAATCTATCGCTGCGCGATGCAGCTTCACTCGCCAATACCCTTGGCGATGCTCCGCAAGCAATAGGCGAGCTTATGACGCTACAGGGTTACCAGCGCAAGCAAGCTACTGATCAGCGCAATACGCTGTTGTTTACTGACAGTCTGCCCAAGGTATTTGGTATATCCTCGGCATTGGTTGCTATGGGGCGTAATACAGGCTTAGTCGCCATGGATTTAGTGGCGCCACTGCGTGAGCAGTTTGCGCGTTTTGGCACGGGCATGGCCACGGCCGGAGTGAGAAATGGGTAGTGCCACTCAAACGTCCTACGATGTGATTATTGTGGGTGCAGGCATGGTAGGCGCCTCTGCTGCCTGTTTACTAGCACAGACTAATCCGAACCTAACCGTTGCGCTTATCGAAGCGCAACCATCAACACCTTTTAATCCGCAGCAGTTTGATCCCAGAGTGGCGGCCATTACGGAAAAATCGCGATTGCTGTTAGAACGCTGTGGACTGTGGCAGGCAGTTGTCGATATGCGTACTAGCCCTTATTTGGCTATGGACGTCTGGGATGCCGAAGGCACAGGCCGGATTGAGTTTGATTGCGGCAATATTCATCAGCCTAATCTAGGTCATATCGTTGAGAATTCCGTATTGGTTGACTGTTTACTGATTGAAGTCGAACGCTTGCCGAATGTGGATTT
>CBFHVP010000020.1:0-25434 GCA_965659315.1 uncultured Porticoccaceae bacterium | reverse complement strand
CTACAGACCGGCATCGCACTTATTCAGCTAGTGCCATATTAACTAGCGCAAATTCACCGCTCCGCAGCTAAATGGCAAAACGCTCTCAATGTCAGGAAATCTGGCTATATCTACAATTCCCTCTACTGAGTCTGGAAGCACTATTACCTGAGCTTAATCCAGAACAGCAGTTAAAACCTATTGCCATTATCAGCTCGCAGAAAAATACTCAGCGCGTACTCTGTTGCAATAGCCAGGCCAGAGCATGGGGAGTCGAACCCGAACTTTCTACGTCTACCGCTCTCGCCTTATGTCCTGATCTGATCGCCTTACCTCAACAAATTGAAAAAGAACAACAGCAATTACAACAGCTTGCCCTGCTAGCCTATAGCGTTAGTCCTATCGTGATTTTGCCTAATCACTATAAGCAAAAAACAAATGCGGGCAAACAGGCTAATCAGCCTTCAGGGCTATGGTTAGAGATATCAGCTTGCGATAAATTATTTAAAGGGTATAACAATCTTCTGCAAACATTAGCAAAGAATTTACAGGGTCAATCTATTACTAGCGCCACTGGTATAGCCCATAACCCTATGGCCGCAAAACTACTCTGTCAGTCAGAATTTCAACGCCAGCTACCAACCACAGCAGAAATCCAACAGCAGTTACTCGACACAGATCTAAGTCGGTTAGATTGCAGTTCTCATCAACAACAAAGTTTTAAGCGGCTCGGCTTAAACCATGTGGGCGATTTACTTGCATTATCTCGCAGCGCACTAAGCCGCCGTTTTGACAGTCAACTAATATCAACTATTGCACAGCTAAAAAACCAACAGCCTTTTGATGCTCCACGATTTCAACCAGCTAATAGTTTTCGCGATGCTGTACAAAATCCTCAGGGTATTTTTAATAAAGAAAGCTTGCTGTTCCCAATGAAGACATTACTCCAGCGCCTGTGCCAATATCTCACTGCGCGACAATGTCACTGTCGAGAGATTGAATGGCAATTTGAGCCTCTAATCGGTGAGCCACAAACCATGACAATACAGCTCTCCAGCAGCCAAAATAACTGGTCTAATTTATTGTTACTAAGTCGCTTACAATTGGAGCAACTAGAACTCCCTCGCAGCATTGAACAAATTATTCTGTCGACTGATCAGTTTATCGAAGCCCCGCAGGGAACATTTAATCTAGACTTGTTTACAGAGCATCATGCTCCACAGCAGTCCTCTGAGTTGATTGATAGCCTTAATGCCCGCCTGGGAATAGGTGCTTTGTCTCGCCCTATACTGAATCAAGATTACCTACCGGAACAGGCTAGCACCTTGGCTACACTGAGCACTCAGACCTATAGCAACTCAAATAAACCGCCGACAGCACCACAACCTCTATGGTTATTAACAGAGCCTATGCCGATACAGATACGTAATAAACAACTGTATTGGCGCCAGCCATTAACCATTGTTAGCGGCCCAGAGCGAGTATGCAGTAACTGGTGGCAGAGCGAACAGCAGCGGGACTACTACCTAGCTTGTGATAGTCGAGGTGCACGCTATTGGCTATTTAGAGAAACCAGTAGTCAACGTTGGTTTATTCATGGGCTGTTTTCCTAACCAGCCCATACATTAACCTTAAAGATTAGCTATCGAATTGTTCTTTTAGTTTAAACTTCTGCACCTTACCTGCCGGATTACGTGGCAACATATCAATAAAGTGCAATTGACTGGGTAATTTATAGCGAGCCAGAGATTCACCAGCAAAATCGCGCAACGCTTCCAACGTTAACTCGCTGCCTTCATTAAGTGCCACAATAGCAACAACTGCCTCACCCCATTTATCATCAGGCAGACCGATAACAGCTACCTCTAAAACGGCGGGATGACCATAAAGGATACTCTCTACTTCAGCGGGATAAATATTTTCACCGCCACTGATTACCATATCTTTTACACGATCACAGAGAAACAAAAAGTCTTCATTATCCAGATAACCAATATCACCACTATGGAACCAGCCCTCAGCATCAATCGCTTCAGCCGTAGCATCTTCACGATTCCAATAACCCTTCATCACATTGGGCCCTTTGATACAAACCTCTCCATGGACACCGGCAGCAACAGGATTATTTTCTTCATCGACAATACGCACTTCTGTAAACATCGGCGCTTTGCCCGCCGAGCCCACTTTAACCATCGCCAAATCGCTGGCTAGCAAGCTAGCATAGGGCGCTGTTTCAGTAAGACCATAACCCTGAGTGAAGTTAATACCACGCTCACCATAGGTTTCGGTTAGAGGCACTGGTACCGGTGCTCCACCACAAGTAAGTACCTCAATACTGGATAAATCAGCGCTGGCAAAGTTCTCATGTTGTACCATCATTAAAAACATTGTGGGTGCGCCAAACATCGTTGTCACACTATGTTTCTCAATCAGGGCAAGTACTTCACCGGCATCAAAACTGCGCAATAAAACCACCTCAACACCTTTGGCAAGCGATAACAATGTGGTGACATTTAATCCACCAATATGGAATAGAGGCGCACAGGTCAATGTGGTATCCGATACGTTACCTTCGCCAAAACAAACGTTAATACTATTCCAGAAGATATTGCCATGCGTGAGCATCGCTCCTTTAGGCAAACCTGTGGTGCCCGAGGTATACATAATAAAGGCTACATCATCGCTAGAGACTTTTTCACTGGCTTGAATCGGCTCGGCAGCGCTCATCAAAGATTCGAGTGATTCCCAATTATCAGCGTCGGATTCAGCAGTGATATAACGCTTACAATCGAGATTAGAGCGCTCTGAGTCAATGAGTGGGCGCAACATATCATCGGCGACCATAACACTGACACCAGCATCATTGGCGATAAAGCGCACTTCAGGTCCGGTCAGGCGAAAATTAAGCGGCACAAAGATTGCACCAAGGCAACCACAGGCGTACAGCATCTCTAAAAACACTGGATGATTAAGACCAATATATCCGACGCGATCACCGGCAGTAACCCCACCCGCACGTAGCACGCCGGCCAGACGTCGTATCCGATCGCCAAGATCGGCAAAACTTTGCGTTTTACCCTCAAAGGTCAACGCGGGCTTAGCCGGGGAAATTGTTGCACGGCGTAGCAGCATTTGGCCTAAACCAATATCTGCACTTGGTAAATTAGTCATTTGATATACCCCAACTTTTTGATTTATCGACGCTACTCGCTATACCGGAGCAACGCCTTACTTATTTTTTTTAGAATCATAAAACCTGCATTGCAAAATATCCATTGCTTAATCTTCATTTGGCACTGTTAAGGAAAAACTTGGCACGCTTTCTGCAAAGTTCATGGCAAGGAGCTTAATAGCTCTACGTAGTTGCGGGCAGATCAAGTCTCAGGATAAAGAATGACCATCAATGGCAACAGATGCATAAACAATTTGGTGCATAAGCGCACCATAATAGGGCAAAGATAATGATGAAGGTCATCTATACCGACTTGGATGGTAGCCTTCTCGATCATAAAAGCTACAGTTTCGCGCCTGCGGCTAATTTTCTTGAACGACTGGAAAATCAGGCTATTCCTGTTATTCCAGTAACAAGTAAGACTCGTGCTGAAGTTCTTTCACTACGTAAAAGTTTAAATAACCGACATCCATTCATTGTTGAAAATGGCGCGGCCATTTGCCTGCCGAAGCAATATTTTGACTGCTCCTACGTAACTGTTCCAGCAGACGAAGATATTCAAATCATCAGCAACAGTCAGCCACGTCATCGTTGGCTAGATCTGTTAGATCAAGCTGGAGGAGCATTTGCCGGTGAGTATCAGACTTTTAGTTCAATCTGCGCTGACAAAGGCATTGGTGGTCTGGTTGAGCTGACCGGCCTCAGTCTAGAACAAGCTACTTTGGCGCAACAACGTGAGTACAGTGAGCCAATCCATTGGCTTGGTAGCCAAACCCGCAAAGCAGAATTTATTCACCAGATTGAACAGGCCGGAGGCCAATTACTCCAGGGAGGGCGTTTTCTGACTCTCGGAGGCAACACTGATAAGGGCGCGGCTGTTTTGCAATTGCAGGCTCTCTTCCAACAGCAATACGGTAGCTGTCAGTCGCTTGCCATTGGCGATAGCAATAATGATATCAGCATGTTGGAAGCCGCCGATTCGGCATTGATTATCCGCTCAGAGCATCATCGCGCACCAACACCATTACGCAATACTAACTTATGGCACAGCACTGCCACCGGACCCAATGGTTGGGTTGAGGGTGTTAATGCTTGGCTGTCTGAACAATATTAATCACAACAATAGAGAAACCTATGGGCGACTTTCACCAAAACGGTAATATCACTACATTACACAATTTATCTTATCGACCTCTGGTTGAGATGGAAAAAGAGCTCAGCAATTTTTCTCGAACAAGACCCATGGGCTTAATTTTACCCTCGCTATTCTCTGAGTTAGAGGGCGAAGCAATGCCGAAAATTATTGCGGAGTTACAACAGGTACCCTATCTAAATCAAATCGTGATTGGTTTAGATCGAGCCGACCAGCAACAGTATCGACAAGCACTTAGCTTTTTTGCCAAGTTACCACAGGAGCATCGCGTACTATGGAACGATGGCCCGCGCTTAAAAGCACTGGATGCGAAACTTCAATCCCTCGATCTAGCACCTAAAGAATTAGGCAAAGGACGCAATGTCTGGTACTGCATGGGTTATACCTTGGCGTCTAATAAAGCTGAATCTGTGGCTCTGCATGACTGTGATATCACCACTTATACCCGAGAGCTATTAGCACGGTTAATTTATCCTGTCGCCAACCCAAGATTTAATTATGAATTCTGCAAAGGTTATTACGCCAGAGTAGCCAATGGCAAAATTAATGGCCGTGTATCACGGTTATTGGTGTCACCGCTTTTACGTGCTCTTAAGAAGACCGTTGGGCATACCGATTATCTGAATTATATGGATAGCTACCGTTACCCATTAGCCGGTGAATTTTCATTTCGTCGCGATGTATTAAACGATATTCGCATACCGAGCGACTGGGGGTTGGAGATTGGCGTGCTTTCGGAGATGTATCGCAACTATGCCAGCAATCGACTCTGTCAGGTAGATATTGCCGATAACTATGATCACAAGCATCAAAAACTTTCTTTGGATAATGATGCTGATGGTCTATCAAAAATGTCTATTGATATAGCCAAAGCGCTTTTCCGAAAATTAGCTACCCAGGGTGAGGTCTTCAGCACGGAGGCTTTCCGATCACTTAAGGCAACCTATTATCGACTGGCATTGGATACTGTGGAAAATTGTCATAATGACGCCATCATGAATGGGCTTAGTCTAGATATTCACGAAGAGGAACAAGCGGTCGAAATGTTTGCTGAAAATATTATTAAGGCAGGCGAAATCTTCTTTAATGTACCGATGGAAAGACCCTTTATACCAAGCTGGAACAGAGTGGTTAGTGCCATACCAGATATCTTTGATCAACTTGTAGACGCTGTTGAAAGCGATAATACTGAGTTTGGTTATGATGCAAAATAAATTTCAAGCAACGATAGAACAGCATCTCAAAGCTATTTATCAAAACGGTGAAATCGACAATTTTAGTACCCTTGCTAACGAGTTAATCAGCTTGATGGGGCTTAGCGATAAAGAAATTATTGAAAATCGCAATATTAATCACTGGGATCAAACGGATAGTTTGGTCATTACCTATGGTGACTCGATATTGGCGGCAGATGAAAAACCTTTACAGACATTAAATCGTTTTTTAGATAAATATCTGCGCAGCTCGGTAAGTGGTGTGCATATTCTGCCCTTCTACCCCTATACCTCTGACGATGGCTTTTCCGTATTAGATTACTCCAGCGTTAATGAGTCGTTGGGAAGCTGGCAAGATATAAATACTATTGCTAGCAACTATTCTCTTATGTCCGACTTAGTTATTAACCATTGCTCTGCCCGCAGTCTTTGGTTTGAAAATTTTCTAAAAGATCGCGAGCCCGGTCGAGGATTTTTTTATACCGCCAGTCCAGATGATGATTTAAGTGCTGTAGTGAGGCCACGTACCAATGAATTATTACGTGAAGTAGAAACGGTCACAGGTAGTCAATATGTGTGGTGCACCTTTAGTCATGATCAGGTCGATTTAGACTTTCAAAATCCACAGGTGCTTAAACAATTTATCAGTATCATCAAGCAATATCTGGATAACGGTGTAAAAATTTTCCGTCTCGATGCCGTCGCTTTTTTATGGAAAGAAATGGGTACTAATTGCCTTAATCTGCCTCAGACCCACGAGATGGTGCGTCTATTTCGAACCTTAATAGAACAGGCCCAACACGATGCCATTATTATCACCGAAACCAATATCCCCAACCGAGAGAATCTAAGTTATTTTGGCAATTCAAACGAAGCACATTGCATCTATAACTTTTCCCTACCGCCTCTATTAGTCAACAGTCTAGTCACCGGTAATTGCGCTTATCTTAAACAGTGGATGATGAGCATGCCGCCCGCGCGCAATGGAACCGCTTACTTTAATTTTATCGCGTCCCATGATGGCATTGGTTTACGGCCGGCAGAGGGCTTACTCAGCGATACAGAAATCAATACGTTAGTGAAGACTATGCAATCCTTTGGTGGTCATATTTCCTGGCGCTCACTTGATAATGGTGATAGTAAGCCCTACGAAATCAATATAGCCTTGTATGATGCTCTGCAGGGTACAGTAAATGGACCAGATCATTTTGGTTTGCAACGCTTTATTTGCGCTCACGCAATTATGCTTGCACTAGAGGGTATTCCCGCGATATATATCCATAGTTTCCTCGGTACTCATAATGATCAGCAACGAGTAATTAATAGTGGTCACAATCGAGCAATCAATCGTCATCAATGGGACTATCAACTGCTTGAAGAACAATTGGCAGATACCGAGAGTAGTCATTCCCAAGCGTACAACCAACTCAAGCAACTATTAAAAATACGTCGCCGACAATCAGCCTTCCACCCTAACGCAACCCAGTTCACGCTACATTTAGGCGATCAGTTATTTGGTTTTTGGCGACAGAGTTTAGATCGCCAGCAAAGCATCTTCTGCATCAGTAATATTAGCGACCAGCCACAGACCATGTCATTATCGGATATTAATCTTATTGATAACGAGCAGTGGCAGGATCTTATTACTGGGCTACCTTTTTCCCTACAAGGTCAAGATAATCTTAGTACCGATATCACAATGCACCCCTATCAAACCTTATGGATTACCAATAACCCTACCTAGATAAGTTATTCTGGAAATTGCTCGGCGCCAAAGTTATACTGTTTTTATATACAGTATTAACCATTGGTAGCAGTTGTATAACTTATGGCCTATGCCGAACTTCATTGTCTTAGTAATTTTACTTTTCTGCGCGGGGCTTCCAAGCCTGAAGAATTAGTCCACACTGCCAGTGCGTTGGGCTACAGTGCGCTAGCAATTACCGATGAGTGCTCAATAACGGCTGTGGTCAAGGCCCACACCGCTGCCCTCGACTGCGGCTTGCAGCTTATTATTGGTAGTGAGTTTCGCCTTGATAATCAATGTCTTATTGTCCTGGTTAGCAATCGTCAATCCTACGCCGAACTGTCTGCTCTGATTACTACCGCGCGCAGACGCAGCAGTAAAGGTGAGTATCAACTAGACTGGTCTGATCTTAATGAAACCCTACCGAATAGCTTATTAATTTGGCTACCTAGCGGCATACTTGAAGCGGACCATAAAATAGGTGAGCAACTTAACCGCTGGTTTAACCAGCGGTTATGGATTGGCGTCGAGCATCTGCTCAATGGTGATGAAACTAATAAGTATTATTATTACCGCGATCTCGCCGCCCTATGGCAACTGCCTATGGTCGCCTGTGGTGATGTGCATATGCATCAAAAACAACGTCGCGCATTGCAAGATACATTAACCGCTATTCGCCATAACTGCTCGGTAATGGAGCTTGGCGAGCGTCGCTTTGCCAATGCTGAACGACATTTGCGCAGCCTCGCTCACTTAAATAAAATTTATCCCGCCGCGTTATTAGCTGAGACTATTAATATCGCCAAACGCTGCCATTTCAGTCTTGAACAATTACGCTATGAATACCCAGATAAAGTCGTGCCTCAGCATTTATCACCTTCAGAACAGCTACACTTTTTAACCGAGCAAGGTGCAAAAAGACGCTGGCCTAAAGGAATACCACAACATATTTCGCAACAGATCAAATATGAACTTCAAATCATAAGTGAACTGCAATACGAGTGTTATTTCTTAACCGTACATGATCTAGTAGCCTTTGCCCGCAGTCGAGATATCCTCTGCCAAGGGCGTGGTTCCGCCGCCAACTCGGTTGTCTGTTACTGTTTATTTATTACTGAGGTTTCTCCAGAGCAAGTATCATTATTATTTGAACGTTTTATTTCCACTGAACGCAATGAACCTCCTGATATTGATGTTGACTTCGAACATGAGCGCCGTGAAGAAGTTATTCAATATATCTATCAACGCTATGGCCGCGAACATGCAGCGCTGGCAGCTACGATTATTACCTATAGACCACGTAGCGCAGTGCGCGACGTAGGTAAAGCACTGGGACTAGATGCATTATTTATCGAACAACTTAGTCAGTCACTCTCTTGGTGGGATCGCGGCGCTGACTTACAAGCACAGTTTGAAAAAGCCGGTGCTAGAAGTGATATGGCAGAGCATTTTTATCATCTTGTGCAACAAATTTTAGGTTTTCCTCGCCATCTATCTCAGCATGTAGGTGGTTTTATAATCACTAAAAGCCCTATCAATACTTTAGTTCCCGTAGAAAATGCCAGTATGCCCGATCGCACGGTTATCCAATGGGACAAGGAGGATATCGAAGCTCTAGGTCTACTTAAAATTGATATTCTAGCGCTGGGCATGCTCACTGCTATTCACCGCTGTCTTGACCTGATTCAGAATTATCAAGGTATTAAACTATCTATGCAGTCTATCCCCAAAGAGGACAAGGCTACTTACGATATGCTGTGTAAAGCGGACAGTGTCGGTGTTTTTCAGATTGAATCCCGCGCCCAAATGGCCATGCTACCTCGCCTAAAACCTCGTTGTTTTTATGATTTAGTTATCGAGATAGCCATAGTGCGGCCCGGCCCTATTCAGGGCGGCATGGTACACCCCTTCCTAAAACGTCGTCAGGGTTTAGAACCTGTCAGCTATCCTCATGCTGATATTAAAGCGGTCCTAGAACGCACACTGGGAATCCCTGTTTTTCAGGAACAGGTGATTAGACTGGCTATGGTGGCCGCAGGATTTAGTGGCGGCGAAGCTGATCAACTGCGTCGCGCCATGGCCAGCTGGGGCAAAAATACTGAGCGCAATAATGAGTTACTAGGCTTCAAACAAAAATTAATCGATGGTATGCAAGCAAAGGGTTACGATTTAGATTTTGCCGAACGACTATTTCGGCAGATACAGGGATTTGGTATTTACGGCTTTCCCGAATCTCATTCCGCTAGCTTTGCCCTGCTCGCCTATGTCTCTGCCTGGCTAAAACGCCACTACCCCGCCGCTTTTTATTGTGCTCTGTTAAATAGCCAGCCTATGGGTTTCTATTCAGCTTCTCAGTTAGTACAGGATGCTCAGCGTCATCAAATAACCCTATTACCGGTGGATGTACTGCACAGCCAATGGGACCATTTATTGGAAGGTGATATCGACAAGCCAGCAGTGCGGCTTGGTTTTCGATTAATAAAAGGGTTTTCCTTTCATGCTGCACGCAAAATAAGCCGTAGCAATCGGCAGTTTCAAAGCATAGCTCAACTTAGTCGCGACACTCATCTCAGCCGTGCAGACCTCAGTTTATTAAGTAGTGCCGGTGCGCTTAATTCTCTAGCCGACAATCGTCGTCAGGCGCATTGGCAAGCACTGGCAATCGATAATAATGCCCTGTTTCTGCAACCATCAGATCTACAGCCCGAGCAAGATTCAGCCAATCTACAAACGCCTAGCGAAACTGACAATCTCTACGCTGACTACCGCCATACAGGTTTATCTCTCGGCCGTCACCCAATGGCATTACTGCGAGAACAATTGCCTATTTTTCGCCAATGCAAACGTCATACGGATTTAGCCACACTAGGCCATCGTCGCTTTGTTCGTATTGCCGGCTTAGTTACCGGTAAACAGCGCCCCGGCACCGCCTCTGGTGTCGTCTTTTTAACCTTGGAGGATGAAACTGGCAACAGCAATGTGGTGGTATGGCAAGCAGTACAAAAAAACTGTCGTCAAGCCTTATTAAAGGCACAACTGCTTATGGTAAAAGGTGTAATAGAAACCGATGGTGCTGTAGTACATGTTATTGCCCAAGAGTTAATAGATTGTTCCGAATTACTCTCACGTACCGACAATCAGCGACAAGTCAAAATCCAGTCACGTAATTTTAGATAGCTTTTAGGCTGTTCTATCAACCGCAAAAAAATAGATCAATATTACTTATATACCCGTATGATAGTGTGAAATCTAAGAATAAAGCTTGGGAAAAACCCTGCTAATTCAGAAGTATCTGTCAACAGACTAGCTGTTGCGCTGTAGTTGGATAAAACAAAAGACGTCGCCTGCTGAAGAATCATTTTTCGCAGGTAAAAGAGCGTCAAAAAAGGGGTAATTTGAGTGAAAACTTTTTCCGACAAAGTGGCGGTCATCACTGGTGCCGGTTCAGGCATTGGCCGTTATTTAGCTGTATTACTAGCAAAATCTGGCGCCAATATAGCAGCCTGCGATATCAACTCAACTGCCCTCGCAGATACCGTCGCTATGCTGAGCGCTTACCCTGTAACTGTTTCCAGTTATTCACTTGATGTCGCTGATAAAACAGCCATTGAGGCACTACCACAGCTAGTTGTTGCCGAGCATGGCCATATCGATCTGGTATTTAATAACGCTGGCGTTACCGTTGATGCAACCTTCACCGAGATGTCTGAAGCCGACTGGGACTGGGTATTGAATATCAATCTACAGGGCGTGATTAATTCAAGTCGGGTCTTTTTGCCTTATCTGCAGCAGAGACCAGAGGCCGCCTTGATCAATACCTCCTCTATCTTCGGTATGGTCACCATGGTCAGACAGTCGGTATACCATACCGCGAAATTTGCTGTGCGAGGCTTTACCGAATGCCTAGCCAAAGAGTTAAAAGGCAGCAGCGTACAGGTACATGCTGTGCACCCAGGTCATATCGGTACCAATATCCTCAGTAATGCGCGTGTCTCAGAGAGCAAAAAATCGGCAAACTCAATAGAACGTCTGGTAAGAAAACTTTTTGCTATTGGAGACTCACAAGACGAGCTAGCGGCTTTTTTTCGAAAAAATGGTATGCACCCCAGTCGCGCTGCGCAGATCATACTCAATGGCGTGCGTAAAAAACGCAGTCGAATTATGGTTGGTGCCGACGCTAAATTAATGGACCTATGCCAACGCTTAGCCCCAGTGCGCTATGAAATGCTTTTTCCATTATTCACCATGCCCTTAACTCTGTTGCGTAACAAAAAACCTCTCAGAGGTCTGCCCACTCCAGCATCGCCAGACAACACAAACACTATCAGCTCGGCACAATAATAATGAGCTGCGAACATCGCGATATTATTATTGTTGGCGCTGGCTTAACCGGTATTGGTGCGGCTTGTCACCTATCTGATAAATGTCCTGACCGTAGCTATCTAGTATTAGAATCACGGCAGAGTTCAGGTGGTACTTGGGATTTATTTCGCTATCCGGGTATCCGCAGCGACAGCGATATGCATACCCTGGGTTATAGCTTTAAACCTTGGCAAAGTGCCAAAGCCATCGCCGATGGCCCATCTATTTTACGCTATGTACGGGAAACTGCAGCGGAAAATGCTATTGATCAACATATTCGTTACGGCCACTGTTTGCTATCGGCCAGCTGGTGTTCACAACAGTCACTGTGGACATTAGATATACGCCAAGCTGACAGCGACAATGTTGTGCAAATGCGCTGTAATTTCCTCTATATGTGCGCTGGTTACTACAGTTACGATAAACCTCATGATCCAAAGTTTCCCGGCATTGACCAATTTAATGGCCAAGTTATTCATCCGCAGTTTTGGCCAGATGATCTCGACTATCAGGATAAACAAGTCGTGATCGTTGGTTCCGGCGCCACCGCTATGACGCTATTACCCTCGATGGCAGACAAAGCCAAAAAGATTACTATGCTACAGCGGTCGCCGACATATGTTATCTCAAGGCCCTCTGTGGACTGGCTAGCTAACGGTCTAAAACGCCTATTGCCAGTCACTTGGGCATATCGTCTAACCCGCCTTAAAAACACCTTGTATCAAGAATGGCTGTTTAAGCTCGCGCGCCGCAGTCCACAATTTATTAAGGCCTTGCTACTGTTCAACGTGCGCAGACGACTGGGTAAAAGTTATGATGTCGACAGGCATTTCACGCCAGATTACAACCCTTGGGATCAACGTCTGTGTCTTGTGCCTGACGGTGATTTGTTTGACGCCATCAATAGCGGCAAGGCCGCTATCGTAACCGAGCAGATTAAGTGCTTTAACCAGTCTGGTATTGAATTAACATCGGGACAACATTTACCGGCAGATATTGTTGTCAGTGCTACCGGGCTTGAGTTGCAGGTCATGGGCGGTGTGACATTCACCGTTGATGGGCGGGCAGTGGATTTCTCATCACAAATTACCTACAAGGGATTAATGGTTTCCGGGGTACCCAATATGGTCTCGATTTTTGGCTATATTAATGCCTCTTGGACCCTGCGCGCTGACTTGGCCGCCGAATGGGTGTGTCGCACCCTCAATCATATGACCAGCACACAAACCAGTAAGGTTGTGCCTCAGGTGCCAGACTCATTGAAAGGTATGCCTACTAAGGACTGGATAGCCGACTTCCCCGCGGGCTATCTAAAGCGCACCATGCATTTACAGCCAAGGCAGGGCAATCAAGATCCTTGGGTCAATAGCCAAGATTTTCGAAAAGAACGGGCGCTATTTAAGCAACCTTTGGCAACCGATGATGCTCTGCATTTCAGTGCGCCTTAAGACTTGCCTATTAATCTCAGCTTCGTTGTGACCAACAGACTGTAGAAAAGCATCTCTTGACCTTAGACTATACTCTAAGGTTTATAATGCGGCTATGTCAGCAAAAACATTATTAAAAATAGGTGAACTCGCAGCCAAAACCAATGTATCGCGGGATACCCTGCGGTTTTATGAAAAACATGGCTTAATTCTACCCAGTGAGCGTAATAAAGCCGGCTACCGTCTCTACTGCGCACAAGATGTGCATCGTATCTCCTTTATTTTGAGCGCCAAAGAAGTGGGCTTTACGCTTAATGAAATCCACCAACTGCTAGATCTCGAAGTGACTAAAGAGGAAGCATCCTGTCAAGATGTCAAACAGTTCGTCGAGGCCAAAATTAAGGTACTCAATCAACGACGGAGCGAGATTAAGCGTATTAAAAAGTCTCTACAAACACTCAGCGATGCCTGCTCTGGCGGTGATGAACCCGCGACCCAATGCACTATCCTAGAAGCGTTAAACGACCAACATCCTCAGGACTAAACTATGTTGCTATTAGAAAATTTTATTGCGCTTTTTATCGAGTCTGCGCCTTGGTTAATGCTCGGGCTAACTGTCGCTGGCGTGATAAAAGTGGTGGTGCCAAGCCAACTAATGGCCACACATTTAGGTAACCCAGGGCCAAAAGCCACTATTAAAGCGGCATTATTTGGTGCACCACTACCCCTTTGCTCCTGCGGTGTTATCCCTGCCGCATTGGGACTTCGCCGTAGCGGCGCCTCTAAGGCCGCTACCACGTCTTTTCTGATTTCCACTCCAGAGACCGGCGTCGATTCAATCTCAATCTCCTACGCCATGCTTGGCCCCTTTATGGCCATTATCCGCCCTATTGCCGCTATCACTAGCGCCATCGTTGCAGGGCTGATCGTTGGTAGAGATGGAGATACGCAAAACGGTGAGACTTCGTCGCCAACGGATGATTGTTGTCATAGCGCGCAAACTGTATCGCACAGCTGCGATACTGGGGCTAATAGCTCATCTGAGACTTCAATAAGTGATCAATTAAAAGCTGGCTTGCGCTTTACCTATCTCGACTTGGTCAAAGATATTGCTGTATGGTTGATTATTGGCTTGGGCTGTGCGGCATTAATTAAAACCTATGTGCCGAATGAATTTTTACTGCAATGGGGTGACGGTTTACTCGCCTTTGTAATCATGGCCGTTATTGGTGTGCCTATGTATATCTGTGCTACCGCCTCGACACCGATTGCCGCAGGCCTATTATTTTCCGGTGTCTCTCCAGGTGCCACATTGGTGTTTATGCTTGTTGGGCCAGCCACCAATATTGCCACTATGGGGCTAGTCAAAAACGAACTGGGTAACCGAATCCTCGCCATCTATTTAATCAGTGTTGTCGCTGTAGGCTTTGCTTTTGGTTACCTGACAAATTATTTGGCTGCCCTGTGGGCAATGGATTTTTTAGCGCAAGCGCATAATGCTCACAATATGATAAATACGGGAGTTGCCCAAACCTCAGGCATTATATTGGCTGGCTTAATGGCCTATGGCATTGCGCAGAAGTACCTTCCTAAAATGACCCACGCATAAAAAAGCGGCCCGAAAGCCGCTTTTTTTGACCATTACTGAGGTTTCTACCAACCAGTAATCTCTTTCAGACCGGCACCGATATCCGCCAAACTGCGAACAGTCTTCACGCCAGCATCTTCAAGCGCTGCAAACTTTTCATCGGCAGTGCCTTTACCACCGGAGACAATCGCACCGGCGTGGCCCATACGCTTACCTGCAGGTGCTGTTACACCAGCGATATAAGAAACCACAGGTTTGCTAACATTGGCTTTAATATAGGCGGCCGCTTCTTCCTCAGCGGTACCACCAATCTCACCAATCATAACAATGGCTTCTGTGGCAGGGTCTTTCTCAAACAACGCCAAGATATCGATAAAGCTGGAACCGGGAATCGGGTCACCACCAATACCGACACAGGTTGACTGGCCAAAACCATAATCAGTGGTCTGTTTAACTGCTTCATAAGTCAAAGTACCAGAGCGCGATACAATACCCACTTTGCCGGGTAGGTGGATATGGCCGGGCATAATACCGATCTTGCATTCGCCGGGAGTAATCACGCCGGGGCAGTTAGGCCCAATTAGACGCACACCCAAGGTATCGCATACCACTTTACAATCAAGCATATCCTGAGTCGGAATGCCTTCAGTAATACAGACGACCAGTTTAAGACCAGCATTGGCTGCTTCCAAAATAGAATCTTTACAGAATGGCGCAGGCACATAGATCACAGAGGCTTCGGCACCAGTGGCTTCTACCGCTTCTGCAACCGTGTTAAATACCGGTAGGCCCAGATGTTCAGTTCCGCCCTTACCCGGGGTTACACCACCAACCATTTTGGTACCATACTCGAGCGCCTGCTCGGAGTGGAAAGTACCTTGGCCACCGGTAAAGCCCTGACAGATAACCTTGGTGTCGCTATTGATTAAGATAGACATATTAGTTACCTCCTGCGGCTTTAACAGCTTGTTGTGCAGCATCCGTTAAGCTGGTTGCAGCAATAATAGCCAATCCAGAATCGGCAAGTTTTTTGGCACCGAGATCGGCATTATTACCCTCAAGGCGAACCACCACGGGGATCTTTACACCAACTTCTTCAACTGCGCCAATCACGCCATCAGCGATCAGATCACAGCGCACAATACCGCCAAAGATATTGATCAATACCGTTTTAACATTGCTGTCAGAGAGAATAATTTTAAAGGCCTCAACCACACGCTCTTTGGTAGCACCACCACCGACATCGAGGAAGTTAGCCGGTGAACCGCCATGCAAATGCACGATATCCATTGTACCCATGGCTAGACCGGCACCATTGACCATACAACCTATATTGCCGTCGAGAGCAACATAGTTAAGCTCAAATGAAGCGGCATGCGCTTCACGAGCATCCTCTTGCGAGGGATCATGCATCTCTTTGATTGCTGGCTGTCGGTACATGGCATTGCCATCGATAATAACTTTGGCATCTAGGCAATGCAGATTGCCTTCATCGGTGATAACCAGCGGGTTGACTTCCAGCAATTCCAAGTCTTTCTCTTTAAACAATTTGGCAAGACCCATAAAGATCTGCACAAACTGTTTAATCTGCACTCCTTTTAGACCCAGCTTAAACGCCAAATCACGGCCCTGATAAGGTTGCGCTCCGGTTAGCGGATCGATTATCGCTTTAAGGATTTTTTCCGGCGTCTCTTCCGCAACCTTCTCAATCTCAACACCACCTTCGGTAGATGCCATAAAAATAATACGACGGGTTGCCCGATCAACAACCGCACCTAAATAGAGCTCTTGATCTATATCAGTACAAGTCTCTACCAAAATACGACTCACCGGCTGACCGTTGGCATCGGTTTGATAAGTGACTAGATTTTCACCTAACCACTGGTTGGCAAATGCTTCAATTTCGGCTTTTGAACTGACTAGCTTTACACCGCCAGCTTTACCTCGGCCTCCGGCGTGGACCTGAGCTTTAACGACCCATTTGTCTCCACCAATCGTATCGGCGGCGGCAACAGCATCCTGTGCGGTTTCTGCGGCAATGCCTTTTGACACTGGCAGTCCGTACTCGGCAAATAGCTGCTTACCCTGATATTCGTGCAGGTTCATACTTGTCTTCCCGTTAGTTCTTTCGGATGGATTAATGCTCGAAACACTGTGTCAGTGTTTCGGGCTGTTTAAAGGTATTTTTTAAGACTGCGATTAACGACGCTTGCGGTTAGCGATATGAATGGCAGCGCCATTCACCGCTAATGCTGCTTCGTGCACAGTTTCCGACAAAGTCGGGTGACCAAATACGGTCATACCTAAATCTTCTGCACTGGAGCCAAACTCCATTGCAATTGCTACCTGTTGCACCAAATCGGCGGCGCTGGGGCCAACAATATGGCATCCCAGAATCCGGTCGGTGTCAGCATGGGCAATGATTTTAACCATTCCATCGGTATCGTTAGCAGCCATAGCTCGGCCACTGGCCGCAAAGGGGAAAACACCTACGTTGTAAGGCTCACCTGCAGCTTTGATTTGCTCCTCGGTCTGACCTACAGAGGCCACTTCGGGGTGGGTATAAATAACATTGGGGACAATGTCATAGTTCATTTGAGCCTTGTGACCGGCAATTATTTCGGCAACCATAACGCCCTCTTCTGAGCCTTTATGTGCCAACATCGGGCCACGCACCAAATCACCGATCGCATACACGCCAGAGACATTGGTAGCACACTGGTCATCAACAAAAACGGTACCGCGCTCATCGAGCTGCACACCACTGTCTTCAGCTAACAGACCATCGGTGTAGGCACGTCGACCGACACAGACAATCAACTTGTCAAAGGTCTCTTTTTGCTCGCTACCATCGGCTGTCATATAGGTGACTTCAACGGCACCTTTTTTGATCTCGGTACCCGTCACTCTGGCACCCAGACGAATATCTAAACCTTGTTTAGTGAAAATCTTCTTCGATTCTTTAGCGACCGCTTTATCCATAATCGCTAAAAAGTCTTCCATCGCCTCGAGCAAAACCACCTCGGAACCGAGACGATTCCACACCGAACCAAGCTCCAAACCAATCACACCAGCGCCGATAACACCGAGACGCTTGGGTACCTCACCAATCTCAAGTGCCCCAGTGGAGTCAACGATTAGATCGCCATCGACCTTGGCCACCGGAATATCAATCGGCAGTGAGCCTGAGGCCAGAATGACATTACCGGCTTCGATAACAGACACAGTGCCATCATTGGCGGTAAGCTCAACTTTTTTGCCCGCCATTAGTTTGCCAGTGCCATACAACGCGGTCACACCATTGGCTTTAAACAGCCCAGCAATACCACCAGTCAACTGATTAATAATCTTATTTTTACGCTCAAGCATGGCAGCAATATCCATCGCTACGCCTTTAGTGCTAATACCATGAACACCCAAATCCTCTTTGGCCTCATGATATTTGTATGAGCTGTCCAGCAATGCTTTAGAGGGAATACAACCGACGTTAAGGCAGGTACCACCATTGACGCCCTTACCTTCATCGTTCTGCCACTTTTCAATACAAGCGGTTTTAAGCCCCAATTGCGCGGCGCGTATCGCAGCCACATAACCGGCAGGACCACTTCCAATCACTACAACATCAAATTTATCTGACATGTATATACCTATTTATCAATAACTTACGTGTTAAATTTCCAGTAAAATCTTGGCCGGATCTTCGATTAGTTGTTTAATCGCCACCAAAAATTGTACCGCTTCCTTGCCATCAATCAGACGATGATCATAAGACAATGCTAAATACATCATAGGTCGAATCTCGACCTGGCCATTCACCGTTACTGGTCGCTGCTGGATAGTATGCATACCCAAAATTGCTGTCTGCGGGGGATTAATTATCGGTGTAGATAACAGCGACCCATAAACTCCACCATTAGTAATGGTAAAGGTGCCGCCTGTCATCTCGTCAATACTCAGCTTGCCTTCACGGGCTTTGCCTGCATAGTCGCCGATACTGTTCTCTACCGTCGCGATACTCATATTTTCCGCATTACGTAGCACTGGGACCACAAGACCGCGATCGGTGGACACAGCTACACCGATATCCTGATAGCCGTGATAGACAATATCACTGCCATCGATAGAGGCATTAACCAGAGGGAAGCGTTTTAACGCTTCTACTGCAGCTTTAACAAAGAACCCCATAAAGCCCAGACGAGTGCCGTTATGAGTCTTAGTAAACTCGTCCTGATACTGTTTACGCAAGCCCATCAGTGCTGACATATCTACTTCATTAAAGGTGGTTAATGATGCCGTAGTCTGGGTAACGTCGAGAAGACGCTCGGCAATGCGCGTACGCATTCTGGTCATGGCGACACGACGCTCGACACGCTCACCGGCTTCCAGAGGCTCCACATTATCTTGCGTAGACTCTGTTGCGGGAGCGGCCGCACTGTCGGCCGCAACTGGCGTATAGTTGACCACATCCTCTTTGGTAATCCGCCCACCCTTACCCGTACCGGTGACCTGAGATAGATCTATACCGCGCTCATCGGCGAGTTTTTTAGCCGCAGGATTAACCAAAGACTCAGCGACCTGAATATCAGCCTCCTCCTTCTTCTTATCTGGTGCGGCAGGCTTGGTCGCCTCACCCTCTTCTATGCGAGCAATAACCTCGCTGCTAAGGACAATATCGCCCTCGGCCTTTAATACTTCAGAGAGCGTCCCTGTTGCCGGTGCAACCACCTCAAGAACCACTTTATCGGTCTCAATATCAACAATTAGGTCGTCTCGGTTAACGCTGTCGCCAACATTTTTATGCCAAGTTGCCAATGTGCCTTCTTGCACAGATTCTGGGTAGGTAGGTGCCTTAATTTCGATGGCCATTAATCTATTCCTAGTTTTTTAAGAGTCGAAGGTTAATGCTTGATTAATAAATTTTTTCTGTTCCTCTAGGTGAACAGACATATAACCGCTTGCCGGTGCCGCAGAACTCTCGCGACCAACATAGCGAAGATTAAGCTTGGGGTTGAGATGCTGTATTACATGACGCATATGATGCTGACTGCTGTACCAGGCACCTTGATTCATCGGCTCTTCCTGACACCAGATAATATCTTCAATCTCCTGATATGGTTGCAATACCTCTTGCAACTCAGTATCGGGGAATGGGTAGAGCTGCTCCAACCGGATAAGGGCTATATCGTCAATGCCACGCTCTTGCCGCTCTTCTAATAGATGGTAATAAACCTTGCCTGAGCACAGTATCACCCGCCGTACTTTGTTGTGCTCAAGTTGGTCATCAATAACATTATGGAATTCACCGTTAGCTAGCTCTTCTAACGAGGAGGTAGCCAACTTGTGACGCAAAATCCATTTTGGACTCATAATCACCAGTGGCCGACGCATCGGGCGAATCGCCTGACGACGCAATAAGTGGAATATTTGTGCCGGTGTGGTGGGAATAACCACCTGCATATTATGCTCAGCACAGAGCTGCAAGAACCGCTCTAAACGCGCCGAAGAGTGCTCTGGCCCCTGTCCTTCGAAGCCATGGGGCAACATCATGGTCAACCCCGAAAGTCGCGCCCACTTGTGCTCGCCGCTAGCGATAAATTGATCAATTACCACCTGCGCACCATTGGCAAAATCACCAAACTGCGCTTCCCAAATAATCAATCCCTTGGGTGCCGTGGTAGCGTAGCCATACTCAAAGGCTAACACGGCTTCCTCAGACAGAACTGAATCATAAATATCGAAGCGCGGCTGACCCTCTGCCAGATTGGCCATTGGCAAATAGGCTTCACCATCTTTCTGATTAAGCACCACCGCATGGCGATGAGAGAAGGTACCACGACGGACATCCTGACCAGTAATACGAATTGGATAACCCTCTTCCAGCAATGTGCCATAGGCAAGAAGCTCAGCCATACCCCAATTAAGTGGCAATGCACCACCGGCCATTTTACGGCGGTCATCGTAAATTTTAGCCACCTGTCGCTGCACTTGAATACCATTGGGTATCGAGGTGATTCGGGCAGCCACATCCTGCAATACCTTGAGATCTATACTAGTCTTGGCTGGCGTACGCCAGTCATGCCCCAAATAGGGCTCCCAGTTAACAAAAAGACTGGTATCGGGCTCGCGCACAAGGTTATGTACAACAAAGTCACCCTTATCGAGACTTTCTCGATAACCATTGGCCATTTCATTGGCCTTGTCTTGCTCAAGGATACCTTCGGCAACCAGCTTCTGCGCATACAGTGTGCGCGTGGTTGAGTGCTTGCGAATAATGTCGTACATCAATGGCTGAGTAGACGACGGCTCATCGGTTTCATTGTGGCCGCGACGGCGATAACAAACTAGGTCAATTACCACATCCTTACCGAACTCGTAGCGGTAATCCATCGCTAACATCGCTGCAAACATCACCGCATCGGGATTGTCACCGTTAACATGCAGGATCGGTGCGCCAACCATCTTGGCGATATCAGTACAGTATTCTGTTGAACGGGCATCATCTTGGCGACTCGTAGTAAAACCAACCTGGTTATTAATGACAATATGGATGGTGCCACCGGTCTTGTACGCCCGAGTCTGTGATAACTGGAAGGTTTCCATCACCACACCTTGACCGGCAAATGCCGCATCGCCATGCATTAATATAGGCACAACTTTCTGACCGGTGGGATCATCGCGTCGGTCTTGTCTGGCACGACCAGAGCCAATCACCACAGGACAAGAAATTTCTAGATGCGATGGATTAAAGCCCAAAGCCATATGCACTTCACCGCCCGGCGTCATCACATTGGACGAAAAGCCCTGATGATATTTCACATCGCCCGAGGTGTTTACAAGGCGTTTACCTTCAAACTCCTCAAACATTTCAGCAGGATTTTTACCGAGAATATTCACCAATACATTGAGCCGACCACGATGCGCCATAGCCATGACAATCTCTTTACAGCCGTATTCACCCGAACGTCGCACCAAACAATCCAGCAATGGAATCAGACTCTCGCCGCCCTCAAGACCAAAGCGCTTGGTGCCTGGGTACTTGGAGTCCAAATGCTTTTCTAGGCCCTCCGCCGCGGTGAGCCGGCTCAATACATCGATACGTGCCTCGTCACCATAGGTCGGCTTAGAGCGCACAGATTCAAACCGCTGAGCTAGCCACTGCTTCTCGGCAAAGCTGGTAATATGCATAAACTCCGGACCCAGATGACCACAGTAGGTCTCTTCCAAAGTTTCGACAATTTCCCGCAGGGTTGCCTCAGGCTTACCCATATACAAGGGAGTCGTTTGAAACGTAGTATCTAGATCAGCTTCAGTTAAACCATGAAAATGCAGATCCAAATCGGGCACTTGCTCACGGACCATCAACCCCAAAGGATCGAGATTGGCTTTTTGATGACCGCGAAAACGGTAAGAACTAATCAGTTGCACAACCTTAACTTGCTTGCGCTCATGCTCTAGGTGAATCCCACCGGACCCAGGTGCGGGGGTTGGTCTTGCTTGGCGGCGACCGAGAAGTTCAAAATGCTGAATGATAGTAGCGTGGGATATATCAGGGGTGACTGAGCCATTGGTGCGAGGCAGAGAGTCAAAAAAGCGACTCCATTCCTCCGGCACACTGTTAGGCTCATGCAGATAAGTTTCGTAGAGCTCCTCGATATAAGCAGCATTACCACCAGAAAAGTGGGAGGAGCGCAGGAATTGCTCCATTAAGCCCTCAGGCATTACTAGTATTCCCCTTGTAAATACAGAGTATTAGGCAAATTTCAAACGCGCGTATTCTAAACCGCATTTAGCAAAACGGCCAGTAAAAACTGGCCGTTTGGGTGGACTTAAGCTAATTAAAACAATCAATAGACCATTTATGTTGCACTTCTGATCAACATGCTGCGAATATGACCAATAGCCTTAGTTGGATTCAAGCCTTTGGGACACACTTGAACGCAATTCATAATGCCATGACAACGGAACACACTGAACGGATCATCCAGCTTAGCCAGACGCTCTTCAGTCGCTGTATCGCGACTATCAGCTAAAAAGCGATAGGCCTGCAATAGGCCCGAGGGGCCGATAAATTTGTCAGGATTCCACCAGAATGAGGGGCAGGCCGTCGAGCAACAGGCGCACAGAATACACTCGTAAAGACCGTCCAATTTAGCACGCTCCTCCGGTGACTGCAGGCGCTCAATCGCCGGCGCAGGACTATTATTAATCATGTAGGGCTGTATCTTCTCGTACTGGGCGTAGAACTGACTCATATCAATAACCAAGTCTCGAATCACCGGCAGACCAGGCAATGGGCGAATAACCAGCTTGTTACCCTTGACTGCCTCTGACAGAGGCGTAATGCAAGCTAGGCCATTCTTACCGGAGATATTTACCCCATCTGATCCACAAACGCCTTCCCGGCAAGAGCGCCGGAAGGTCAAGCTTGGGTCTTCAGCCTTAAGCTTCTCAAGCACATCCAACACCATTACGTCTTTACCCTGTGTATCCACTTGAAAGTCTTGCATATAAGGCTCATCGTCGACTTCAGGGTTATAGCGATAAATACTTACATTCAACATAGTTCAGTTAGTCCTAATTAGTAGGTTCTTACTTTGGGTTCAAAAGCGTCTCGGGTCTTGAGGTTAAAGTTAACCCCTCGCTTGCCCAATGTCTTGCTCTCAGGGAAAAATACCGAGTGACATAGCCAGTTCTTATCGTCGCGGTCTTGAAAATCTTCGCGTGCATGAGCACCACGACTTTCAGTGCGACCCTCCGCTGCAATAGCAGTTGCCTCAGCCGTGGCAAACAGATTCTGTAACTCTAAAGCTTCAATACGCGCAGTGTTAAACGCATTGCTTTTATCTTCCAGCACCACATTTTCAATACGCGGGCGCAATGCCTTGAGCTTTTCAATGCCCTCCTTCATAAAGTCACCACGACGGAATACACCAAAGTAGTTCTGCATAATGGTCTGCAACTCAGCGCGCAATACAGAGGCTTTCTCGCCACCCTCAGAGTTATTGATGCGATTGAGACCTGACATGGCGCGTTCAATATCTGCTTCACTGGCATCTTTTAAGTTGATACCTTCGCGCAACTGTTTTTCGATAAACATACCGGAAGCGCGGCCAAATACCACTAGATCTAACAGGGAATTGCCGCCCAGTCGATTAGCGCCATGCACAGAAACACAAGCTGCTTCACCGCAAGCATAAAAGCCCTCGATGACCTGATCGTTGCCATCTTTATCAATGGTCAGTGCTTGCCCATCGACATTGGTGGGAATACCGCCCATCATATAATGGCAGGTTGGCACCACAGGAATCGGTTCAACCACAGGATCAGCATGAGCAAAGGTACGCGATAACTCAAGGATACCGGGTAATTTGGCATTGAGAGTCTCTTCGCCTAAATGATCGAGTTTCAAATACACATGATCACCATCAGGACCACAACCACGCCCTTCTAAGATTTCCAGCACCATAGAACGCGCTACCACATCACGGCCAGCAAGATCCTTGGCATTAGGCGCATAGCGCTCCATAAAACGCTCACCATCTTTATTGACCAGATAACCGCCCTCGCCACGACAACCCTCAGTCACCAGCGTGCCTGCTCCATGAATACCGGTTGGGTGGAATTGCCACATTTCGATATCCTGAACAGGAAAACCTGCACGCAGCGCCATACCAACACCGTCGCCAGTACAGATATGCGCATTGGTGGTCGAGGCATAAATACGTCCCGCCCCACCGGTGGCGAACACTGTGGCCTTCGACTTAACATACACCGTTTCGCCCGTCTCGATGTCGATCGCCACTACACCAACAACAGCATTATCGGCATTCTTAACAATATCGACCGCATACCATTCATTGAGAAAGGTAGTCTGATTCTTTAGGTTGCCCTGATAGAGGGTATGTAGCAACGCGTGACCTGTTCGGTCTGCCGCCGCACAGGTGCGAGCGGCCTGACCACCCTCACCAAAGTCTTTCGATTGGCCACCGAAAGGACGTTGATAGATGCGACCTTCCTCGGTACGGGAGAACGGCAAACCCATATGCTCAAGCTCAAAAATCGCTTCTGGACCAGTTTGGCACATATACTCAATCGCTTCCTGATCCCCGATATAGTCAGAGCCTTTAATGGTGTCATACATATGCCACTGCCACTGATCATTGGGGTCATCACTGGCAATTGCACAGGTGATTCCACCCTGAGCAGAGACTGTGTGCGAGCGCGTTGGAAACACTTTGGTAATTACTGCTGTTTTATAACCGGATTGCGCTAACTGCAGTGCAGCGCGCATGCCAGAACCGCCACCACCGACGATTACGGCATCAAAACTCATCGTTCTAATATTAGCCATTGACTTAAATTCCCCAGAGAATATCGATAGCCCAGACCACGTAGAGCAAGGTAATTGCAATCATGCCTAGCTGAAAAAAGATACGGATAGCGGTGGCCTTTGGCCCAATCAATCGCACCGTAATATAGTCGGTGAGCACACACCACATACCAATCCAAGCGTGGGCGGCAATCGCCAGAATAGTGGCCAAACTAAACATGCGCATGGCCAAGCCACTATTTAACTCTGCCCATTGCGCGTAAGTTAGGTCTGGATTGCCAATAAAATAGCCCACAATAAACACTAGATACGCTGTCATTACCCATGCGCTAATACGCTGAATCATCCAATCAGAAAGACCACTGCGGCCGAGACTTGTTACTGTTGTAACCATTATAAAATCCACCAAGTGATAAGAGCGATAACAACAATGGCGACTACCACTGCAACCCAAGCACTGTT
>CBFHVP010000019.1:0-25518 GCA_965659315.1 uncultured Porticoccaceae bacterium | reverse complement strand
TTCTAAAGGATCCATAGCATGGTGAGGCCTTGGCTCAATAAGTTTTCCACAAATTTCCCCACAGCCAAAAAAAATCCCCCACCCAAAAGTAGAGGATTTTATTTTTTGGTGGAGCCTAGCGGGATCGAACCGCTGACCTCAACACTGCCAGTGTTGCGCTCTCCCAGCTGAGCTAAGGCCCCAAAAATCAAGGCGCATGATAGGGATGAGCTAGTGCCAAGTCAAGCCTATTTCCCTGTATAACAGGGCTAGCGCGAGCAATCACAACAACTGCTGGTAAGCCTTTTCCATTTTCTTCAGTTTCTTTTTACCCACACCACCCAGCACATCGAGAGCATGACGCAAGCGCGCGCGGGTCATATCTGCACCGAGCAAGGCCATGGAATCCATTACCGAGATTGATGCACTACTACCGGCAATGGCGATAAACAATGGCGCCAAAAATGGCTTAAGTTTAATATCCATGGCATCGGCAATGGCTTTTAAGCCATTAAAGATATTATCTCTATTCCACTGTTGTTCCGCTTCCAATCGCCATAGTGCATATTGCAACACCTCGATAAGCTGGTCTTCCTCCATACCGGCAGACTTTAGATCCTCTGCAGTAATTGGCAGCATACCGGATACCAGATAGTTACCCAGCGGTGCGAGATCAGATAATGTTTCCATACGTTGGCGGGCAAAAGGCAAAAATGCCATTAATGTGTCGCGGTTGAGTGCCCATTCTTGTAACCGATCCGCGAGTTGCTCGTCGCTGAGTTCATCGCGAATCCACATACCATTGAGCCAACTGAGTTTTTCTACATCGAACACAGGGCCACCCAGACTCACGCGTTGGATATCAAATGCTGCCAACATTTCGCTAAGGGTAAATTTCTCGCGCTCATCGGGCATAGACCAGCCCATGCGGCCTAAATAATTCACTAATGCCTCGGGCAAAAAGCCCATGCGTTGATAATATAAAATACTGGTGGGGTTTTTACGCTTGGACAATTTACTTTTATCGACATTGCGTAACAACGGTAGATGACAAAATACCGGCGTTTCCCAGCCAAAATACTGATACAACAAAATATGTTTGGGTGCCGAGTTAATCCACTCTTCACCGCGAATCACATGACTAATTTCCATCAGATGATCATCAACAACATTGGCTAAGTGATAAGTGGGCATACCGTCCGCTTTCAGCAGTATCTGCAAATCGATCTGCGCCCAATCGATACTAATCTCACCGCGCAACATATCATTAAAGGTGCACTGCCCTTCTCGCGGCACCGACATTCGCACAACATGAGGTTCGCCCTTGGCCAAATGCTCGGCAACCTGCTCTTCACTCAGCCCCGCACAATGGCCGTCATAACCCAGTGGTCGCTTTTCTTCCATCTGCGTTTTACGCAACTCATCAAGGCGCTCGGCCGTGCAGAAGCAGCGAAAGGCATGACCCTTCTCAAGTAACTTATCCGCGTGCTCTTTGTAGATCGTCGAGCGTTCGCTCTGACGGTAAGGTCCTTTATCACCACCATTATCTGGACCCTCATCCCAATCAAGCCCTAACCAACGCAGGGCATCGAGAATCGATTTTTCTGATTGTGGCGTTGACCTGATCTGGTCAGTATCTTCAATACGCAATAAAAACTGCCCTCCCTGACTATGGGCAAAAGCCATATTAAACAGGGCCACATAGGCAGTACCGACATGCGGATCTCCAGTGGGTGACGGGGCGATACGGGTTCTAACGGTCATTGCGCAATCCATACAAGTACAAAGGCGACATTATACGGTGCCCACCCCTGCCTCGCGACAACTACTTAAGGTCGATAATGTCAGATTCAAATAAAGACAGTTGCAAAACAGCCGGTAAAGAATGCGGCTGATCACAATCTTATCTGGTGCTTATTAACTACTGCTTTCATCCACCAGTAAACCGCAGAATAACCATTTTGGTATGGCGTCCATAGCAAAATACCATGGCTATATTGGCGTACAGGGCTGTAATTGACTTGGATATATCATTTCTGCATGTTTTAATATAAAAATATAACCGATTAGGTATAAATGCCTTTTTCCTGTCATATAAATCAATGAAACTGGCGTTCTAAAATTCAACCCACAGGCCGATTAAGGAGAAAATTATGTCCCAACAGGAAAGAATGCTTGTTGTTGTTAACCCGACAATTGATGAGCAGGTAGCACTTAAGCGAGCCATTATTACCGCCAAGCTACTACAACCCAGTCCCAAGATCTGCGCTCTGGTTGCCATAGATCCCGACACCGTTGATCAGGATGTCAGTAATGACAGTATTAGCCGCAATACTGACTGGTTTGAACAACAGATCCATACACCGCTTAGAGAAGCGGGCCTAGACTATAAAATTGAAGTCTCTTGGTGCAATAACTGGCAGAAAGCGATTATGCGTGCGGCTGAGAAGTTCGCTGCTACACGTATTTTAATTCGCGCGGGCAAGCCAAAGACCCTCCGACGATTTAGCTTTGCTGAATCGAAATGGGAACTACTAAAGCGCGCCACCTGCCCCGTACTAATTGTTCGGGATAATGCCGCAGAGCAACGCAAGGTTGTGCTTGCCGCAGTTAACTTTCAAGCGTCTAGAGACCACCAGCAGCAATTGAATGCTAACATTCTTAGCCGCGGCAAGGCCTTGGCCGACAGTTATAATGCGGAATTTCATGTCGTTAATGCCTATATCGATTCCATGCATTATCCTGACCGTGGGCGCTTGGCCAAGGATACTGGTCTCGATTCAAACCATATCCACGTAGTCCAGGGCTATACCGATGAAGCTGTCGCCAAAGTGGCTAGCCAATTAAGTGCCGATGTCGTGGTTATAGGCACCCTAGGTCAAACTGGCCAAGCGAAAACACGTCGTGGTAACACTGCAGAGCGAGTTATTTCGGCTGTGGATGTCGATGTGGTGGTGGTTAATTCTGAGTACCAACAATAATCAGATAATAAGCAGTAAATGACAGGGGAAGCCCAGCTTCCCCCAACTACCTTTTTAGGTCACTCGTTATCTACCCAATGACGACAAAATACCAAACCCTACGACATAGTGCAGGCGCCACGAGGCCAGCACAATGGCTGTTCAAAAACGGTATCTTAAGGGGAAAATGGTGGGCCGTCCGCGACTCGAACGCGGGACCAATTGGTTAAAAGCCAACTGCTCTACCAACTGAGCTAACGGCCCTCAGAGGAGGTGCGTATCATACTGACCGGAAGGCAAAATTCAAGCGTTATTTTGATATCTAGTCGGGTCTTTTACACCGGCTTCAAGAAAGCCCTGCTGACGCAATCGACAGCTGTCACATTTACCGCAAGCGAGGCCGTCTAAACTTGCCTGATAGCAAGAAACGGTCTGACTATAATCGACGCCCAAGGCCATACCTGCTCGCACAATTTCGGCTTTGGTCATATCAATAAGTGGCGCGTGAATTGACAAATCCTGGCCCTCGACAGTCGCTTTAGTGGCCAAGTTAGCCATTGCTTCAAAGGCGGCAATATACTGTGGCCGGCAATCAGGGTAGCCGGAGTAATCCACGGCGTTAACCCCGAGAAAGATATCATTGGCTCCAAGTACTTCTGCCCAACCCAGCGCGATAGACAGAAAAACAGTATTACGCGCGGGAACATAGGTCACTGGAATGCCCTCGGTCTCAGTCTCTGGCACATCAATCGTCACGTCAGTCAGCGCTGAACCACCAATGGTGCCCAAATCTAATCGTACCACCTTGTGCTGTGTCACAGCCATGGTGCGCGAGACTCGCTGAGCAGCTTCTAGCTCCGATCGATGACGCTGACCATAATCAAAACTGAGGGTATGGCATTGGTAGCCTTGGTCTATAGCCATAGAGAGAACAGTGGTTGAATCTAACCCACCAGAAACTAAGATAACTGCTTTTTTGATCATATATACAACCTAATGACCGGGCTGGTCGCCCCAGATATATTTATGCGTTTGCAGTTGCATTCTGACATTGAGACCGTCCTGTAAAATCCATTCCGCTAACTGCTTTGGCGCTAGCTCACCTTGGCTGGGAGAAAATAGAACCTCTGCCACTTGATCAGCTAGGCGCAAATCATCTACCTTCATACAGCACCAGTCATAATCCTGACGATCGCAGATCACAAATTTGACCTCATCATGAGGCAATAATAAGGGAATATTGTCGTAGAGATTACGTCCCACTTCACCTGAGCCCGGTGTTTTTAGATCAACAATTTTAATCACTCGAGAATCGACGTCGCCAATCGGCATTGCACCACTAGTCTCCAATGACACTCGATAACCAGCATCACAGAGCTGAATTAATAGATCAATACACTGCGGTTGCGCTAAAGGCTCTCCACCTGTCACAGTGACGTGGTGAGCACCATAGTCCTGTACCGTGCGCATTATTTCGCTAAGCGCCATTTTAGTACCACCCTCAAAGGCATAGGCAGTATCACAGTAGCCACAGCGCAATGGGCAGCCCGTCAAACGCACAAATACTGTGGGCAACCCAGTGGTACTGGTTTCCCCTTGTAGAGAGTGGAAAATTTCAGTAATTCGCAGAGACTGTTCAGGCATAGTGTATTTTAAGGTAGCGCCATAGAGGCATTTACGATTGACAGACTTTGAGTTAGGCGTACTTAAAAATTTTTGTCGAGATAGTCACGAGATTTAATTGCAACTGATCCATTGCTCTGGGCCGCCAGCTCCAATAATTCTCGAGCACGCTCTAACTCACCTAACTGGTGGTAGATTTTTCCTAGTTTAAAGCGCGAATCCATGGCTTTGCCATGATCAGCATACTGTTCTAACACGGAGGTAAATGCCTGTCTAGATAACTCATCTTGCCCCTGTAACAGATAGATCTCTCCCAACCAATAATAGGCATTCGGCGCGTAGGGGCTGGTAGGAAAATCAACAATATGCTGTTTAAAGGCCATAACAGCGCCGTCCATATCGCGCTGCTTAAGCAACAGATTGGAGGCATTATCATAGTTAGCTTTTATCACTGCAGCATCAACAACCTCAGCACTGACCGCACCGGTCAATACCCCATCACCCTTTGAAGGCACAGTATCAACGCCACCATAGGACTTAGTACCAGATTGGTTTTGCTTGGCCGCTGGCCTACCAGAAGCAACAGCGCTCAGTCGGCGATCAAGATCTAAATAATCATCCATTTGCCGCTGTTTTATCTGCTGCAGTTCGTAGTTAAGCTCTTCAACCAGACCGCGAAGCATCTGCACCTCTTCTTGCAGCACCTGCATTTGATAGTACTGATTACTACCTGCTGAAACAGCAGCGGTTGACGCCACAACAGTCGCGTCAGTCGCGCTTTTAGCGGGCATTGGATTGCTTAAATCGACAACTGGCGTAAGATTCTGTGCCATTGCCAACGAAGAAAGACAAGCCTGTAAGAGTAATAATGCAATCGCAGATTTCATAACAATTCACTGATGTCTAATTTTATACCAAGCACACAAAAGGCCGGAGTAAAGAACCTCCAGCCATATGCACGCGTCGTATCTGTAGTCACAAAACAGGGGCCATCAATGGCCACCGGCTTTACTTCATTTCGACACGACGATTCATTGCCCAGGCGCTGTCGTTACTGCCGTAAGAGGCCGCACGCTCTTCACCATAGCTAATTACTTCAATTGAGCCAGCTGAAACGCCCTGGAGCACTAAAAACTCTTTAACCGCGTTGGCACGACGCTCACCCAACGCCATATTGTACTCGCGAGTGCCTCGCTCATCGGCGTGACCTTCAAGGCGAACACTACGTGGGTTGCTGTTAAGTGACGCAGCATGCTCTAGAAGAGCAGCACGAGACTCTGGCTTTAACAGCGCTTTATCAAAGTCAAAGTAAAATACAGTATCAGCTGATGAAATCATCGCTGAACTATCGATAGCAGAGGTATCAACCTGCCCTGTCTGTACCGAAGTGTCTTCAATATCAGTGCTGGTAGGCGCTGAACTACAGCCCGCAAGCACTGCTGATAGTAAAATTGTTGCTAAGCCAGATTTTGTAAAAGTGGTCTTCATTTCTAACTCCCTTGAGTTACTTATTTAAAAATATAGTTATAACTGGTCTATCACCGCAAATACGGCGACCAAGCTGGTTCACGCACATCCCCTATCTTGGCTGGAAGCACGTATTTTACCCCAGCATCTAGAGAAACCGCAGCTAAAACTCCCCGATCACCCTGTTTGGTAGCGTACATTAACATAGCTCCGTTGGGCGCAACAGTAGGAGATTCATCTAATCTTGTCTCTGTAAGCTCTATTAGGCGACGAGTTACTAGGTCAAATGAGGCGATATGAAAGATTCCCGACGCTCGATGCACCAGTGCCAGTGTACGTCCATCCGGTGCCAAACTGGGGCGTGCGTTATAATTTCCCTGAAATGTCAGGCGCTGCGTGGCTTTGCTGGCAATATTTAATTTGTAGATTTGCGGTGTGCCGCCGCGATCAGAGGTAAACAGCAGGTGTTTACCATCGGCCATCCACGTGGGTTCAGTATCAATGGCGAAATGTCGCGTCAGGCGAGTAAATTTTTTCGACTTAAGATCGAGTACATAAATTTCCGGATTACCGTCCTTGGACAGCACAATAGCCATTTTACGACCATCGGGTGACCAGGCTGGTGCTCCATTGAGCCCTTTAAAGCCAGTCAACTGCTCACGAACACCTGAAACGAGATTCTGGCGAAAAATGGCTGGACGACCGGTCTCAAACGACACATAGGCTAGATCTTTACCATCGGGTGCCCAAGATGGCGACATAATTGGTTCAGGTGACTCCAGCATAAGTTTTTCCCGCGCACCATCGGCATCGGATACATTGAGGCGATAGGTAAATTTGCCGTTATTTCTAATCGCCGTAACATAGGCAATACGAGTTGAAAATGCTCCGGGAATGCCGGTAATAGCCTGAAAAACCTTATCACTTATTAAATGTGCCAAGTCGCGCATTTCATTAGCTCGGCCACGCACCGTATGTTTGAATTCTGATTTTTGCGCTCTGACATTAAGCAAACTAAATTCCAGTTCAAAGCGACCGTCCTCGATTTGTTGCATCGAGCCAACAACTAAGTACTCGGCACCTAAGATACGCCAATCACGAAAATACACGTCTTTAGCTGCGGATGGAAACGCCAGCATATCGCGCCTTGGCGTTGCCCGGAATAAACCGCTACGCTGCAGATCTGCCTCAACGATGGCGCCTATATCCTCTTTGATCCTAATGCCGTTAAGGGCAATAGGAGAGACTGCCACTACCGTTGGTTTATCGTTACCCTGAGTGACACGAATCACCAGCTCGCTCCATGCAGTGACGGATTGGGCCAGTAATAACAATAATAAAATCGCTTTGCTGAACTTTACCAACTGTTTATCTCCGATGAGTTTATAGCCTTAGGTCTTGCGGGCTGAACGCCACTTTAACAGTGCGGAAATGTTTTTCAAACAGTCGCGGCTCGAGTTGTTGCAACTCTTCAAATTGTTCTGCTTTAAACGCTGCCTGTTCGACCGAACGATCAAAAGCGGTATCGCCACTGGATTGCAACAGGTTGACACCGACAATACGCCCAGTGGGCACCAACCTTATTTCAATCAAAGTTTCCATATCACGCCGGGCGCTGGGCGGGCGACTCCAATTATCGGCCAATCGCTGACGAATCAACTGCAGATAACTATTCGCTAAACGCTGGTCCTCACGGGCATTAATCTGTGCCTGCTCCTTTACCATCGCCTGCTCAAGCTCTGCCTCAATGCGTCTGCGTTGCTCCTCAGCCTCACGCCGACGCTTCTCTTCCTGTTCTCTGGCTTGTTTTTCTTTTAATGCCGCCAAACGTTTGGCTTCGGCCTTTTGTCTCTGCGCGGCTCGGCGCTTATCCTGCTCGCGTTGCTTTTTTGCGCTATCGGCCTTGGCGCGCGCTGGCGTCTTGGCCTGCGGCTTCTTGGTAGGTGCCAACTCAACCAACTGCGCTTCAATATACTGTGGCTGTACCATAATCTGCACAGTATCAGGCTGCCAACTTCCGATCAGCGCAGCAAAGATAGCAACGTGGATAACGATGCTAACCAAGACGCCGATTGAATAACCACTGATATCTCTCATACTAGTTGCGCGGCGGTTCCGTCACCAAACCAACAGAAGGAGCTCCAGCCAGCTGTAACTCACTCATCAGATTAACCACTGAGCCATAATCAACTGCACTATCACCCCAGACCAACACCGGTGTTTGAGGCTTCTGTCGCAAGATTTTAGCGACGCGATCTTTGATAGTTGCCAATGACTGAGACTGATTTTCACCTTTTATATCAATCCAATAACTACCGTCCGCTTTAATAGATACGATAAAAGGATCTTGGTCTTTAGTATCCATCGGTGCCGAGTTAGCGTCGGGCAACTCGACCTTAACCCCTTGCATAAGTAGCGGTGCGGTAATCATAAACACCACTAACAGCACCAAGGTCACGTCAATATAGGGCACCACATTAATCTCAGCGACCAATTTACGTTTAGGCTTTTTATGCTTCACAACGTATGCCTCAAAGTCAGTTAGCGCGAATGCACTTGACGGTGCAGAATACTCGAAAATTCCTCAGCAAAGGTTTCGTAGTTACCATTAATAACTTCTACCTGAGCCGCGTAGCGGTTATAGGCAATCACCGCAGGAATGGCTGCAAACAGGCCCATTGCTGTTGCAATCAGCGCTTCAGAGATACCCGGCGCCACCGTGGCGAGCGTTGCTTGCTGAACCATAGCCAAGCCACGGAACGAATTCATGATGCCCCATACGGTACCAAACAAACCAATATAGGGACTTACGGACGCGACACTGGCCAAAAAGGGTAAATTAGTACTGAGCTTTTCATCCTCGCGACTTAACGCCACGCGCATGGCTCGATCGGTACCCTCCATCACCGCATCTGGATCGGCTTTATCCGACTGCGCCAAACGATTAAATTCGCGAAAACCAGCGCGAAAAACATTCTCTATACCATCACCGGCACCGTCTTCCTGCGCCTGTGCCGTAAGCTCATCGTATAAATTATTAAGATCAATACCAGACCAGAAAGTATCTTCAAATTCACGAAAACCCCGCTGCGCAGCGCCCAAGAAAAAGCTACGCTGGATAATCATAATCCAAGACAAGAGCGAAGCGATCAGCAAAATGCCCATAACCATCTGTACCAACACACTCGCATTGAGAATTAGGGATAATATCGATAGGTTTTCTTCATTCACGGTGTAAACTCCAAGTTCAGCCAATCTGGCTGTTTAACATTGTACTCATCGCTTTTGGCATTCCCTGCGGTCGTTTGCTGTGGGCATTGACACAGGCAACTTTGACACGACCCTCAACCAGTAATTCATCGCTGCGATAAATCTGCTGGGTCATTTCAAATCTAACCCGAGATGCCTTAACCAGCACTGCGGTGACATCAATTAAATCATCTAACACAGCAGGACTATGATATTTGAGGGCCACCTCATGAACCACAAACTGCATACCATCAAATAACGCTGGCTTATCAAAACCTAAGCAGCGCATATATTCCGTACGCGCCCTTTCCATATATTTCAAATAATTGGCATAAAATACGATTCCACCGGTATCGGTGTCCTCAACATAAATACGAATGGGTAGCCGGTAGGCAGTAGTGCTATTAATGTCGCTAGTCATTGAGTGCATCCATCTGCTGTTGGATACGCGCGGGGCTCTGCAATCCAAAGTGCTCATAGGCCATACGTGTTGCCATGCGCCCTCTTGAGGTGCGCATAAGGTAACCCTGCTGAATCAAGTAGGGCTCTAATACATCCTCTATTGTGCCACGCTCTTCACTCAGAGCGGCGGCAAGACTATCAACGCCCACAGGTCCACCATCAAACTTCTCCAGCAGGGTCAGCAGTAGCCTTCTGTCTAGGTGATCAAATCCACTCTCATCTACATTCAACATATTTAACGCCGCATCAGCAATATCGCGACATATACTGCCGTCGCCCTTCACCTCCGCATAATCTCGCACGCGCCGCAGTAGCCGATTGGCAATGCGCGGGGTGCCTCTGGAGCGACGAGCAATTTCTTGGGCACCATCCTGATCGATACTGACACCCAAGATTGCGCCAGCGCGGACAACAATACTGGTCAAATCGACAATCGAATAAAACTCCAATCGCTGCACTATGCCAAAGCGATCACGCAGTGGTGAAGTGAGTAGTCCGGCTCTGGTGGTGGCACCAACAAGGGTAAATGGCGGCAGGTCTAGCTTGATTGACCGGGCTGCAGGCCCCTCCCCAATCACAATATCCAACTGATAGTCTTCCAGTGCCGGATAGAGTATTTCCTCCACTACCGGACTTAAGCGATGAATCTCATCGATAAACAGAACATCGCCAGCCTCGAGATTGGTCAATAACGCGGCAAGATCGCCAGCCTTTTCCAGAACAGGCCCAGAGGTAGTTTTCAGATCCACTTGCATCTCATTGGCAATAATATGCGCCAGAGTAGTCTTACCTAGCCCAGGCGGGCCAAAGACTAAACTATGGTCTAGTGGCTCTCCGCGACGACGCGCGGCCTCAATAAAAATTTGTAATTGTTCTTTAACCGCAGACTGGCCGACATAATCTACCAACAAGGTAGGGCGCAGGGCGCGGTCAAAACGCTCTTCGCTAAGCGAGCCATCTGCTGAAATAAGCCGATCAGGTTCTATCATGGGTTACCATCTCACATTTGCCGGTAAGCATACCTTGATGGCCTTGAATTTACACTAGCTTTGCTCTGGGTTTACTTAGAGACCATGCTCTTCAAAGCGGCCCTGATAAGCTGCTCAGCGCTATTTATATCACTGCTCTCCGCCCTACTCACCATTTTGGCAGCATCTTGAGGCTTGTAGCCTAGTGCGACTAGCGCACTCTCCGCCTCCTCGGCAATACCTGGCGTTGCTGGCGTAACTGTGCTGTGAGGCGATGGGCTGGTCTCGATATCGCCAAGTCTATCGCGCATCTCAATCACTAATCGCTCGGCCGTCTTTTTACCCACACCGGGTAACTTGACCAAGGTAGCAACATCATTATTGTGCACACAGAGTGCAAATTCTGAGGCTGACATACCAGAGAGTATTGCTAACGCCATTTTCGGTCCAACCCCATTGACCTTGATAAGGTGACGAAATAATGTGCGCTCGCCAAGCTCGGCAAAACCATAGAGTTGTTGGGCATCTTCACGCACAACAAAATGCGTGTGTAGGGTGACTGACTCACCGACGTCAGGCACAGCAAAAAATGTGCTCAGCGAAACCAATACCTCATAACCAACACCCTGCACATCCACTAACAGATCCGGTGCCTGCTTTTCAATTACTACGCCCTGAAGTCGTCCAATCATGGTCTTCTCATTGATTGTTATTAAATACTGTTACTTAAGCCTACCGCGAGCATAGCCTTTAATTTTTGTACCGGCCAGCGCTGCGGTAGTGCGCATACTATGGGCATGGCAAATAGCGACTGCTAACGCATCGGCAGCGTCCTCTGCCGGTGCTTTTGAAAGACTTAACAATTGTACAACCATCATCTGTACCTGCGTTTTATCCGCCGAACCAGTACCAACCACAGATTGTTTGACACTACGAGCAGAATACTCGCCAACCGGCAAGTCCGCGTTAACACCAGCAACAATGGCCGCGCCTCTCGCCTGCCCCAATTTCAGAGCGGAGCCTGGGTTGCGGGCCAGAAATACCTCTTCTACCGCCATATGCTGAGGCTGATACTGCTGCACGATCTCAGTAACCCCGTCAAAGATTATCTTTAATCGCTCCGGCAATCCTTTTTCAGGC
Source organism: uncultured Porticoccaceae bacterium (assembly GCA_965659315.1). GTDB lineage: Bacteria > Pseudomonadota > Gammaproteobacteria > Pseudomonadales > Porticoccaceae > HTCC2207. The sequence continues at coordinate 13,670 of CBFHVP010000019.1, read as the reverse complement.
AAGCGAATAATACCGCTGGTGACATAAGCTATCTTACCGCCGCTAACATCCACAACGCCGTAACCGGTGCGCCTTGAGCCTGGATCAATACCTAATATTCGAGTCATAGCGGGTTATGTCGTTGAGTGAACGCAAAGTGTTGCAACCCAATCACCTTGCGTCAACCATTAAAAAGCCCCCAGGATCAAATCCAGAGGGCTTTTTAGCATTGGGTATTTAACCCAATAGGATTTCACACTGCCGACTTAGTCCTCAGTTTTAGCCTTCGGTGCCGCTTTAGCTTTAGCCTTTGGTGCCGCCTTAGCTTTAGCTTTCGGTGCCGCCTTGGCTTTAGCCTTTGGTGCCGCCTTAGCTTTAGCCTTCGGTGCCGCCTTAGCTTTAGCCTTCGGTGCCGCTTTCGCCTTGGCTTTCGGCTTGGCTTCAGTAGTATCAGCATCTGCGGGCGGCTCTTCAGCAGGTGCCTCCTCAGTGGACGCTTCTACAGTCGCCTCCTCCGCAACATCAGCCGCGGTCGCTTCCTCGGCAGGTGCCTCTGGAGCTACTTCCTCCGCAACCTCAGCTACGGGCGCCTCTTCAGTAGGTGCTTCAGCGGGTACTTCCTCAGGAGCCTCAGTCACAGGAGCCTCAGTCACAGGAGCCTCAGCCGCAGGAGCCTCAGCTACAGGGGCCTCAGCAATAGGAGCTTCCTCAGCCGGCGCTTCAGGTGCTGCTTCTTCTACAGCTTCATTGGCGGGTGCCTCATCAGCCACCGGTGCTGCCTCAGCGACCTCTTCTACTACTGGCGCCTCCTCAACCACAGGTGCCGATGGCATTGCCGCCTTAATCAAGCCCTCGGTGACAAGAATGCGCACCTTTTCATCTGCATTAACCCAGTTTTTATCTGCATCTTTTACCGCATAACGGCCAGATGCTTTCTGATAAATAACGTATTCTTTGGTTTTTTTTATAACTTTCATCGCTATTGCCTCTCCTAATGATTACTCGTTTGAGTTTGTAATTTACCATTGTAAACCGTATTGATGGACTAACCTAATTGCTCCACCACATCATCCGGAATCTCTGCATTGGTATAAACATTTTGCACATCATCCAAATCTTCCAAGCTATCAATCATTGCTAATAGCTTCTCCGCACCGGCAAGATCCAGTGGTACAGAAATATCTGCAACCATGGCTATCTCTGCATGGGCGGGCTCTAAACCCGCAGCTACCAGCGCGTCCTTTACCATTAAAAAGTCCCCAAAACTGGTTTGCACATCCACCGAACCATCGTCATGAGATACTATATCTTCAGCGCCAGCCTCCAGCGCAGCGTCCATCAATGTGTCTTCATCAACACCAGCAGCATAATTTATCTGGCCAATTCGATTAAATAGATAAGCTACTGACCCATCGGTGCCAAGGTTACCGCCGCGTTTGGTAAACGCATGGCGCACATCACCAGCGGTGCGGTTGCGATTATCGGTCATACATTCGACCAGAATTGCTACACCCCCTGGCGCGTAACCCTCATAGGTAATCTCATCATAGTTCTCACCCTCGCCAGCGCCGGCACCGCGCGCAATCGCTTTTTCAACGGTGTCGCGCTTCATATTGGCACCCAACGCTTTATCCACAGCAGCCCTAAGACGTGGATTATCATCTGGATTGGGCCCACCGGCTTTCGCCGCAACCACCAACTCACGTATCAGCTTGGTAAAAATCTTACCGCGTTTAGCATCCTGCGCCGCCTTGCGGTGTTTAATATTGGCCCATTTGCTATGACCTGCCATCAAAACTCTCCTTTAACAAGCTTAAACTCTCACTTGCGGGCTTACTTTTCTTTTGCTCGCAGCTTAATGTTTAGGTCACGCAGTTGAGCGGCTTCCACTGTGCCCGGCGCATCAGTCAATAAGCAAGCCGCTGACTGCGTTTTGGGGAAGGCAATTACATCGCGAATACTCTCGGCACCCACCATCAACATAATCAAACGATCTAAGCCAAAAGCCAAGCCACCATGGGGCGGAGCACCATGCTTTAGAGCATCTAAGAGGAAACCGAATTTTTCCCGCTGCTCATGCTCGTCAATCCCCAGCACATCAAATACCACTTCCTGCATGGCTTGATCATGAATACGAATCGAACCGCCGCCCAACTCGCAACCATTGAGCACCATATCGTAAGCGCGAGACAGTGCATTGGCTGGATCTGCTTTTAATTCAGCCGCCGAGCACGCGGGTGCAGTGAAGGGATGGTGCAGTGGGGTCAATGCACCACTATCGGTTGTTTCAAACATAGGGAAGTCAACCACCCACATTGGCGCCCAGTCGCAGGTATAAAGATTAAGATCTTCACCCAGTTTACAACGCAGCGCGCCGAGTGCTTCGCAGACAGTATTGGTCTTATCAGCGCCAAAGAACACAATATCACCGTTTTTAGCATCCAAGCGCTGCATAATGTTCATGGTCACATCATCACCAAGAAACTTAATAATTGGCGACTGTAGTCCATCTATACCGGTTTCTATGGCATTGACCTTGATCCAAGCTAGGCCTTTGGCGCCATAAATACTGACAAACTTGGTGTAATCATCAATCTGCTTGCGCGAAATCTCGGCACCACCCTCTACCTTTAACGCGGTAACTCGACAGCTCGGGTCATTGGCTGGACCAGCAAACACCTTGAATTCAATATCTTTGAGCAGATCTTTAATTTCAACCAACTCGAGAGGTATGCGTAAATCAGGCTTATCAGAGCCGTACTTGTGCATAGCATCGGCATAGGTCATGCGAGGAAATGGTTCGAACTCAACATTCATATGCTCGGCGAAAATGCCGCGAATCATTGTTTCTGTGATTGACATAATATCTTCCTCGTCAATAAACGAGGCTTCTATATCAATTTGGGTAAACTCTGGTTGGCGATCAGCACGCAAATCTTCATCGCGAAAACATTTGGCTATCTGATAGTAGCGATCGAATCCCGCCACCATAAGTAACTGCTTAAATAGCTGCGGTGACTGAGGCATTGCAAAGAACTGTCCCGGGTGGGTGCGCGACGGAATCAAATAGTCTCTGGCTCCCTCTGGCGTAGCTCTGGTCATAATGGGTGTTTCAATATCCAGGAAACCATGATCCACCAAATAGTTTCGGATAGAGGAGGTAATTTTAGAGCGGAACCTGAGGCCAGATTGCATCTCATTGCGGCGCAGATCCATATATCGATATTTTAAGCGCACATCCTCACCCACGGTGACGTGGTCATCCAACTGAAATGGCGGCGTCTCAGCCGCATTTAAAATTTCTAACTGACTGCCATAGACTTCGATTTCACCGGTCGCCATATTGGGGTTTACGGTCGCTTCGCTGCGTGCTCTAACCTTACCCGTGACCTTGAGTACATATTCTGAGCGAACCTTGTCGGCCTGCGCAAAAAAATCACCCGCATCGGGATCAAACACCACCTGAACAATACCCTCGCGATCGCGTAGGTCGAGAAAAATCACACCTCCATGATCACGGCGACGGTCGACCCAGCCACAAATAGTAATCTCTTGGTCAATTTGGTCGCTTCTAACTTGTCCACAATAGATTGTTCGATACATCAGTAATTAATTCCCACAATAATCAAATGCCGTATTTACTCGGCCATTTTTCGTTTTACTCCGCACTGGCAGCAGTGCCGCCTGCGGAGTCCTTACTGTCCTTAAGGTTCTTTTTACTACCACTCTTAAAATCAGTCTCGTACCAACCACTTCCACTGAGGCGAAACCCGGCAGCAGAGATCAGTTTACTTAAGGCTGGCTGCTGACAAGCAGGGCAATCAGTTAAAAACGCATCACTCATTTTCTGAAGAGCCTCTAACCTATGCCCGCAAGCATCACAGCGATACTCATAAATCGGCATGCACAACTATCCTTTCAACGCTTGGCTGGCTTTTAAATCGCCGCGCATTATACATCAGGCAACGCATCTGGCGAATGGTTAATCAAATCGGTTTACTTGACATAGTGGCAACTTAACCTTACAAAAATTATGGATTTACATGGCGCAACTCCACATAAACAACTATATATATCAGCGAGGCTCTGGTGAGGGTGCCTGAGCCACCACAGACTTGGTTGTAATTGAATCATCAACATCACAAAGGACAAGACAATGGCTGTAAAAAAAGGGACTTCTAAACAGGCGGTATCACTTAGTACAACTCAATCCGCAAAAAGCACAGGAACTGCAAAGACCGCAAGAGGTAGATCTTCCTCAAGCAAAGCCGTATCTACAAAACGTGATAGCAAAAAGGCACCGTCGAACAAATTGGTAGCAGAGGCAAAAAGGATAAGCAAAGGGGCAGACAAGCCAGAGCGCAAACTCAGCGCCATTAATCGGCGTTATAATAAAAGTGAAATCATTAATGAACTAGCCGTAAATGCGGGCCTGAATCGCAAGCAAGTCGGCACTGTCTTAGATGAGCTAGCTATTTTAATCAGTCGGCACATTAAAAAACGCTCTGTAGGCGAGTTCGCCTTGGCCGGCCTATTCAAAATAACCACTGCCAAACGACCTGCTAAGAGAGCATATCAAGCGATTAACCCATTCACTGGTGAAATGATTACTTTTGAGGCTAAACCAGCGCGAACCGCTGTCAAGGTCCACCCCCTTAAGGGTCTTGTGGATATGGCTCAGTAACGGCAGGTTATTATATCAATCGGATCATTGTTGCTAATGGCTCGCTAATATCTCTGCGATGGCCGGTTGCTGACGCACCATCTGCACCACACCGGCCAATGATTCGTCACTGTATTGCAAGGTTGGATTAGCCCCCCACACAGGTTTTGGCCAAGCGACATCTATCTCAAATCGCGCGACATGATGCATATGTAGCTGAGGTATCATATTGCCAATGGTCGCGATATTGAGTTTATCTGGCGCAAATAACGCTTGCATAGCACCGGCCAGCACACAGGATTCATGGAGAAGCTGGTGACGATCCTCCAAGTTAAGTTGATAGACCTCTGTTATACCAACTCGCCTAGGCACTAAAATCATCCAAGGATAATTGGCATCGTTACACAGCAATAACCGACTTAGAGGAAAATCTCCAATTAGCGATGTGTCAGCGTGCAATTTTTTATCTAATTCAAACAATTTGTCTCTCCGCTCCCCTTAACTCTGTACCACGGCAACTAGGCCCCGTAAAATGTTAGCTTTGTTATTATTATAAAGTGTAAGAAAACTATGCGTGCTAGCCAATACCTGATTACCACTAAAAAAGAATCCCCCGCTGATGCTGAGATTATCAGTCACCAACTAATGCTTCGTGCAGGCATGATCCGCAAGGTTGCCGCGGGTCTCTATAGTTGGCTCCCTCTGGGGTTGAAAGTATTTCGCAAAGTTGAAAACATCGTGCGCGAAGAAATGGATAAAGCTGGTGCACTAGAGTTAATGATGCCTGTGGTGCAGCCCGCTGACCTATGGGAAGAATCCGGTCGCTGGGGACAATTTGGCCCTGAACTATTGCGCATTAACGATCGACACAGTCGCGATTTCTGCTTGGGTCCAACCCATGAAGAGGTCATTACCGATATTATTCGCAATGAAATCAGTAGCTACAAGCAATTACCTGCTAACTTCTACCAAATTCAAACCAAGTTTCGCGATGAGCGCCGCCCGCGCTTTGGTGTTATGCGCACCAGAGAGTTTTGCATGAAAGATGCCTACTCTTTTCATGTTGATGGAGAATCATTACAACAAACCTACGACTTAATGTATCAGACCTACAGTGCCATTTTTTCTCGTACGGGTCTGGTTTTCCGCGCCGTCTTGGCTGATACAGGCAGTATTGGTGGTAGCCATTCTCATGAATTCCATGTGCTGGCCGACTCTGGAGAGGATGCCATTGTCTTTTCCAGCGAATCTGACTACGCCGCCAATATTGAAAAAGCTGAAGCCTTAGCTACAACTGAATCAGAGCCAGTAACTCCCGAGGACTTAACTGAAATTGCCACCCCTGGCGTGCATACCATCAGCGACTTGTGTGGTTTTCTCAACACAGAGGCAAAAACCACTCTGAAAGCATTAATTGTTAGTGCGGAAAATGATCAGGGTAAAACTCAGCTCTATGGCTTAATGGTGCGGGGAGATCATGAACTTAATGAGGTTAAAGCTCAGCATGCTCTGGGGTTAAGTTCTGAAATTACTTTTGCCTCAGAGGAGCAAATCAAAAGCGCATTAAACTGTGCACCTGGTTCTCTGGGACCTGTAAACCTCAACTTACCCATGATTGTTGACCGCAGTGCCGCACAATTAAGTAATTTTGTTTGCGGTGCCAATCGAGATGGTTACCACCTCAATAAGGTTAATTGGGATCGAGACTGCGGAGATTTTACCATTGCCGATATTCGCAATGTGATCGCGGGCGACCCAAGTCCCGATGGCAAAGGTATACTGGAAATCAAGCGCGGTATTGAGGTGGGGCATATTTTTCAACTGGGTAGTAAATACAGTGAAGCAATGAAAGCGACTGTCCTAGATGAAAATGGTAAAGAGCAATTTATGAGCATGGGTTGCTACGGCATCGGTGTAAGCCGCATTGTCGCAGCAGCTATTGAACAAAACCACGATGATAATGGCATTATTTGGCCTGATGCCATAGCACCTTTCCAGATCGCGATTGTGCCAATTAATATGCATAAGTCGGATCAGGTAAGGGAAGCCTGTGAAAGCTTGTATCAGAAACTCAGTGCGGCGGGCTGCGAGGTATTATTTATGGATGAACCCAAAGCTCGCTTGGGGGGTATGTTGGCAGATATTGAACTGATTGGCATACCGCACCGCTTGGTTATTGGTGATCGCGGGCTAGAATCGGGCACGGTGGAGTATCGCAGTCGCCGTGCAATGGAAAACGAGTCTATTGCGATCGACCAGTTAGATGATTTCATTGCACAAACCATCAACCGGTAGATACTGACGGTTGAATCTGTTCTGATCAATCACTTCAAAACTGCGCTTAATCTGTCCAGTAGCGCTTCAAGACCAGTGCGCAGAGATAGAATTAAACACTGAGCTAAGCATACCTCTTAGGGGTTATGGTGGATGAGTTTGACTGTAAGCTCTGCTAGACTTTCCTACTGACTCCAAGAGAGGTCTGCTATGTCGGTAGAAATTTCACCATCTGAACTGCGCCAGAAAATCCGTAGCGGTGCGCACAAAGGCAATACCTCCGGCCTTTGCGCCGGATACGTGCAATGTAATCTGGTTATTCTTCCGGCTGACTGGGCGGAGGATTTTTTAGCCTTCTGCGAAGCCAACCCCAAGCCCTGCCCTCTTATTGCTGTGTCGAAACCAGGTGAATTCAGCCTGACTAAATTAGGCGCTGACATTGATATACGCAGTGACATTCCCAGCTACCGGGTTTTTGAAAACGGCCAACTGCGCAATGAAGTCAATGATATTTCTGATCTCTGGCGTGACGATCTGGTGGTGTTTTTACTCGGTTGCTCTTTTTCGTTTGAGGAAGCGCTGATTGCCGAGGGCCTTGACGTACGCAATGTAACTGAGGCAGTTAATGTACCCATGTATCGCACCAATATAGACTGCACCGCAGTAGGTCCATTTGCTGGTCAGATGGTGGTGAGCATGCGACCCTTTGCGCCACCCGAGGCATTGCGCGCCGCTGAGATCTGTGCGCGCTTCCCTTCAGTTCACGGCGAACCGGTGCATTATGCCAATCCGGATCACATTGGTATTACCGATATAGACCAGCCGGATTACGGTGACAGTGTTAGTATTAAAGAAGGAGAGCACCCTTTGTTCTGGGCCTGCGGTGTTACACCGCAAGTGGCGCTAGAAAATGCTAAACCACCGTTTTGCATTACTCACAGTCCCGGCAGTATGTTGGTTACTGATATGAAAAATAGCGACCTAGCGGTTGCATCTGAATAAATATCACTGTCGGGGAATAACACCCCGCGTGCAGTAAAAGAGCACTATTAATGACCCCAATAAGATTAACAAAGGAGCCGCAATGTCATTACTCCTAAACTGTGACCTTGGCGAAAGCTATGGTGCTTGGACTATGGGTCTCGATGACCAGGTAATGCCACATATTGATCAGGCCAATATTGCCTGTGGCTTCCACGCCGGTGACGCTTTGATTATGAAAAAGACCTTGCTCGCGGCGAAGCAAAACAATGTTGCGGTGGGCGCTCACCCCAGCTACCCAGATATTGTTGGCTTTGGTCGTCGCTCGATGAAAGTGGCGCCCGCGGAACTGATTGCACTGTTGCAATATCAAATCGCCGCACTTACCGGCATGGCCGATAATCTCGGCATAGAAGTGCAATACGTTAAACCACATGGCGCGCTATACAACGATATGATGGCCGACGGTCATATCCGCAGCGCGGTGATGGAAGCCATAGCTGAATGCCAGCGCCCTTTGAAATTTATGTTACAAGCCACACCAGCGGCCGAAGCCCATCGCCAGGAGGCTAGCGCTTTTGGGCTCGAGGTGCTATTTGAAGCGTTTGCCGATCGTTGCTACGACGATGACGGCGCACTATTATCCAGAGCCAAAGAAGGGGCGGTACACAATAGAGAAAAAATGCTCGCTCAAGTGCAACAGTTAAAACAACAGGGCTCAGTGACTACTATTAGTGGTCATTGTCTGGAATTACAAGCCGACTCACTGTGTGTGCATGGTGATAATAGAGAAGGTGTAAAGGCGATTGAGCAAATTCGCCAATTAATTCAGCAATGACCTCTACCAAATACAGTATCTCTGTTGCCGGAGAGAATGCATTAATTGTCTATTTTGGCGACCAACCCAGTGCCAGTATTGCTCAGCAGATTGCGCAAACTACGGCGTATTTGCGCCAATCAATTGGTGAGTTGCTAATTGATCTGATCCCCTCCTACGCCTCATTGCTCGTCATTTATAATCCACTGCAGACCGATCATCTGCATATTCGTGCAGCCATTCGTATTGCTCTCAACGAAGCGAGTACTGAGCAACAACAGAGTCAGGGCGCACTGATTACCCTGCCGGTCTATTACAGTGCAGAATCTGGGCCTGACCTACAAAGTCTTGCTGACCGCAAGGGACTGTCCGTCGCAGATGTTATCGCCATACATCAGCAGACTGAATACCGCGTCTATGCCATAGGTTTTGCGCCAGGTTTTGCTTACCTTGGTGAGGTTGATCAACGCATTGCCTGTCCTAGACTCGCCACGCCGAGACAAAAAGTCCCTGCTGGAGCGGTTGCAATTGCCGACCGTCAAACCGCGGTTTATCCAGCGCCATCACCCGGCGGTTGGAATCTTATTGGGCTGTGCCCAGAGCCTATGTTCGACCCCAATGCTGAACCCACTATGCCTGTGCAGGTAGGCGACAGGGTCCGTTTCAAAGCAATTAGTCGGGAGCAGTTTCTTGAGCGCAATGGGGTGCTGCCATGACAGCAATGAAAGTAATACAGCCAGGCATTTTGAGTCTAGTGCAAGATCAAGGACGATTTGGCCTTCATAGCATCGGATTAACCACAGGCGGCCCTATGGATAGAAACGCATTTCGTTGGGCTAATCGACTCTGCAACAATACCGCCGATTGCGCAATGATTGAAATCACCGTCGGCGGTCTCAGTTTAGAGTCTCAGGTACACAGCCAGATTGCGGTAACAGGGGCTAGCATGGCACTCAGCATCAATCACAAGCCAATGGCATTGTGGCAAAGCCACGCCATCGCACCGGGTGATCGCATTGATCTCGGCTATGCGGCTGATGGTGGTCGCGGCTATCTCGCTGTGGCGGGTGGTTTTCAGGGACAGCCTTGCTTAAATAGTCAAGCCACAGTGGCTCGCGAGAGTCTCGGTGGGCTTCATCAGGATGGTACCCCACTGCAATCTGGCGATATGCTCCCCTGCTCTGATAATCCACACATATCTCACCTGCTGCGACTCCCCAGCGCAATGGTGCCGGAGTCAAACCAACAGGCGACGAACCTTAGAGTAGTTCTAGGTTATCAACAGGATGCCTTTACCCCGCTACAAAAGCAGCTGTTTTTTAGCAGCGAATACCGCATCACTGAAAATAGTGACCGCATGGGCTATCGGTTGCAAGGTGCGGCAATTAAGCCTTCTATAGATGGTATTTTGTCTGAGGGTATCTGTCTCGGTGCCATTCAGGTACCAGCAGACGGTCAGCCTATCGTGCTACTGAGCGACCGTCAGACTATTGGCGGCTATCCCAAACTCGGATCAGTGCTGTCTTTGGATCTGGATAAGTTGGCACAACTAATGCCCGGCAGCAATATTTGCTTTGAGCCCATCAGTATTGAGCAAGCGCATAATGCACTGCTATTGGACCAACAACAATTTCTTAATACTCAACTTGAGGTAATCCATGTCTAACCTCTGTGTGAGCGGGCAGATCGAAAACCTGCTGGTAGCCCGAAACCTTCGAGGCATGCAAACAGTACAGAAGGCCTTGTTGCCTGGTTATTATTTACGTGCTGCAGAACTAGTACAGGAAGCGATTAAAGCCGCCACTGGCACAGCAAGTAAAACGGTACTAATCGGCACGGGTTTCCCTGTTGACGACACCTTTGAAACCGACGGTCCATTGGGGACAATCGCACTGTACAGAGCGATTGAATCAATGGGTGCTAGACCAGTGATTGTGGCTGGCTCCCCCCTCGCCGATAAAATCGCTGATGATTTTACCGTACATAAAATTAGCGTTGGCGAAGTACGGCACGGCGAGGCCGAACAAGCTTTAATGAAACTCAAGCCCTGCTTAATTATTTCTATTGAACGGCCGGGTATTACCGCCGATGGCAAATATCGCAATATGCGCGGCGAAGATATCAGTAATCGTTGTGCCAATTTTGACCAGTTTATCCATCAGGCGAATTGCCCAACCATAGCGATCGGTGATGGTGGCAATGAAATTGGTATGGGCAATGTGATCAATACACTAGCTGATATGGATATAAAGCCCTCCACGACAGGCTGTGATGAACTTCTGATCGCTGATGTTTCTAACTGGGCTGCGCATGGCTTGATTGCCATGCTATCGATACTGACTCAACGGGATATGCTTGCTGATTGGGATAATATTGCCATACTGAACTACCTAAGTGAGCGCGGCAGCGTTGACGGCATTAGCCGTAAAAACACACTGACCGAAGATGGCTTGTCGTCAAGCGTTAGCGAGCAAATAGTCACTGACTTACGAAAAATAGCCGGATTTTGCTAAAAGCGATATTTTTTGCTGTTTAAACAGTAAATATAAGAAATAATACTAAATGACAGGCTAATTCTGATGATTTTGACCTCTATTTGCTTTGCGCATTCTGGGGCCCACTGATACCATTTTTGCCCAATTTTTAAGAGCATCTGTTAAAGGCTACTATATGAGCATCGCGTTTTTAGATGGTGTCTTCCTACCGCTAGAAGAAGCCAAAATATCGCCTCTGGATAGAGGCTTTTTATTTGGCGATGGTATCTATGAAGTGGTGCCATCCTACGCCGGCAAGATGGTCGGTTTTACACCTCACATAGCCAGAATGAAAGCTGGACTCTCTGCTGTGGCTATCAATCTGGACTGGTCTGAACAACAGTGGGCTGATCTCTGCGAACGACTCATCAAAGATAATGGTGCAGGCAATCTTGGTATCTATCTGCATGTCAGTCGAGGAGCAGACAATAAACGTTTCCATGGTTTTCCGGATACCGTTGCACCAACCGTGTTTGCCTTCACTTTTGAAATCGCCCCCGAGCCAGTCGCAGACAAAGCGCTAGCCAAACCCTACACAGTTATCACTACGCAGGATCTACGCTGGGATCGGTGCCATATCAAGTCCACTGCCTTACTCGGCAATGTACTGCATTTTCAACAGGGCTATGAGCAAGGTCATGGTGAGACACTGCTATTTAATAGCAATAACGAGCTTACCGAAGCCAGTGCTTGTAATGCCTTTATTGTTAAGCAAGGTGTGGTGAGTACACCGCCGCTAGACAACCAACTGCTGCCCGGTATCACTCGGCACATTGTTTTGGATGTCTTGCGCCGAGATGGCAACATTAAAGTTGAAGAGCGCAAAATAACACTAGATGAAGTTCGCAATGCCGACGAAGTGTGGATTACCAGCTCATCAAAAGAAATCGCACCCGTCACCCAGATTGATAATCAACCCGTCGGTGATGGTCAGGTGGGTGATGTCTGGTTAGCCGCGCAACGACTGTATAGCGCTGGCAAATTTGACTATTAGAACAGGCTCATTATGTCGCGACCTACAGTAGCCAAGATTGATCTTAATGCACTGCGCCATAATTACAGGCTAGCGCAATCACTGGCACCCAATTCACAGACCATTCCTATGGTGAAAGCCAATGCCTATGGGCATGGCGCCATTGAAGTCGCCACTGCGCTAGCAACTATGGCACCGGCATTTGGCGTAGCCTGTATTGAGGAGGCGCTGGCATTGCGTCAGGCTGGCATTGCCAAACCAATACTGCTTCTTGAGGGTAGTTTCACTGCCGATGAAGTCAATGTGGCGGCGCAAAATAATTTTTGGTTAATGGTAGAAAACCGCTCTCAGGTAGAGGCTATTGTCACAGCCAATATTGCTCAGCAAGTGAGCGTTTGGCTAGGTATAGATACCGGCATGCACAGACTAGGCTTCCAAGGTGATGATATTCAATCGGCCTTTAACGCGTTAAGTAATAGCCGCAATGTCAGCAATGATATTGTCGTCGCTAGCCATTTCGCCTGTGCTGATGACCTAGACAATCCGGCAACAATGCGGCAAATCCAACAATTTGAACTGCATATGCCAACCAGTCAAAATACTTTAGCCACCAGCTTGGCTAATTCCGCCGCTATTCTTGGTTGGCCAAAAGCCCAAGGAAACTGGCAACGTCCCGGTTATATGCTCTATGGCAATAGCCCTTTTAATCGCCCTCAGCAACATGCAGACAAACTGCAAGCGGTAATGAGTTTTGAATCTGCAATCATTTCTGTACGTACCATTGCAGCAGGGGAATCTGTCGGCTACACCGCTAACTGGACTGCCGAGAGACCATCAACTATTGCTACTATCACAGTAGGTTATGGTGACGGTTATCCGCGTCATGCCACCAATGGCACGCCTGTATTAATCAATGGCACACGATGCCCTCTGGTTGGTCGTGTCTCTATGGATATGATTACCGTTGATGTAACAGATATCGATGCCGAAATCGGTGATAAAGTGATTTTATGGGGTGCGGAATTACCAGTAAATGAAGTCGCTAGGTTCTGTGGCAGCATTGGCTACGAGCTACTTACCCGTATGCCGGCAAGAGTGCCCAGAGTTTATCTTTAACTGCGACTCCTCAGCCTGCAGAGCTTCCTCAATCGATACTGTAAAGCACCAAAATCACGCTTTCATAGCTTATTGTGACCCAGCATAACGGCGAATAATATCTAAGAAATCAGCGCCATATTTTTCTAGTTTGCTATCACCCACCCCGCCGATGCGAAGTAACTCTGATGCCGATTGAGGCAGAGTATCGAGCATCTCTTTTAATGTCGCATCGTGGAAAATAACATAGGGTGGCACATTGAACTCTTCGGCTAAATATTTTCTGCACTGGCGCAACTCCTCCCATAACTCTTGATCTTGTGGGGCGATTTGAATTTTCCTTGATACTTTTGT
>CBFHVP010000018.1:0-25742 GCA_965659315.1 uncultured Porticoccaceae bacterium | reverse complement strand
CGACTCGGCTGGTTTTGCGTTGCAACAAGTAGACTTCGCGTGGAGACGGCACTGGTTGCGCTTCAACCCCTTCAATGCCAGATCTGGACCCGAAGGTCATATCAATTCCCCACTCTTTCATAAAGGCAGGAATGTTTGTGCTGGTAGACTCGCCGCTGTGAGTAATATACTCAGCTGTATCAAAGCCAATGCCGCCAGCACCAATAATAGCTACCTTATCGCCTACCGGCTTTTTGCCACCAATTACATCTAAGTAGCTTAGTACCTTGGGGTGGTCTATCCCTTCAATCTCAGGTGTTCTCGGCGCAATGCCGGTGGCTATAATAACTTCATCAAATTTGCCGTTATTTAACTGGTCAACAGTCACCTTGGTGTTAAGTCGCAGGTCAACGCCAGTCAATGCAATTTGTTTATTAAAGTAGCGCAGATGTTCATAAAACTCCTCTTTGCCCGGAATTTGCTTAGCAATATTAAATTGTCCACCGATTTCATCAGCGGCATCAAAAAGAGTCACCTGATGACCCCGAGAGGCGGCCGTGGTAGCGGCCGAGAGCCCGGCAGGGCCTGCTCCAACGACGGCAATTCTCTTGCTCTCGGTAGTGGCGTCAATATGCAGTTCAGTCTCATGGCAGGCACGGGGGTTGACCAAGCAACTAGTCATAATGCCGCTAAAGACATGATCGAGACAAGCCTGATTGCAACCGATGCAGGTATTGATTTCGTCGGCACGATTTTCCTGCGATTTAATAACAAAATCAGGGTCTGCAAGAAAAGGGCGAGCCATAGAAACCATATCCGCATCGCCTCGAGCAAGCACCTGCTCTGCTACCTCAGGGGTATTTATACGGTTGGATGTGATAACCGGTACTGAGAGCTCTTTCTTAAATCGGGCCGTTACCCAAGTGAAAGCGGCTCGGGGCACCTTGGTTGCGATAGTTGGTATCTGCGCCTCATGCCAGCCAATACCAGTATTAATAATAGTGGCACCCGCCTGCTCAATGGCCTTACCCAATTGAATAACTTCTTCAGCAGAGCTACCGCCCTCAACCAGATCAAGCATCGACAGGCGGAAAATAATGATAAATTTCTCGCCCACTGCTTCACGCACTCGACGAACCACTTCAATGGGTAGTCGGATACGGTTTTCGTAGCTACCGCCCCACTCATCGTCACGCTGATTAGTGCGCTTGGCGATGAACTGATTGAGGAAATAGCCTTCAGAGCCCATGATTTCAACACCGTCATAACCGGCTTTCTGAGCCTGCACAGAGGTGAATACAAAATCTTCAATCTGGCCATAAATCTCCTCGTCGGTTAGTGCCCTGGGTGTAAAGGGATTGATAGGCGCTTTAATTGCCGAGGGTGCTACTTGATCAGGAGAGTAGGCATAGCGACCGGTGTGCAAAATTTGCATACAGATCTTGCCGTCGTGTTTATGTACTGCATCAGTAATCTGTTTATGGCCCGCTATATCCTCATCGGTCACCAATTTCTTGGTGTTTGGATGTGTGCCGCCCTCAGTATTGGGGCCAATACCCCCCGTGACTATTAAGCCCACACCGCCTTTTGCGCGCTCTTCAAAGTAAGCGGCCATACGTTCATGACCATTAGCGACCTCCTCGAGGCCAGTGTGCATTGAACCCATTAACACGCGATTTTTCAGGCGCGTAAAGCCCAAGTCTAATGGAGCTAACATATGTGGGTAGGGATTATTTGACATAAATTCCTCTTCAGTAGGTGTTATTTTTGTTGGATATTAAGACAGTAAGTTGTCGAATACAGGGTCGCGCTTTTCTGCATTTGCCCTAAGCGCTTCATTTACATCGGGGGCTTGTAACATGCCGCTTTGCCAGGTGGCCATATGATTGAGGCTATCTTCAACGGAGTGATCACGACTGTAATTCAGCATAGCTTTGGTGCCGTGAACAGCCATGGGGCTATGTTTGGCAATGTTTGCGGCCAGATGTCTTACTGCAGCCAGCAGGGCTTCGTGATCTTTAAAGACTTTGTTAACAAAACCACAAGCTTCGGCCTCCGCAGCCTCAAGATTACGGCTAGTAAAGGCCAATTCTCTCGCTAGGCCACTAGGCATAACATGCTGAATACGTTGCAAAGTGCCTACATCAGCAGTAATACCCAATGAGGTTTCTTTAATATTGAAAAATGCATTTTCAGTACAAAAGCGCATATCGGTGGCACAGATCATATCAACACCGCCGCCGATACAGGCACCTTGAATTGCTGAGATCACCGGCATCCGGGCATTCTCAAGCGCAGTAAACGCACTCTGTAGGCTGAGAATCCAGCGCCTCGATTTCTCGGCAGCCCTTGCGGGTTCAATGCTGTCATCTTGTTCAAGATTACTCAAAATACTCAGATCCATACCAGCGGTAAAGTGCTTGCCGGCGGACGAAAGGATAATGACTCTGGCAGCGCCCTCGCAGTCTAATGCGTCGACAATGGCGGGTAGTTCGTCCCAGAAGTCGCTATTCATGCTGTTGAGCGAGTCTGGTCTATTCAGGCAAACCTCGGCAACGCAGTTTCGATCAATGCTGACAGTAAATGCCCTCAGGTTTGCAAAGTCTTTGATCTTCATTAGATTCTCTTTATTGCTGCATTAATGCAATTACGGCTACACAAGGTCTACAGATTAAGTTGCAATTTTGACACTGTCAAGATGTGTTGATACATTATCGACATGAGTCATATTAATATCACACCAGTTGCCCGCCCGACCTATCATCACGGAGATTTGCGTGAGGCATTATTACAGGCGGCAAAAGCGCTAATTGGCGAGGCTGGTATCGAAAATCTATCTCTGCGCAAACTTGCCGAGCGTGCGGGCGTATCGCGCACCGCGCCCTACCACCATTTCTCAGATAAAAATGATTTGCTCTGTGCCATTGCTGCACAGGGGTTCCGGCGCAGACATGCTGAGACGGTGGCAATGTTTGAGGATAAAACGCTGACAGTGCGGCAAAAGTTTGAGCAATATATCTTTGGTTATGTGAGATTTGCTGCGAATAACCCAGAGCAGTATGAATTGATGTTTGGGCGCAGTATCTGGAAGCAAAAAAATAGCACCCAAGAACTGAGGGAAGTCGCTTACCCCTGTTTTCAGCATCAGGTTGAAATGGTCAGTAGTTGGCAAAAGAGCGGGCTACTAAGTGGTGATAGCCCTCTCAGAACGTCTCAGGTCATTTGGGGTGCGGTGCATGGCATTACAAAGTTGTTTATTGATGGCATTTACACTGATGCTGCACAGATAGAGGAAGTCTCTCAACGTGCTGTTGAAATGTTTGTTGAGAAATAGACTTAAGCCTATCTTTATCGATTTTTGAGACATGACAATCCCTCGTTGGACCTCTTGATACGCGTATCGTCGATCTTTTTACTGCTGAGGCGCGTTTTCTGTGGTGATTACACAGGGGCGGGTCAATTGCAGGATCTTTGCTCCGATTTAGCGCTTGTTATTCGATTTGCGCCGCAAGGAGGAAATTAGCCAATTAAACGCTGCCGAAGAGGTTGCTGATTTAACAGTGCTGTGGCAGAATTCACGCCCTTTTTGGCTGACCTTGAAATTTTATTAAAAAAGAGCGTCAAGGGCCCCGAAAAATAGCCAAAAAATTCAAGTTTTATGCGAGTGTGGCGGAATTGGTAGACGCGCTAGATTTAGGTTCTAGTGTCCTAGGATGTGAGAGTTCGAGTCTCTCCACTCGCACCAATTATTATTGTTTTACACGAGGATGACCCATGCAGGTTTCTATTGAGTCGAGCACAGGCCTAGAGCGACAGTTGAAGATTGGTGTCCCTGCCGACAAGATTGATCAGGAAGTAACAGACCGTTTGCAGAAAGCTACTAAGACCGTAAGTATCAAGGGCTTTCGCAAAGGTAAAGTGCCTCTAAAGGTTGTCAAGCAGCACTATGGTCGGGGAGTGCGTCAGGAAGTGGTTGGCGAAATCGTTAACTCCAGCTTTTATGAAGCAGTTCAGCAAGAAGAGTTGCGTCCTGTGGGGCAGCCTAGAATTGACGATATTAAAGATACCGAGGGTCAAGATCTTGAATACCTTGCGGTATTTGAAGTTTATCCCGAAGTAAAACTTGCCGATTTAACCAAGGTAAAGGTCTCGCGTCCGGTTGCAGAGGTAACGGAGGCCGATGTAGAGAAAATGATTGGCGTGCTACGTGACCAACAGGCTACCTTCAATGTTGCTGAAAAAGCTGCAGAGGAAGGCGATCAGGTCAATATAGATTTTGTTGGTACGCACAAGAAAGAAGAATTCGCCGGTGGTAGTGCAGAGGGGCAGGACTTGGTTTTGGGCTCCGATAGTATGATCCCCGGTTTTGAAGATGGCATCGTTGGACTGAGTGCTGGCGATGAAAGCGTGCTCAAGCTTAAGTTTCCCAAAGACTATCATTCCGAGGAGCTGAAAGGTAAAGCTGTACAGTTCGCTGTCAAAGTAAATTCAGTGTCGGTCAAACAAGTACCAGAGCTGGACGATGAGTTCTTTAAGCTATACGGCGTAGAATCTGGCGGGGAAGAAAAGTTCCGCGAAGATATTGAAGCCAATATGGAACGCGAGCTGAAAAATGCGATCCGGACTAAAATAAAAAATCGTGTGATGGACCAACTGTTCAAGCTCAATAAAGTTGACGTTCCGGAGGCTTTAATCGCCAATGAAATTATCCAACTGAAACAGCAAATGGTTCAGCAGTTCGGTGGTGGTCAGCAAATAGACTTAAGCATGTTGCCCGACGATATGTTTAAAGAGAAGGCTGAGCGTCGTGCGGCTTTGGGCGTAATTGTCTCTGAGGTGGTTAAAGTTGAGGAGTTATCGCCGGATGAAGATAAAGTTCGTGCGCGCATTGACGAAATAGCCTCGACCTATGAGCAGCCACAAGAGGTTGTTGATTACTACTACAGTAAGCCTGAGTTGCTGAGTTCAGTCGAGGCGGTGGTGCTAGAAGATCAGGTGACTGAACTGGTGTTGTCGAAAGCGAAGGTTAAAGACGAAACTCAGCCTTATGATGAGGTCGTCAAGCCTGATCCAGAGAGCTAATGTAAGGTTTAGTCGCCGCTGTGTGAACAATCGATCCGACCCATTGGCGGGTCGCGTATACAGGACGTTGTGAAAAGGCTAGCATAGCCTTTAGTTTGGTAAATTATAAAGCGAGGACGCAATGAATTTTCCACCTTCGATAGGTTCGAATGGGCTTCCAGAGTTGGAGGCGAGCGGCTTGGTGCCAATGGTTGTTGAGCAGAGCTCACGAGGCGAACGAGCCTACGATATATATTCTCGGTTATTAAAGGAAAGAGTCATCTTTCTGGTCGGGCAGGTCGAAGATCATATGGCCAATCTGATCGTGGCTCAGATGTTGTTCTTGGAATCTGAAAACCCAGACAAAGATATTCATCTCTATATAAATTCTCCTGGCGGTTCAGTCACCGCGGGGCTGTCTATTTATGACACCATGCAGTTTATTAAGCCTGATGTCAGCACTATGTGCATTGGCCAGGCGGCGTCTATGGGCGCATTTCTTCTCACTGCTGGCGCTGAGGGAAAACGCTTTTGTCTTCCTAACTCGCGCACTATGATTCATCAGCCCAGTGGGGGTGCTCAGGGTCAGGCAACCGACATTCATATTCAGTCACAAGAGATTCTGAAAATCAAAGAGCGACTTAATAATCTTATGGCTAAACATACAGGGCAGTCTGTCGATAAAGTCACTGAGGATACCGAGCGCGATAACTTTATGAGCGCCGAAGAGTCGAAAGACTATGGTTTGATTGACGAGGTGCTGGACAAAAGAGTCTAGAGTCGATAGTCTTCTAAATTAGTTTGTAAGCTTGCGTTCATAAGTCATTGTTTTTTTGTAAGATTTGCTTGTTCGCTAGGAGAAGTAAATGAGTGATAGTGATACCTTGGGAGATGGTGGAAAGCTACTTTTCTGCTCTTTTTGTGGTAAAAATCAAAACGAAGTTCGTCGACTGATCGCCGGTCCATCGGTCTACATCTGTGATGAATGTGTTGATCTTTGTAATGACATAATTTCCGAAGAAACTCAGGTTGCCGAGTCGGAGAGTAATGACGACAAACTTCCCGTCCCTACGGAAATCAAAGTTCTACTCGACGAGTATGTTATCGGGCAAGAGCGCGCGAAACGCATTCTCTCGGTCGCTGTATATAACCACTACAAGCGTCTGCAGGTTAGTGAGCAAGGTGGTGGCGACAAGCCAGCAGTTGAGCTAGGCAAGAGCAATATTCTCCTGATTGGCCCTACCGGCAGCGGTAAAACTCTGTTGGCAGAGACCTTGGCTAGAATGCTAGATGTACCTTTTACCATCGCTGATGCGACCACACTGACTGAGGCGGGTTACGTCGGTGAAGACGTCGAAAATATCATCCAGAAGTTACTACAGAAGTGTGACTACGATGTGGATAAGGCCCAGCGCGGTATTGTCTATATTGATGAAATTGACAAGATTTCACGTAAATCAGATAACCCTTCAATTACCAGAGATGTGTCAGGTGAAGGTGTCCAGCAGGCGTTGTTGAAACTGATTGAAGGTACCGTTGCTTCAGTACCTCCTCAAGGAGGGCGCAAACATCCGCAGCAGGAATTTTTACAGGTAGATACCTCTAACATCCTGTTTGTTTGTGGTGGTGCGTTTGCTGGTCTGGAAAAAGTTATTCGAGATCGCTCGGAGAAAGGAGGTATTGGTTTCAGTGCCGAGGTCAACAGTAAAGACAGTCAGAAATCGGTTGGGGAGACGCTGTTGGATGTCGAGCCCAGTGATCTGATTGGTTACGGATTGATCCCAGAGTTTATTGGCCGATTGCCGGTGGTAGCGACATTGCAAGAGCTTGACCGTGATGCTCTAGTTAATATCCTTGTAGAACCAAAGAATGCGCTGTACAAACAGTATCAAGCATTATTTGGTATGGAGTCTGTAGAGCTCGATGTGCGTCAAGATGCATTAGATGCGATTGCTGATAAAGCTATCGAACGCAAGACTGGAGCCAGAGGTCTTAGGTCTATTCTTGAGACTGTACTGCTGGACACCATGTATAAGGTGCCAGCAGAGACAGACGTGGTTAAGGTTGTGGTTGATGCGTCGGTGATTAACGGCGAGAACGAACCGCTTCTGGTCTACGAGCAGCAAGAGCCTAAAAAGGTTGCTTCTGACGAAGGCTAAAAAAAAGGCGGCGTAAGCCGCCTTTTTTTTATCTATCAATTGTGCTGCCACAACTAGTCAGGGAAATAGTTTAATAATTTAGCCTTGTGGTGGTTGTAATTGTGCTGTCAGGCCCAATCTACTTGTATAAGGTATAAAGTCTATCCGAATGTGATAGAAAAATAGTCAGACATAGAGGTATTCATGGATTCCAAGCCAGCCGACCAGGCTAATACAGTTTATCCCCTTCTACCATTGCGCGATGTCGTTGTTTATCCCCATATGGTAGTGCCATTGTTCGTCGGTAGGGAAAAATCTATCTTGGCATTGGAGCATGCCATGGAGAGCGATAAACAGATAGTTCTCGTGGCGCAGAAAAACCCAGCTGAAGATAATCCGGGTCTGGAAGACATCTACCAAGTTGGTACTTTAGCGACCATTTTGCAGATGCTTAAACTCCCTGATGGAACGCTCAAAGTGCTTGTCGAGGGTATCAGTCGCGTCAGCCTTGTCGGTGCTTATGAGGGTGACACATTCCTCTACACTGGGAGTGAGGAGCTCAGCGGAGCGGCACTAGAAGAAGCTGAATCTGATGCGCTTACTCGCTCAACCATATCGCTGTTTGAGCAGTATGTAAATTTAAGCAAAAAAATCCCATCAGAGGTGATAACCACGGTCAGTGGCATTGATGATGCTAATCGTCTAGCCGATACCATAGCCTCGCACATGACCCTCAATTTAGAGCAAAAACAAGATGTGTTGGAGATCGCTAGTTTGACTGAGCGCTTTGAGCATCTTATGGGCTTGATGGAATCAGAAATTGATTTATTTCAGATTGAAAAGAGAATTCGTGGTCGCGTCAAAAAACAGATGGAGAAGAGCCAGCGAGAGTACTACCTCAACGAGCAGATGAAAGCGATTCAGAAAGAACTTGGCGATATGGATGAATCTGTCTCCGAATTGGATCAACTGGAAAAGAAAATTGAACAAGTGGGCATGCCTAAAGCGGCGCTCGAAAAAGCGCAGTCAGAGATGGGCAAACTGAAAATGATGTCGCCAATGTCAGCAGAAGCCTCTGTATTGCGAAATTATATTGACTGGATGGTGGGAGTGCCGTGGAAGACGCGCAGTAGGGTAAAACACAATCTGGGCAATGCTGAAAAGTCTCTCAATCAGGACCATCATGGTCTGGAAGAGGTAAAAGAGAGAATTCTTGAGTTTTTAGCGGTGCAGCAACGGGTTAAGAAGCTTAAAGGCCCAGTGTTATGTCTTGTGGGTCCTCCGGGAGTAGGTAAGACCTCTCTGGGAGAGTCTATCGCCAAGGCTACCGGGCGAAAATTTGTTCGCATGAGTCTGGGTGGTGTGCGTGATGAGTCTGAAATTCGCGGTCATCGCAGAACCTATATAGGGTCGTTGCCGGGTAAGTTAATTCAAAAGCTGTCTAAGGTGGGTACTAAGAATCCGCTCTTTTTACTAGATGAAATCGATAAAATGGGAATGGATAACCGTGGAGACCCTGCTTCGGCTTTGTTAGAAGTATTGGATCCAGAGCAGAATCATACTTTCAATGATCATTATCTCGAGGTTGATTATGACCTTTCCGAGGTAATGTTTATTTGCACGGCCAATTCAATGAATATCCCCGGGCCGCTGTTAGACCGGATGGAAGTAATTCGTATTCCGGGTTATACCGAGGATGAGAAAGTAAAGATTGCAGAGCAGTATCTAGTGCCTAAGCAACGCAAGGCAAATGGGTTAAAAGAAGCGGAATTAGGCATTACTGAAGATGCGCTGAAAGATACTATTAGATATTACACTAGAGAAGCTGGTGTGCGTGGTTTGGAGCGCGATATAGCCAAGATATGCCGTAAAACGGTGACTGAGCATGTGCGTGAAAATAAAGCCTCAAATGATATCGTAGGGCCTGCAGAGCTGGAAAATATGCTGGGCGTCCGTCGCTTTGATTATGGCCGTGCTGAGGCAGAGAATCAGGTAGGGCAAGTAACAGGGTTAGCTTGGACTCAGGTGGGTGGAGAGCTGTTGACCATCGAAGCGTCCGCGATTCCCGGTAAAGGTGGGGTTATTAAGACCGGTTCGTTAGGCGATGTTATGCAGGAATCGATTCAGGCTGCTCTGACCGTTGTGCGCAGTCGCGCTATGGCATTGGGAGTTCGCAAGGACTTTTATCAAGAAAATGATCTGCACATCCATGTGCCTGAGGGTGCAACACCAAAAGATGGCCCCTCGGCCGGCGTTGGCATGTGTACAGCGCTGGTGTCAGTATTAACTGGTATTCCAGTCAAAGCCGACGTGGCTATGACAGGTGAAATTACCCTGCGTGGACAGGTGCTCAAGATCGGAGGCCTCAAAGAGAAATTGTTAGCGGCGCACAGAGGCGGTATCACCACAGTGGTTATTCCTTATGATAATGCGAGTGATTTGAAGGAGATACCGGATAATATTAAGGCTGATCTTGAAATACGCCCAGTTAAGTGGATCGACGATGTTTTGCAGATTGCACTGCAAGATTTACCCACTGCCTTGAGTGAAGAAGAGTTCAACAAGGGTGGAACTGCTGAAAAAAATGCTGATTCAGCCGCTAGACCAAGCACACACTAGGGTTAAACTATTTATAAAATTTTAAAAAGTAAGCTTGACCATGGTGAATGTGGTTGGTATAAAGTTACTTAGGGGGCGCTTTTAGCTAGGGATTCCAAGCATCCGGATCAATTTAGCGACCCTTGAAATCAACAGGATCAATCAACTCCAATAAAAGGGGAATACCGTGAATAAATCAGAATTAATCGATGCTATCGCTGAAGGTGCAGATATCTCTAAAGCCTCCGCTGGACGTGCGTTAGATTCCGCGCTAGATGCAATTACAGGTGCTCTAAAAAATGGTGACCAAGTGTCACTGGTCGGTTTTGGTACTTATGCTGTGAAACATCGCGCCGCTCGTGCTGGCCGCAACCCACAGACTGGTGCTGAGATTCAAATCAAAGCAGCTAATGTGCCAAGCTTCAAAGCTGGTAAGGCTCTGAAAGACGCAGTTAATTAAGTTATCAACTGGGTTTTTCGCTTTAGGGTGATTATCCCAGATTTGAAAGGCGCATCATTGATGCGCCTTTTTCTTATTAGGACAAAATCAAATGTTGGATAATTTTAGAAGTAATATGCGTGGCGTTGCCACTGTGATTGTAGTTATCATCGGTGCGGTATTCGTGTTTTCTGGTACAGGATCATTATTTTTATCAGGGCCTGGTACCGAAGTTGCCGCAGTGATTAACGGTGAGCAAGTCAGTGACTTACGTGTTCAACAGGTTATATCAACTGAAAAGCAAAGAATTCTGCAGGAAAATCAAGGGTTGGACCCAGCGGTGCTTGATGATGAGTTGTTGAGACCAGCGGTCCTGCAACAAATAATCGCCGGCAAAGTGCTTTCCCAGTCAGCGATAGAGCAGGGTTTTGGCCTATCTTCTAAGCAGATTAGCGAATTATTAATCGATGCCCAAGGCTTTCAGGTCGATGGGCGGTTTGACCAAAAAACCTTTGAATACGTGATCCGTCAGCAGGGTTATACCAGTGCTACTTTTATCGAAATGATAAAACAGGATATGGTTATCCAGCAATTTACTCGAGCGATCAGTGGCACCAATTTCGTCACTGAGGCGGAAGTTGCCAGCTTGGCCAAGTACACTGAGCAGACTAGAGACTATTATTATTTAACCTTGCCATTGATGCCTATAGCCGATGCTATCAGCTTATCAGAGCAGCAAATCTTCGATTATTACACTGAAAATCTAGCGCAATATCAGACTGAGGTGCAGGTGTCGGTAGAAGCTATCGAATTGAGCCCCGACATGATGGCCAGTGCACAGACTATAACTGATGCACAAATTCAGGCGCGTTTTGATCAGGAGGCAGGGTCGTTGGATGTTACAGACCAATTGCAGGCAGCCCATATCTTGCTCACAGATGCCGATGATGCGGCACTGGCGGATATTCAGGCTAAGTTGGATAGCGGAGAAGACTTTGCCGAGTTAGCTAAGCTGTATTCTCAGGATGTTGTCTCCGCTGAGTTAGGCGGTGATTTGGGCTACACCAGCGGCGATACATTTCCAACTGCCTTTGAAGAGGCTCTGGCGGGCCTTGAGGTGGGCGAAGTTTCAGCACCGGTAACAACTGATGCGGGGACACATTTCATCAAGTTGATCGATCGACAGCAGCAACAGTTTGAGTTAGTTGCTGAGCGCAGTCGAATTGAGCGGGAGTTAATCAATGAAGCCGCCACTGATGCCTTGGTCGAGAAACTTGAAATGTTAAAAGAACTAAGTTTCAACGCGGAAACGCTTGCCGAAGTGGCGGAAGATCTTGGTGTAGACATGCAAGTTACCGCTCCTTTCTCGGAAAAGGGTGGGGTGGGTGTCGCTGCTTATCCAGCGGTTATTTCGGCAGCCTTTAGCAGTGAGGTGTTGGAAGAAAAGTATGCCAGTGAGGTTATGGATCTGGGTGATGACCGTTATGTAGTGATTAAACTTAAAGAGTACTTCCCTGCGCGTCAGAAGGAGCTTGCTGAAGTAAAAGGTTTAGTCTCGGCGACTTTGAAAG
This sequence comes from uncultured Porticoccaceae bacterium, assembly GCA_965659315.1. Taxonomy (GTDB): domain Bacteria; phylum Pseudomonadota; class Gammaproteobacteria; order Pseudomonadales; family Porticoccaceae; genus HTCC2207. The sequence continues at coordinate 13,956 of CBFHVP010000018.1, read as the reverse complement.
ATGCTACAGCTAAGCAACGGATTACCGAGCAGGGTAGTGCCTTATTGGCTCGCGTAGAAGCGGGTGAGTCGGTGGAAGCCGTTGCTAAGTCACAGAACTTAGATTGGCAGGTCGCTAGTGGCGTCAAACGTATCTCTAACAGTGTTAATGCTGAGATAAGGAATGCAGCCTTCGCCATGGCAGTGCCTACAGGTAGCTCTGAACTGTCTGGTATTTTTACTGCTGACGGTAATTATGTCGTACTGTCATTAAACCAAGTTAAAACGGGAGATATAAGCGATCTCAGCCCTGAGGAGCGCTCTGACCTGATAGCAGCAGTCCAAGCAGTTAATGGTAGCCGCGATCTGCAAGCCTATCAGTCTAGCCTAATGGCAAATGCGGATGTTGTGCAGTAGCAAAGTATATTAGCGAACAGGCAGGGCTTACCCTGCCTTTTTTATGCCACTTTACAAATGGCTTTTGTGAGAATAGTCAGATTCTAAGAGCATTAATAAACAGGGTTAAACGCTGCCCCGGCTGCAGATATTCATTGCGGCTGATCTTGTTCCAGCGAGTGATATCGCGAATACTCAGGTCAAACTTTTCTGCAATCAGATAGAGCGAGTCACCACGTCTAACACGGTAGAACAGTCGGCGAGTATTTTGTGTGCCTGAGATCGCTGTAGAATGCTCAATAATAAGTTTTTGTCCTATTTGCAAGGTATCTGTTGTCAACTGATTCTTGCGCCGTAAATAGGCAATAGAAACCTTGTAGCGTGCGGCGATGGTTGATAGCGAATCGCCCCCTTGTACATTATAAGTTGATTTCTGCGCGCCCTGCGCTACTGAGCCACTGGCTAGCGCATGGTCTCCAGAGTGGGGTATGGCTAGCATCTGGCCAACTTGAAGTCGATCTGAGCGAAGATTATTACGCTTTTTCAACCAACTGGTTGGAATGCGGAATCGCTGGGCAATTTCCGATAATGTATCCCCATTGACCACGGCATACTCAGTATGCGGCACCCAAGATTTTGGGTCAGAGGTAGCAAGCAGTTCACGCAGTGGCTGCGCCGAGCCGACAGGTAACAAGATGGTATAGGTTCCCTGAGGGGGTGTGATCGAGCGGCGATAGGCGGGATTAAGTCGGGTGAAATCCTCGTTGTTAATCGCGCTGATGGCGATAATTTTATTTAAGTCGATCTGAGACTCAATGTCGACCATCTCAAAATATGCGCTGTCCTCGATTGAGGGTAGAGCAATATTGTAGGCATCGGGTTTTTCGATTAGCGCCGCCAAGGCTAATAATTGAGGTACATAGTTCCGCGTCTCTCTGGGAAGTTTTATCGACCAGAAATCCGTTGCTTTGCCCAGCTTGCGATTGCGAGCAATCGACTTCCTGACATTGCCTTCACCAGAATTATAGGCGGCCAGTGCGAGTAACCAGTCATTATCAAACCGCTTATGAAGATAGTTAAGATACTTAATCGCTGCCTGCGTGGACAGGATGACATCGCGGCGCCCGTCGTACCAACGATCTCGGTTTAAACCGTAGGAGCGCGCTGTCGATGGGATAAACTGCCAAAGTCCCACAGCGTGACTATGACTGTAGGCGAGGGGATCATAGGTACTCTCGACAATGGGTAGCAGAGCCAGTTCAAGAGGCAGTCCCGCTTTATCTAGTTCATCGGTAACATAATAAATATAGGGTTCAGCGCGGGCAAATACAGTGGCGAGATATTTCGGATTGCGCTGGTACCAGCTAATTTGTTTAGCCACAGTTTTATGCATTATCTCGGGGCTTAGCTTGTAGCCAGAGCGAATGCGCTGCCATAGGTCCTCAGGTAGGCTGTTATCGACAGCCTCGTCATCAACTACTTGAAACGCAATTGGCGCCTTCTCGGTCAGTTTTTCTGCTGTCGGTAGCGTTTCGCAGCCTGCAAGTAGCAGGCTGATAAGTAACAGAAATAAAGATGCAATGGTGGGGATTAATCTAGGCAAAAATAGTCAACTTGTGAATGGCTCGGTTAATAACGCGAGGATTGTAGCGAGCGGGGGCGGATTAAACAACGTGTCGAGGCGCTAAAGGGCGTCGTTGGGTAAATTATAGGCAGATATAGCGATGAGAACTGGTGTTTGTCTTTTCCATTGCACATAATCATACTTCGTTGTTCTCTTAGGAAATCAAGCAAATCTAGGGAATCAAGCAAATCGATGCTGAAACACTTTGTTCGCCAACGCAGTAAGACGTTATTTGATCGGCTCAAGGTAGCGGATCTAGCGAACTCGATCGTAGAAATTGACGCCTGGTCCAAACAGGATTTTGGTCGCTATCTACTCCGGCAACAGCAGCTTATGCTACAGCAAAAATATTCTAAGTTGCCGGGTTATCGGTTAATGCATCTTGGACTTTTCCCTCATTCCCAGACTATTGTGGGGTTTGAGCATTTACATAGCTTTCATATGGCTCCCAGCGATTCAGTCGCTCCTGAGTCCTCTGTGGTGAGTAACTATTCAGAAATACCATTGCCCTCCGGTGTAGTTGATGTGGCTATTTTGCAGCATGCCGTTGAGTACTCGGCGTCTCCTCAGACGGTACTGGCAGAAATTTCTCGTGTGGTAGCACCTGGGGGGCATATGTTGCTTTTTCTATTTAACCCCTATGGTCCCAGAGGGTTAATAAAGTTTCCCATGCAATTAGTCACTGGACGCACAGAGTATTGCTTTCACAATTTACGCAGTGGACGAGTGGTTGATTGGCTTTCGCTACTTAATTTTCAAGTATTGGAGATCGAGCACGGTGCCTATAATTTGCCCTTAAATCGTCAACATAGGTTAGAGCAAGATAGTCGCTGGGAGAAACTGGCACAAAAGATTCGCTTTCCTCTGGGCAATTTCTATATGATTCATGCCGTTAAGCGAGAGTTGCGGGGTATCACCAAGCGAGGCCATTCTTGGCGGCCTGCGGCGAATAGTGGCTTCAATTCTTCCAGTCGAAAAATTAGTCGTAAAAACATGAAAAAGTAGGACAGCGATGAAGTCAGTAGAGATTTTTACCGATGGCGCTTGCCGAGGTAATCCAGGGCCTGGGGGTTGGGGGGTGTTGATGCGCTATGGAGCGGAGGAGCGCAGCCTTTTTGGTGGCGAAAAAGAAACCACCAATAATCGCATGGAGCTCACTGCAGTGATTGAGGGGTTAGCGGCACTTACGCAACCCTGTCAGGTTGTGCTCACCTCTGATTCGACCTATGTACTCAAGGGAATTCAGGAATGGATGCCGAATTGGAAAAAACGTGGCTGGAAAACAGCCTCCAAAAAACCGGTTAAGAATGTTGACCTGTGGCAAAAACTCGATAGGGTTATTGGCGAGCATAAGATAGATTGGCGATGGGTTAAAGGACATAGTGGTCATCGTGAAAACGAGATTGCCGATCAGTTGGCCAATCAAGGCATAGATGAATTGTAAATAAGCGCCATTTAAAAGACGGATTGCAGAGAGCAGATGAGACAGATAGTACTAGATACAGAGACTACCGGTCTGGAGATATCCCAGGACCACCGAATTATTGAAATTGGTTGTGTCGAAATGGTTAATCGCAAACTTACCGGGCGGCATTATCACCAATATATTAACCCCCAGCGCAATGTTGATGAAGGTGCGATGGAGGTACATGGCATCACTGATCAATTTCTTACAGACAAGCCATTGTTTGAGTCCATTGCCGCAGATTTCCTAGAATTTGTTGACGGTGCGGACCTAATTATTCACAACGCGCCATTCGATCTCGGTTTTATCAATCATGAAATCGCCAAGCTGCCCAACAAGATTGCAGTTATTGAAAAAGAATGCAAGATCATTGATACCCTAGCACTGGCTAGACAAAAACACCCAGGGCAAAAAAATAATTTGGATGCCCTGTGCAAACGCTACGGTGTTGATAATTCTCAGCGTGATTTGCACGGCGCACTACTCGATGCCGAGATTTTGGCTGACGTCTACCTATTGATGACGGGGGGGCAGGTTAATCTTAATATCAATGATCAGTCAGCCGCAGATACGGGAGAGTTAAATCAGGCCTCTACCATTCGACGTTTGGTCAAGGATAGGCCAGCACTAAGAGTGATTGAGGCGAATGAGCATGAAGTTTCGCGTCATCAGGCGAAGCTTGACGCTATCACTGCCTCGAGCGGTAAATGCCTCTGGCAAGCTGAGTAGACATTGACTGAAGCATTCCCAGGCGGGGCTGGTAATAGCCTTAATGATGCTAGCCAGTTTGAGTCGCTACAAAAACAATTGAGTGAAACAGTTGCGAGCGCTGATCTCTATCGGTTGCGTCGACAGTTAATGGATATCCAGCGCTTATTGAAGAGTAAAAAGGATGTTTCTCAGCGGTGGCAAAAATGGCAGCAATCGGTACAAAAATCACAGCGTCTGGTTGAAAAAAGACGCAGCAACTTGCCGTCTATCAGTTATCCAGACCTGCCAGTTAGTGCACGATCAGAAGAAATACTTGAACTTATAAAACATCATCAAGTGGTTGTCATCGCCGGAGAAACAGGTTCAGGCAAAACTACCCAATTACCAAAAATGTGCCTGCAGGCCGGTCGTGGAGTGAGAGGCATTATCGGCCATACCCAGCCCCGCCGCATTGCGGCGCGCACCGTAGCACAACGCATCGCTGACGAACTAAACAGTCCACTGGGCGATGTTGTTGGTTATCAGGTGCGTTTCTCTGATCAGAGTTCTACTAACACCCAAGTAAAACTGATGACCGACGGTATTTTATTGGCTGAAATTCAACATGATCGTTTTTTGAGTCAATACGATACCTTGATTATTGATGAAGCCCATGAGCGCAGTCTCAACATTGACTTTCTATTGGGTTACCTAAAAAACCTGCTATCGAAGCGTGCAGATCTTAAACTCATTATTACTTCGGCGACTATTGATATCGAAAAATTCTCCAATCACTTCAATGATGCACCGGTGATTGAGGTGTCCGGAAGAACTTACCCTGTCGATATTATCTATGCAGGAGTCGATGATCTCGAGACCGATCGCAACCAGATGATTATTGATTGCCTACGGGATATAGAGAGCAATCAGAAGGCCGGTGACGTGCTGGTGTTTTTAAGCGGCGAGCGAGAAATCCGTGAGGCAAATCTAGCCATAAAGCGCGCCCAGTTACCTCATACAGAAGTGGTGCCACTTTACGCTAGGCTGAGCCTCGCCGAGCAGAGTAAGATATTCTCCCCCCATAAAGGGCGCCGGGTGGTATTGAGCACCAATGTCGCAGAGACCTCCTTGACCGTTCCGGGTATCGGCTATGTTATTGACACAGGGCGGGCACGGCTGTCGCGCTATAGTTACCGGACCAAGGTGCAACGCTTACCTATCGAGCCAATCTCCCAAGCAAGTGCCAATCAGAGAGCAGGGCGTTGTGGTCGCGTCAGTCATGGTATTTGTTACCGTCTTTACAGTGAAGATGATTTTAATCGCCGCGCAGAGTTTACTGATCCTGAGATCGTGCGTACCAATCTGGCCGCAGTTATATTGCAAATGTTACATCTGCGTATTGGTGATATTCGTGACTTTCCTTTTGTCGACCCACCCGATAACCGCATGATCAGTGATGGCTTTAAATTGCTTGAAGAGTTACAGGCAGTTAATGCCCATGGCAAACTCAGTGCGCTGGGTAAAAAATTGGTGTCCATACCATTGGATCCAAAGTTTGCGCGCATGATAATGCAGTCGGCACAGGTAGGGTCGCTGCGGGAAGTGATGATCATCACCACTGGCTTGAGTATACAAGATCCCAGAGAGCGCCCTGCTGATAAACAGCAAGCTGCGGACCAAGCGCACGCGCAATGGCGAGATGCTGACTCTGACTTTATGTCACTGTTAAATTTGTGGCACCATTTTGAAGCGAAGCAGCAGACACTGTCGGCAAATCAGTACGGCAAATACTGCCGCGCCAATTATGTATCGTACCTGCGTATGAAAGAGTGGCGTGATTTGCACCATCAGGTGCACAGTGCCTGTCGTGGCTTGCAGTTGCCAGAGAATTCTAAGCCAGCTGACTATGCCACTATACATCAGGCATTGCTTTCAGGTTTGCTAGGGCAGGTCGGTATTCGCCAAGACAAATGGGAGTTTGCCGGTACCAGAAATCGAAAGTTTTTTATTTTTCCTGGCTCTGGCCTGAGTAAAAAGCCACCAAAATGGGTGATGGCCGCTGCCTTGATGGAAACCGCAAAACAATATGCTCTGACAGTCGCTAAAATAGATTCGGATTGGCTTGAACCACTTGCCGCGCATCTAGTAAAGAAAACCTATAGTGCACCGTTTTATCAACAAAAATCAGGTCAAGTGATAGCCAAGGAACGGCAAACATTATTTGGTCTTAGCATTGTTGAAGGCAAAAATACTGTGTATGGCAATATCGCGCCAGTTGAGGCACGGCAGATATTTATTCAACAGGCATTAGTGGAGGAGGGATATCGAGGTAAAGGAGACTTCCATAATAATAATCACCGGCTAGTCGAAGAACTGATGGCCATGGAGGATCGTTTTCGTCGTCGCGATCTATTAGCAGAGCAAAAAGTTATTTTCGATTTCTACAATGAGCGTGTTCCCGAGGATATTTATAATCTCCCTGCATTTGAAAAGTGGCGTAAACGGGCAGAAAAAGACAATGCCAAACTATTGTATATTGACAGAGATACGCTGTTATTGCGCGGGCTGTCCGTCGATGAGGAGGCTCAGTTTCCACAGTCTGTAAGCTGTGGTGATATGGTCTTTGCGCTTAGCTACTGTTTTCAGCCGAGTCATGACGAAGATGGTGTAAGTGCGATTATTCCGCTGCCATTATTGCATCAGTTGCCACGCTATTTTTTCGATTGGTTAGTGCCGGGCATGTTGCGAGAAAAGTGCATTGCGCTGATAAAGAGTTTACCCAAACAGACTCGCCGTCATTTTGTGCCTGTTCCGGACTATGTCGACAAAATACTGTTGCAAGTCAAAGCGCAGGATCGACCATTGACCGAAGTGCTTGCAGAGCAACTCAAACGACACACTGGAATTGCTATTGAGCAACAGGACTGGAATGTGCAAGCGCTGGATCCCTGGTACTTGATGAATTTTGTGCTGCAAGACGAAGCCGGCAAAACTATCGCCATGGCCCGCAATCTTGATCAACTACAGCGAGATTTTAAACAGCAAATCAGTGCGGGCTTAGAGCAGGCAGCGGAAAATAGTTTATCGCGGCAAAATATTGTTGCCTGGGATTTTGCCGAGTTGCCCGAGGCAATTGAGCTACAGCGAGGCAATATCAACATCAAAGCTTGGCCGGCATTAAAAGACTATGGCGAATCTGTTGCCATTGAGGTCATGGATAACCCTATGACTGCGGCCAATGTCAGTCGTATGGGACAGTTAAGACTGGCGATACTTAAAGGTCGTGAGCAGCACAAATATTTAACTAAAAATTTGCTACGTGGCACTGAACTAGCGTTAAAAGCAGCGGCTATTGGTTCTCGGCAACAAATAAGCGAAGCACTGATTAATGCGAGTTTTCAGGAAGCTATTTTTTCGACTGGTGATTTAGTGAGAGATCAAGCCAGCTTTGAGCATTGTTTTGAGTCAGGTATCGGCAATGTGGTCGGTATCGCGCAGCATCATGCAGATAATATCGAATCAGTATTGCCACGGCTACATGAAATTCACAAGTGCCTGCGTGCATTGGGCCTATCTGCAATCTATGCCAAGCAAGATGTGGTAAATCAGTTTAACTGGTTATTTTCTTATGCAACCTTGAGTACAGTAACGCTCGAGCATACCAGACAGTACCCAAGGTTTATCCGCGGAGTGAGTATAAGATTGGAAAAGCTGGCGTCTCAGGTCGATAAAGATCGCCGTTATATCGCCGAGGTTGAGGCGCTTTTAAAGCCAATAATCGAGCTTGATAAGCAGCAGTTTTCTATGGAGCTCACTGAGGCAATAAATGATTTTCTGTGGTTAGTTGAGGAATACAGAATATCGCTGTTTGCACAGCAGTTAAAAACCAGAGTGCCTGTATCTGCCAAACGGCTCGATAAAAGATGGGCAGAGTTAAGTGATCAGCTCAGGCGCTTTTAACTACTGCGACCTATGCTACCTGATTGTTATGTAGTCACAAAAGGTTAAAACCGCAGCAGTAATGGCGTTATTCATGATTAGGCAGCTATAGTTAGATCGTCTGAGTAACCGCTGAGTAGCCATAGTAACTTGGCCGGTAGAGCCTAGATTTACTAATGTCCGCAGCTTAACTGAGCATTCGAACAAAGAACCAACGTAACAATTTTCTCACTTTTGAGAGGTAAAAGACGGTATACCTCGACGTTATGTGGCAGTAGAATATGAATAGTTAGGGATATTATCCCAGTACTCAAAGCAAATGGAATGTGGGGAAAGAGATGAACAGATTAAGCCGATTGTTAAGCATTTTTATTATTGTCTACGGCATTATTCCGTCGGTAACGGCTAGCGGTGTAAATAATATTGATCCTTATGAGGACTTCAATCGAGTAACTCATCGTTTTAATGAAACACTCGATGACTACGTCGCGCGACCTGCCGCCACTTTGTATCACAACGCTATGCCCGACCCCCTAGAAAAGGGCGTTGTTAATGTTTTTCGCAATCTTGATGAAATTACCAATATTTTCAATGATGTACTGCAGGGTAAATTTGCTCAAGCGGTCAATGATTCTGGCCGTTTTATCATCAATACAACCATTGGCGTGGGCGGCTTATTTGATGTCGCTCAGCGTGTTGGACTGCCCCGGAGTGAAGGAGAAGACTTTGCCCAAACGTTGGGTGTCTGGGGTGTGCCTGATGGCCCCTATATTATGTTACCGTTTGTCGGGCCATCGACATTGAGAGAGGCGCCCTCCAAATTTATTGATAATTTCACTAATCCCTACGCTCATTTGGACGATGAATCAGCTCGTCACGCAATAAGAGCAGTAAGTCTGACCTCTACCAGAGCTGAATTGTTAGGTTTGGATGATGTTATCTCTGGCGATAGTTACTTATTTGTTAGAGATGTTTATCTGCAACGCCGAGAATACTTGATGAATGACGGTGCGGTTGAGGATGATTTTGGTGATTTAGATGATTACTAGACTGGGTTGATCGAGATTTCAGGTCAATAAAACTGCAACTGTTGAAAGATGCACAAAACCCTGTGCACTAAAACCGGAATCTAATGAGTGGAATTAAAGGCCCAGTTATCCTAGTTGGTGATAACGTCGTCGGGTTACACAACTTACAAGCAGACTTTCAAGCCGTTGAAAGAGAGACCTTGGTTGTGGCTGAGATCGGTTCGATAGTGTCTGCCTGCAACGACCCCATGAGCCAGCCTGTTGTGCTTTTTTCGCACAATACACCAATTGATAGCCCTGAGGATATTGCCTCGATACGTCAGTTCTGCAAGGACTACTTGGTAGTAGTGGCGTTGGATAATACCGATGCTAATCAGGTGACGGACTTCTTTAGACTCGGCGTCGCAGATGTGCTCTTGCCCAATACTGATACTGGGATGCTTGAACAGACATTGGCGCGTGTGGCTAACCTAGCGGCGGTTAGGCGACGTTCAGCTGAATACAGTGCCAAACTAGAGGCTACCAATCATGAACTCCAAGAGAGCTTGCGCTTATTGAAGCAAGATCAAATGGCCGGGCGTGAAGTCCAGAAAAGTCTGATGCCCGATAGCCCGTTAGCCTTTGGCGATTATGAGATTTCGCATTCAATTACTCCTTCCCTCTACCTCAGTGGTGACTTTGTTGGTTACAACTTTGTTTTGGATCGCTATCTGCTGTTTTATTTTGCCGACGTATCCGGACATGGTGCTTCCTCTGCCTTTGTGACCGTGCTACTGCGCTTTATGATCGGCCGAGTGATTCGCCGTCATATGTTGGAAAAAGATTATGTGGCATTGGCTCAGGCGCCTGAGGGATTGGTCGAATATATTAATACGCAGCTTCTAGCGACGGGTCTAGGCAAGCATCTAACCATTGTGGCCGGATCACTGGATACCGAAACCAGACAGCTGCGCTATGTCGTCGGTGCACAGCAGCCACGGCCAATATTGATCACCGATGGTGAAGCGACTTTTTTGCCGGGTAAAGGCAAGCCCGCAGGTATTTTCGAAGACGCCAGTTGGGTTGTAGAGCAGATCCATTTACCCCAACGCTTCGCCCTAGTGCTGCTGTCTGACGGTATCTACGACTTGGTAACGGATAAGGAGATCGTCGATAAAGAGCGCCGTTTGCTGCACTATTTAGCCACTAATTCTGACAATATAGAGCAGCTTAAAGAAGTCTTGTTTACCCATGATATTGAAGACCCTCAAGACGATATTTCGGTATTGCTATTGACGGGGGGATGTAATTGAGCAGCGGCAAAATTCTGGTCTCTGATCAAGAGGGTAACTACCTGCTGAAGTTTAGCGGTGATGTGCGTGTGACATTATGCGGCTCGCTCAATCGGCATATGCAAACGATCTTTGGCAGTGAAGACGTTAAGCGCGTGGTGATCGATATGCTCGAGGCCGATGGCGTTGATAGCACCACCCTCGGTTTGATAGCAAAGCTGGGGATTCACTGCCAAAGTGAATATGGCATCAATGTGCAACTGTTTTGTGAGAGCCCGAGCATATTGCGCACACTTGACTGTATGGGCTTTGACGAAATTATTGATATCTTTCAAGATGTACCAGAGATCAGTGCTGATTTGCAGGCTATTGAACCAGTTGATACTGAGGTTGATGAAATGCGTCGACAGGTGCTCGAAGCCCACAAGTTATTGGTAAAGTTGAGCCCTGATAGCCAGGAGCAATTTACCGATCTTATCCGAGCCTTGGAATCTGGTAACTAATGGTCTTAGTGAGTTGATTGTGAACTAAAGCACTATCTAAGATCCAGAGGTGGCATCGGAGTTGACAGCTACGTCAGGCCCTGGCCAACAGATTTAGAAATTCCACAGCAGCGTTCGACAAACTTCTATTGGTGTGGTGAATATAGCCCAACTCTCTTGCAATATTCACCTGATCAAATGGCATAACGCAAAGGTCTCGTACCAAGGTTTCAGGTAGCACGCTCCAGCCCAAGCCAATTTCAACCATAGTGCTAATGGTTTCCAAATAATTGGTGGACATAGTAGATTTTAAAGGGATGCCTTGCTGGTGAAATAGATTTTGAATAATACGACCAGTGTAGGTATTGAGTCCCGGAAGTATAATCGGGTATTTGGCTAAATCCTCTAGTGCGGGTTGTTGGAGCATGGCGAGTGGGTGATCATTGGCGCAGACAAATTGCAGTGGATCGCGCCAGATTTTCTTGCTGTTGATATTGTGGTGACTATCCAGTGCTAGGGTAATTACTGCCACCTCTGTCTCGCCATGTAGCACTTGGTCATAGGCTTTCTCTGAATCAGTAAATTCAATATCCAAGGTGACATTGGGAAATTGCAGAGCAAACTGTTTCAAAATAGGCGGCAACCGATGCAAGCCCAAATGATGACTAATAGCGAGACGAAGAGTGCCACTGGCTTCGCCCGATAAGTCATTAATCGCTTGAAGGGCGTTTTCATACTCAGTCAAAATGCGCTGTGCTCTGGGCAGTAATTCTACTCCTGCCTCAGTCAGGCTGACTTGGCGAGCGATTCTGTCAAATAGTCTTTTACCTATCTGTTGCTCCAGTTGCGCAATACGTTTACTGATTGCCGATTGAGTTAGATAGAGTCGGTCGGCCGCGACCGAGAATGAATTACATTCAGCGACAGTAATAAATGCTTTTAGGTTTTGATTATTCATGATTTTGCCTCACATAGCGGCCATATAGTATCGATAGTAGTCTTTATAGGAATGATATTTATGCTAAATATGAATTTATTTCATCATAAAGCAGGAATATACTATGCGCAATATCGAAATTGTTCGGGAGAGCGATATGGCGGCAAAAACACTTTATGACAAGCTGTGGGATAGCCACCTTGTTAAGCACAATAGCGATGGTTCATCGTTAATTTATATCGACCGGCATGTGATTCATGAGGTCACCTCACCGCAAGCCTTTGAGGGGTTGCGGTTAGCAGGTCGTATGCCATGGCGTTTGGACACCAATATTGCCACGCCAGACCACAATATCTCGACAGATAAAGCTGAGCGCAGTGGCGGTGTTGCCGGTATGAGCGACGAGGTTTCCCGTATTCAGGTGCAGACTCTAGACGACAACTGCGAGCGATATGGCATCAAAGAATTTAAAATCAATGAAATGGGCCAAGGCATCGTTCATGTGATGGGGCCCGAATTGGGTGCCACGATGCCCGGTATGACGGTCGTCTGTGGTGATTCTCATACCGCCACCCATGGGGCCTTGGCCTGTCTGGCCCATGGTATAGGTACCTCTGAGGTGGAACACGTATTGGCGACCCAATGTCTGGTGGCCAAAAAAATGAAAAACATGCGCGTCACTGTAGAGGGTACTCTTGGCATAGGCGTTACGCCTAAAGATGTGGTATTGGCTATTATTGGCAAAATAGGTACTGCCGGCGGTAACGAGCACGCGATTGAATTTGCTGGTTCTGTATTCCGAGATATGTCCATAGAAGGCCGAATGACCGTCTGCAATATGGCTATTGAAGCCGGCGCCCGAGTGGGTATGGTCGCGGTTGATCAGAAAACCATTGACTACTGTGAAGGTCGCCAGTTTGTGCCTAAGGGACAACAGTGGTCTCAAGCGGTAGAGTACTGGAAAACACTGACGTCAGATGCAGATGCTGTGTTTGACGCAGAGGTTGAACTGGCGGCAGCAGATATAGCACCGCAAGTCACTTGGGGAACTTCCCCAGAGATGGTGTCGGCCGTGACAGCGACGGTGCCCACCTTAGATGAGCAGCCTAGCGAAGAGGAACGCAAAGGCTTGAGTCGTGCGCTGGACTATATGGGTCTTGAGGGCGGGCAGGCCATTGCGTCTATCTCAGTTGACCGGGTTTTTATTGGTTCTTGTACCAATTCACGGATTGAAGATATGCGGGCAGCGGCAGAGGTTGCCAAAGGCCGGCAGGTCGCGAGTTCGGTGAAACAGGTTTTGATTGTACCTGGGTCGCAGATGGTGAAAGCTCAGGCTGAAGCTGAAGGACTGGATCAAATATTTATTGAGGCGGGTATGGACTGGCGTGAACCCGGCTGCTCAATGTGTCTGGCCATGAACGCAGATAAGTTGGGGGCGGGTGAGCACTGCGCATCGACATCAAACCGCAATTTTGAGGGTCGACAGGGTAATGGTGGGCGCACCCACCTTATGAGCCCAGCGATGGCCGCCGCGGCTGCAGTGGCGGGACATATTGTTGACGTGCGGGACTTTGTATTACAAGACGTTAAGGAGAATGCCCTATGAAAGCATTTACCACACACCGTGGATTAGTCGGTCCCATGGACCGAGCTAATGTTGACACGGATATGATTATTCCTAAACAGTTTCTTAAATCGATAAAGCGCAGTGGTTTTGGCCCTAATCTATTTGATGAGTTGCGCTATCTCGACGAAGGTCAACCGGGGGCAGATTGCTCAGCACGTCCGCTAAACCCTGATTTCCCTCTTAATCAGCCACGATTCTCCGGCGCCTCTATCTTGTTAGCACGCAAAAACTTTGGCTGTGGTTCTAGCCGCGAGCATGCGCCATGGGCGTTAGAGGATTACGGTTTTAACGCGGTGATCGCACCTAGCTATGCCGATATCTTCTATAACAACTGCTTTAAAAATGGTTTGTTACCGGTGATTTTAACGGAGCAGCAGGTCGATACACTGTTCGATGAGATGAATGCTCAAGAGGGCTATCAGTTGAGCATTGATCTGCCAGAACAGACCGTCACCACTGATTCCGGACATATTTTTAACTTCGATTTAGATAATTTTCGTAAAGAATGCCTATTAAAAG
>CBFHVP010000017.1:0-26215 GCA_965659315.1 uncultured Porticoccaceae bacterium | reverse complement strand
CCTTTTAGTACGCGCGCCGTGCTAAAACGCATCCTCAGGCTTTATGATGCTGACGGACTGACTCCGGTGATAGCGCCGGAAATGGAATTCTTTCTTGTCGAACGCAATACCAACCCGGATATTGCCCTAACGCCGCCCCTTGGGCGTAGCGGCCGGCCCGAAACTGCGCGTCAATCCTATAGTATTGACGCCGCTAATGAGTTTGAACCTTTTATAGAGGATATGTACGCCTTTGGCGAAGCAATGGGGCTCGATATTGATACCCTTATTCATGAATCCGGGGCAGCACAATTAGAGGTCAATTTTATCCATGGCAATGCCTTAGCTCTAGCCGATCAAGTATTTACCTTCAAACGAATGGTTCGAGAGGTTGCGCTCAAGCATAATATATATGCCACATTTATGGCTAAACCCATGACCACAGAGCCGGGGTCGGCGAAACACATTCATCAGAGCATTATTTCCACCGTCGATGGCAACAATATCTTTGCCACAAAAGAGGGTGAGTACAGCCCAGCGTTTTATCATTATCTTGGTGGCCTACAAAAGTATACCCCCTATGTAATGAGCTTCTTTGCGCCAAATGTTAATTCTTACCGGCGTTTTGCTCGTGAGGTGTCATCATCGCCAATTAATCTGCATTGGGGTTACGACAACCGCACCACAGGGTTGCGCGTTCCCGATGCAAACCCTAAAAACTATCGTATTGAAAATCGCTTTCCCGGGGCAGATGTCAATCCGTACCTATCCATTGCCGCTACTTTGGCCTGTGGCTATCTCGGTATGAAAAATAAAGTCGAACCTTCTGCGCCTCATGAAGGAAATGCCTATGAAGAGGAGTTAGCTCTTCCGAGAACGCTAGAGGAGGCACTGCGTGGGCTACATGAGGACAAAGATATTTTAGAGTTATTTGGTGAAAGGTTTATTCAACTTTACACCTCAATCAAATTGATGGAATTTGAAGAATTTAACCAAGTGATCTCATCATGGGAGCGAGAGCATTTATTGCTCAATGTTTAAAGTTTAATAAGGTAACATGGCAGGAACACTTTTTATTAATTGTTCCATGCCGATGCATAGTAATACTTGGTCTTATTCTGTCGTTATCGCTACCATTCAGCTACTGATAATAAGCTGTATCTTGGTCGGCAACACAAAAGCCGATCCACAGTACGTGGGTGGCGCGGCTTGTAAGAACTGTCATGCAGACGAGTATCAACAATGGCAGGGGTCCCACCATGACTGGGCTATGCGTGAAGCCAGCTCCGATACAGTGCTTGGAGATTTCGATAATACTCGCTTCAGCCATCAAGGCATAACCACCCACTTTACGACAGTTAATGGCGAGTATTTTGCCCGAACCCAGAATAAACATGGCAAGGAGCAAACGTTTAAAATTGCCTATACCTTCGGTTTCGAACCACTACAACAGTATCTTATTGGTTTTCCCGATGGCCGCTATCAAGCGTTGACTGTCGCTTGGGATAGCAGGCCTGAAGAGCAGGGTGGTCAGCGCTGGTATCAATTGATGCCCAATGATATGGGTCAGCCGGGGGAGAGTCTCCATTGGACTGGGGTTTATTATAATTGGAATACGCAATGTGCCGAATGTCACTCTACTGGCTTGGAGAAAAATTATAACTCACAGACCAATAGCTATAGCACTACTTGGTCAGAAGTAAATGTGAGCTGTGAGAGCTGCCATGGACCTGGCTCAGATCACAGTGTAGATCCTAGTCAACCCCTGCCGGTTGAGTATTCAGCGCCGATGCAGTGGGTGATTGCCGAGGGTGCAACTATAGCCAATTCGATAGGAGACTCTCATCAAGGGGCGCAAAAGGAAATCAATTCCTGCGCCGGATGCCATTCCAGACGCGCAAAAATCAGCGACGATCCGGTGAATAACCAGTCTGCAGGTGACACCTATTTGGACCACTATCAACCACAGCTTCTGCGACAGGGGCTATATCACGCTGATGGTCAGATACAAGATGAGGTTTATGTCTATGGCTCTTTTGTGCAAAGCAAAATGTACCAGCGTGGTGTGCGCTGCAGTAACTGCCATGAGCCTCACAGCCTGAAGCTGAAAGCCGATGGTAATCAGGTCTGTGCTAGCTGCCATGCGCCGCAGGCCTATGATAACCCCAGCCATCATTTTCATAATGGGCCGGACAATCCTGGCGCGCAATGTGTTAATTGCCATATGCCCGAGACAACGTATATGGGCATCGACAATCGTCGCGACCACAGCATGCGTATCCCGCGCCCACTGTTAGCAGAAAAAATCGGTGCGCCTAATGCATGCAATGCCTGTCATTCAGATCAATCGCCGAGCTGGGCTGGCAGTGCTATTGCTCAATGGGTCAAGACAACTGAGTCACCAACCAAAGATGATAATGGCCTGACTATAGCTGCTGCCAGAGGGGGTTGGCAGGGCGCAAATCAGCAATTAATCGCGTTAGCCAATGATGCCGGTAGTAACCCTATGGCTCGTGCAACGGCCTTGGCGCTACTCAATGCTTACCCCAATCGAGACAGCTATCAAGTGGCGCAGCGACGCCTGTCTGACCCAAGTCCACTGGTCAGAATAGGAGCAATTGAAGCGCTTGAGTTTCTGGCGCCCGATCAACGCTGGAATGATCTCTCGCCACTACTTGATGATAAGGTTAAAGCAGTTAGATTAGCGGCAACAGCAAACTTGCTGGGTACCCAGCACGTTGCCAACAGAGCTAGGTTACAAGCGAATATTGCTGAATATATAGCATCACTGCAGGTCAATGCTGATCGTCCAAATGGCCAATTACAACTGGCGAGCGCCTATACAGCGCTAGGTCGCTATCAGCAAGCTGATCAGGCCTACCAACAAGCGCTTATTTTGGAGCCTCTCAATGCTGTAGCAATCAATAATCGAGCGGACAGTTTTCGTGTTCAAGGGCTTCATCAGAGGGCCCTTGAGCTATTAGTTGCGGGCAACAAAACCCTACCCAATAACCCCTTGTTGTTGCATTCGCTCGGTCTGGCACAAGTCCGCAGCGGTCTGCCCGCATTGGATAGTTTGCGTCAGGCTGCTGATCTGGCGCCAGACAATAGCCGCTACAATTATATTTATGCAATAGCACTAAACGGCGAGGGTAAAGCTGAACAGGCAATACGAGTGCTTGAAAGGGCGCTTAAGAAAACGCCCAACGACCGCGATATATTGATAGCCTTGGTGACGATTAATCGTGATCGCGGCGATCTGGGGCAGGCCAGAGTATTTGCTCGTCGTTTAGTGGCTGTTTTCCCTGAGGATAAAGCCGCGAAACGACTTTTGAATGGTTTATAATTTCCGCTTATTGGGCATCAGCGATATCCAGCCTTTCCTGAAGGTCGCGCTTAACAAATTTGCCGCTGGCATTTTGCGGAAGAGGCTGCTCAACTACCCAGATGTAACGCGGTAACTTAAAGGCGGCCAGTTTCTCCCGTAAAAATTCTCTTAATGTGTCCGTATTGATCTCAGTATCGGCTGCCGGGAAAATAGCACAGCCCACTTCCTCGCCGAGTCGTTTATCTGGCACAGAAAACACTGCACATTCGGCAACAGCTGGATGGCTGTAAATTGCTGCTTCCACTTCGGAACTGTAAATATTTTCACCGCCACGTAATACCATATCTTTCGCGCGGTCCACCAGATACACGAAGTTATCTTCATCGAGATAGCCAATGTCACCGGTGTGTAACCAGCCGTCAATTATAGTTTCAGCGGTGGCATCGGGGCGATTAAGGTAACCCTTGATAACATGAGGGCCGTAAATACAGATTTCGCCAACCTCGCCAGGGGACAGGTCGTCACCTTGCTCGTCTACAGCTTTGATCTCACAAACCGGAACTATCAAACCCGCACTGTTGGGTTTATTAGTCAAAAAGGCGCCGTAGCTACCGGTTGCTATGCCACAGGTCTCGGTCAAGCCGTAACCTTGAGCGGGCACTGCATGGCCGCCAGCGTTGTCGATTTTTTCGATCAGGTCTGGTTGCACCGGAGCACCGCCACCAACAAGGGTGGAAAGCGATGAAATGTCGCGCTTGCCGAAGTCGGGGTGATTAATCAGTTCTCGGCCCATAAGAGGCACGCCGGTAAAGTTAGTTATTTTTTCCTGCTCAATTAGACGTAGTGCCTCGCCTGCATCCCACTTGTACATATGCACCAGTTTGCCGCCAGAGGCCGTGACACCATGTGCCATACCGTTAATGGCGGTAACGTGAAATAACGGAGTGGTCACTAATCCTGCTGGGGGAGCGGCATTGGGATCCATGGGGTTGGCAGGCTGCTCCCCTTTAATTAGCGCATTGGCCGTGCTTTGGCTGAGGCTGGCAAATAGAGAGCTAAATAATTGGTTGACGCAACTACGATGGGTCAGCTGAGCGCCTTTTGGGAAGCCGGTGGTGCCGGAGGTGTAGAAGATACAAACATCATCATCAGGATCAATATTAACGTTGGGCATAGAGGGTTCTGTTTTCAGAACATCGCGCCAGGGGATCGCCCATACTGGAACCTCGTCCACGCGCATGGCTATGACTGGTAACTTGGAGAATTCCCCTACAATTTCGCTAAAGCGACTGAGTCGTTCTGCGTCGCAAATCAGCATCTTTGCTTCGGAATCCTTTAAGCCATGCTTTAATTCCTCTGCAACCCACCAGGCATTAACGCCTACCGTCACAGCGCCGATCGAAGCGATAGCCCAGTAGCAAAGCATCCACTCCGGATAATTGCGCATAGCGATGGCCACGCGATCGTGTTGTGCAATACCTTGAGATGTGAGCCAGTTAGCGATACGCGCCACCTGTTCATGCGCTTGATTATAAGTCCAGCGCTCATCCTGATACACCAGATAATCCTTCTCACCATGCACATCAGTACTCAACCATAGGTCGCGCAGTGATCCTGGCGCATTGGCCCAGATTTTCATCTTGTTGCCATGGACTTCGGTCTCGGCAATGGCAAACATCTGCTCTGGCGCAGTCATGGAGGCAGTGACTTGTTTTAATACGTCTAACATCTTTATTTCCTTTATGTAGATATTCCCGTGGCTAAGCTTATTTTTGTTCTCTGTTGGAAGCCTGCTAGGTTGCTTTTAGAGCAGGCCTTCGCGAGACGATAAGCGTGTCCAGTAGAGCCGTTATTGTTAACATCACCAAAGCAAGAATAAAACGAAGGTCGCTCAAGTACAGGCTGGTTTCAATCGGGTAGGCGATAGTCTTTTCTAGCGCTGCTATTTTGAAATCATGCTTACCGCCGATCGCCGGATGAGCAATGATCTCGGCAAAAGAACGACGGCTACGGTAGCGAAACAATGCAGCCTGATCCCATTGTTCAGCACCCTCAATACCCACGATATCTAGGGCGGAGTACACTGCATCGCCCATAAGGGCAGGGTGACAGGCGCGCTTTAATAGCTCTGGGATCATATGCTCCATATAGCGGGCCATAAGTTGGTCGGCGTTTTCGCCGAACTGCGCACCCTCAACATAAGGGGGGGCTTCGTTCATATCCAATGCATTAAGCATCAAAAACTGACGGCCCGTATCGTTACTTAGGAAAGCTTCTATATAGCTGATAAGTTCTGGATCTGAATCTTTACTCTCCATGGTTTTCACCCAAGCATCAATCTCCTGATCGTTGAGGGGGCCGCTAAAATCGGTGTACCAGAAAACAAACAACAGGTAGAGAAATGTTGAGGTCAGCCAGAGTTTTGTGCGTTTTTTCATAGAATACCCAGTAAATACCGTTAATTTATATCTCGCCACTAAAAGCCATCAGTTATAGTCTCATTTATCAAACACGGGCATTTGACTCATGCAGTTGCCATAAAAGGGCGGGCAACTCTGTGTGGTGGATATTTAGACATATATTATGCCTAAATATATTTTGGCAAGTCTAACAGACCTACGATGAAATAAAAGCCACATTTCTGACAACATATACTAGACAACCCATAGGATACTAATTGACTAGACTTATGATCCTATCTTGATACCCATACCCGTAGTCTGCTGGGATGTGGGGTTGTTGTGTCGCATGAATTACACGAGGTTGGAGTAGTAATCAAACAGAGTTAATTGCAATGCAAACGTTAAGGCAACGCTCGACGGTGATGGTAGATTGGTATTTAACGCAATTGCGATGTAATTTGCTTTTCTGCGTCGCCTGTCTGAAAAGAGAGTTTAGGTAAAATCTATAGCGAAGGCTATTAACTTGGCACAATATATGTCAATATAATAAGTATAGGTTTAACGATACTCAGCAAATAATAAAACGCCCCATGCCATCAAATAGAGTCAACAATATGCCATTACAGCAACGCGTTGAATTAATCGGGGCTCCTCCATCTCCCTATACCCGCAAGATGGTAGCGTTGTTGCGCTACCGCCATATTCCCTATCGTGTCATTTGGGGGCAACCGCAAGAGATTCTTCCAACTATGGGGATAGATATCCCAAAGCCGGTACTGCTGCCCACATTTTTACTACGCGACGACAATGGCGATATGAAAGCAGTTACTGATTCCACACCGATTATCCGTCGACTGGAAGCCATGAGTGCACAGCGCTCGGTGGTGCCGAACGATCCTGCGCTGGCCTTCATCGACTACTTGCTAGAAGACTTTGGTGACGAATGGGTGACCAAATATATGTTTCACTATCGCTGGTATCCGGAGGTCGATTCGGATAACGCTGGTACTATGCTACCACTGGGTTATAGAGTGAACCTCCCGCAGGAGCAACATAAGCAATTGAAAGCCTTTTTTACTGACCGACAGGTGGGTCGGTTACATGTGGTGGGGTCTAACGACATTACGGCACCTATTATTGATGCCAGCTACCGTCGCTTCCTGCAGGCAATGGAGACTCATCTAACTTCCCAGCCCTATCTGCTTGGCAACAGACCGAGTGCTGGCGATTTTGCCTTTTTTGGCCAATTGACCCAGCTGGTCGGCTTTGACCCAACCCCTCGAGACATCACTCACAAACTTTCCTCACGAGCTGTGGCTTGGACGAGCCTGATGGAGGATCTCAGTGGTCTAGAGCCACAAGACAGCGATTGGAACAACCCCGATGAAATACCGGAAACTCTGCGCGGCATTTTGAATGAGGTTGGCAGAATGTACGCACCGGCGTTGCTGGCAAACGCCGGTGCATTGCAAGCGGGCGAGAAAGTATGGGAAGCGGAAATCGATGGTGCTACCTGGACCCAACAAACATTCCCTTATCAAGTAAAATGCTTGCAGTGGATTAACGAGCAGTATCAGGCATTGAGTAGTGAAGACCGAGGCCGGGTAGATCTTATTCTGGCGGGTACCGGCTGTGAAGCGCTGCTATTTGCACAGTAACAAGCAGAATGGCTTTATTCGCAGAGGAGCCCATAATTATACTGGATAACACTTACAAGCGTTTCACGAGGTTGTGCGACGGTTGGGCGAATGTGGTGCGCAGTTCCGGCTCATAAGCAATAACGGAAGCGTATCGCTCCGTGCTGGCGGGCACGGCTGATGCAATTATACGAAAGCTTGCATCACTGTCCCCCTGAACTATTTCCTGCTTATACAGAAAACTAACGTACATTATTTTCCTCTAGCAAATTACAAATGAACCTTATTGACAATCCGGAGAGAGCGAATGATTGATCTTGAAAAAGACGGCAATATTTTCATTGTCACCATGAATAACGGCCAAAATATGATCTGTCCAGACTGGCAAAAACGAATGTTGGAAATTCTCGATATCATGGAGAAGGACAAAGCTGCGGGCACCGCCATGGTGATAATTGGCGAAGAAAAGTTCTTCAGCAATGGACTAAATCTAGAAGTGCTCAGCAAGCTCAATAATGATGGCTGGGCGATCTTTGCTAAGAACATGAGCGAGATTCACCGTCGTATGCTGATTTTGCCCTTTCCCACAGTCGCAGCGGTCAATGGACACGCTTTTGCCGGCGGGGCCTTTATAGCTATGTCCTGTGATTATCGCATTATGCGCGAAGATCGCGGCTGGATCTGTATTTCAGAAGTGGATGCTGGGGTGCCTGTGTCCGATCCTATGATGGATATTCTGCGAGGGAAGTTGCCGCCAGCTACTGCGCGAGATGCGATTCTGACCGGCAAACGTTATACCGCCGACGAGGCGATCGCCGCCGGCTTTGCCGACGGTAAAGCGTCACTGGAAGACCTATTGGACAGGGCTAAAAGTCTGGCCGTTAGCCTTGCCACTAAGGAACCAGGTATCTTCGCGAATCTTAAGCAAACCTATTTTGGCGTTATAGCAAACGGGCTACCGTAAGCTGCAATTATAAGATGTCATGAAATGGCAATAGCCCATTATTAACAATGTTAAATTTGCCTGTGAGTAACGCGGGCCATAAAGGAGCAACTTATGAGTTTTACGTCATCCGTTTTAACGCTGGAGGTTAATGACAACGTAGCAACACTCTGGCTAGATCGACCGGATAAGCGCAACGCCATCTCTGCACAGATGTGGATCGATATCCCCAAGGCGATTACTGCTGTCACTGAGAACGAGCAGGTCCGATCGCTGATTATTGCCGCCCGTGGCGATAGTTTTTGTGTGGGCATTGATCTGCAGTCGCTGGGAGAAGCGCCCGACACCGCGACTGCCACTGGCTGTCTAACGCAGCTTAAAACCACAAAAGTATGTCAGGATGCGATCACCGCAATTGCCGACTGCCCAGTGCCCGTAGTCGCGGCGATTCACTCACATTGTCTCGGCGCTGGCGTTGATCTGATTACCGCCTGTGATGTTCGTTTCGCTGCGCAAGATACGGTGTTTGGCGTCCGCGAAACCAAGATCGGTATTGTTGCCGATGTGGGTACGCTACAACGCTTACCTAATATTATTAATCCGGGCCATGTAGCCGAACTAGTATACACCGGCAAAGATTTCAGCGCCGATTATGCGGAAAAGATTGGCCTTGTCACCGGTGTTTATGCCGACGCCGATGCTACATACGCTGCGGCGCAAAAGCTCACAGCCGAGATTGCCGCCAACGCACCGCTGGCGGTTCGTGGCAGCAAATTTGTACTGCAGCAGGGTGAAGAGATGACAACCGAGCAGGGCTTATTGTTGAATGGCCTGTGGACGATGGTAACCTCCCTCAACTCCAATGACCTTAAAGAGGCGATGATTGCCTTTGCCCAGAAGCGTCCGCCAACGTTCACTGGAAGTTAAATATCGAGAGTGCTACCTGTATTGAGGGTTGCCCCCCTAACTTGCGACTGCCCCGGTAACTCATTGTGCCGGGGTGGTTCTTTGCTAACTAACAAATGTCATTAGCAGTGACTCGGCAATCAAAGCAGGCGTCTCTTCCCCTTCAATTTCGATCGATACCGTTTGTGTAATCAGAAACCGCTTGTCATCCTTGCGTTCTACGTTGAGGATCTCAACATGACCGCGTATGCGTTTGCCCGCTCGAACAGGGGAGAGAAAGCGCACCTTATTCAGCCCGTAATTCATTCCCATAACCATATCTTCGGGCACTATACCTGTTGTTTCGAACATTTTTGCTAACAGAGAAAGGGACAGGAATCCGTGAGCAATGGTGCCACCCAAGGGAGTTTGTGCAGCCTTTTTTTCATCCACATGAATAAACTGGTGATCCTCAGTACAGTCGGCAAAGGTATTAATTCGTTGTTGGTCGACAGTGATCCATGGGGTGGGCTCGAAGGTCTTGCCCGCTTGTTGGAGCATTTGATCTTGCGGAATGATTGTAACTGGCATATTGAGTTCTCCTGTTAAAAAAATAAAACGGATATAACTGCAGTTCCCGAGAGGGATTATGCAAAATAGGGAAGCGTAACAAATGCTTCACTGTTTCTTAACTTACCGGTTTAGGCTACTTCAAAAACCCTGACAGCAAACATTCCGCCGCCAACCCGAATGACATTTGATACCAACTATAGGGACAGGTCCCGTTTCCCCAATAAGGCAAGGGGCGAAGCTATTGCGCACAGTATGCGATGCATTCCTTACCTAAAGGCGACCATAGCTCCGACAGCCTTGGAGAGTGAGGTATAGCATACAGCTTAACTATTATGTGGGGCGTTTACTTAATCACCACCCTTATTAAACATAGGGCGGCGCTTCTCAATAAACGCCGCCATTCCCTCCCGAGAATCGGGGGTATTTAGACTATTCAGTACAGCCCAGCGTTCAGCCTTAAGCAAGTCTTGTAGAGACTTATCCTCACAGCCAACAATGGTTTCGAGCATACCTTTAACTGATTGCACCGGTTGGGCTGCCAGATCCTCGGCAAGTTTTAACGCTTTACTCTTAAGTTCAGCTAGGGGCCAAACTTCCTGCACAAGACCGATTTGTAATGCTTCAGGGCCAGAAATCTTTTTGCCGCGCAGAATCATATTCAATGCCTGATCACGACCCACACATTTGCTGAGCCGTGCACTACCGCCCCAGGCGGGCACGGTACCTAAGTCCATTTCTGGCAACCCTATTTGTGCACCTTCCGCCGCAGCCAGTCGAAAATGACAACCCAGCGGGACTTCTAGCCCACCTCCTAGGCAGTAGCCGAAAAGGGTAGCCACCCAAGGTTTGTGCATATTCTCAATGGCTGCGATTACTCGTAGCCGCTGATCCAAGAGGGCATCGACAGTGCCTTTGCGAGCTATACCCTCGGGCAATTGCTTGAGATTCATGCCAACGGAAAAATTATCTAACCCCTCCGCCGTGAGCACCACAGCGCGAATACTGTCGTCATCGGCGATCTCATTGACCACCGTTTCTAAGCGGTCAACAAACGCTAGTGTCATGCGATTATAAGGGACGTCATTTACCGAAATGATAGCAACCGCGTTTTCGCGGTTTAAAAGAAGGGGCTCAGTCATAGGAATAATTGCTTTTATATTTGGGCTAGAATGGTTGTTTTAATAATGGCATACTTGCTGTCAATAGACAAATTGAACGGACTTAAAATTAGTCGCGGCTTACATTCCCATGTGACTAAGTCAGGCACAATAGAGAGGATTAAATGAAAAAGTTACTAATTTCATTGCTGGTAGTATTGGTGGGTGGCGCGATGGCTTGGCTAAAGCGTGACGATATACTGCTGGCGGTGATCAAATATCAGTCTGCAAACGAATATGATGTTGCTGAAAATCGGCCAATTCCTTGGCAGCAGGGCCCTGCAGCGCCAATGATCAGCGAGAGCGAACAACCTCCCAATATTATCCTTATCGTGGCCGATGATTTGGGCTTCAATGATATCTCCACCTTTGGCGGTGGTGTGGCTGACGGCAAGCTCAAGACTCCCAGCATCGACCGCTTGGCCGCCGAGGGAGCTGTGTTTCATCAGTCCTATTCCGGGGCCAGTACCTGTGCGCCATCACGCGCGATGATGATGACTGGGCGTTACCCCACCCGCACTGGATTTGAGTTTACGCCCACGCCGTCGGGCATGGGTAAAACGGTTGCCAGATTGACTGAAAACCTTGATAACAACATTCCGCCCAGTGTTTATAATGAGGCGCTGGAGGCTGGTCAGCCACTCTATGAGCATAAAGGCCTACCTGCGTCTGAGGTAACAATTGCGGAAATTCTAAAGGCGGCGGGTTACTACACCGCCCATGTGGGTAAGTGGCACCTAGGTCGTGACAATGGTATGGCACCGCATCAACAAGGTTTCGATGACAGTCTGCTAATGGCCAGCGGTCTCTATCTCCCAGAAGATGACCCCAATGTAGTCAATGCTAAGTTACCATTTGACCCGATAGACAAATTTCTTTGGGCGCGCATGGTCTACGCTGCCTCTTATAACTCCGGCGATCAGGATCGGTTTAAGCCGAGCGGCTACCTTACCGACTACTGGACCGACGAATCCATCAAAATCATTCAAGCCAACAAGAACCGGCCTTTCTTCCTCTACCTAGCGCACTGGGGCACCCACACGCCGCTGCAGGCTACCCGCGAAGATTACGAAGCAGTGGGCGATATCAAGCCTCATCGCAAGCGAGTCTACGCGGGTATGATTCGGGCACTGGACCGCAGTGTTGGGCGCATTTTGGATACCTTGGACCAAGAAGGCCTGTCAGACAATACCATCGTCGCCTTTACCAGCGATAATGGCGGTCCTGGTTATATCGGCATTCCAGAGGTAAATAGTCCGTTCCGTGGTTGGAAGATCACCATGTTTGAAGGTGGTATTCGGGTGCCCATGTTTGTTAAATGGCCAGCTAAAATCACCGCCGGCACCTCTGTGGATACACCGGTAGCCCACATTGATGTTATGCCTACTCTGGCAGTGGCGGCTGGTGCCCCGATACCTGCAGGAGTAATGATTGACGGTGTCGACGTTCTGCCTTTGGCAACAGGTGAGGGGGCGGAGAACTGGAACCGCGAAACCCTGTTTTGGCAGAACGATCACTATCAAGTGGTCCGCCACGGTGATTGGAAGCTACAGGTAAACGACCGGCCCACCGACGGTTTGCAAAAGTGGCTTTACAATCTTGCGGAAGACCCCACCGAGCAAAACAATCTGGCTACAAGCCGAACAGATAAAGTTGACGAGTTGGACGCCTTGCTGGCAGCGCACCAGGCCTCCTCAAGAGGGCCACTGTATGCTCCGACCACCCAAATGCCGGTGATGATCGACAAAACAATGGCTGAAAAATTTGAAGATGGCGATGAGTATATTTACACGCCTAATTAACAGGCAACATTAGGGGGAGAGAGATGGAAACACTGGATAGCCTGATGCAGGCTCAGTTACCACCGGGAGGGATTGCTATTCCCGGAGCCCGTGATCTGCATATAGAAGTTATTGACACCGATGGCCTGGTTTGGATGAGCGTCGAGGTGGTTACTCAGACTGACTTCGATAATCTGACACTAGATGATACTCTGCGCCCAGTAGGCGGGTTAGGTGTGGGAGTTGCAGCCATGGATGCGGCGTTATTTAAACACTCGCCGGGCGTCACGGACAAGCCTGTGCGCGAGCGAATTATTGATGGTTATCGTTTTATTAATGTGGCTATTCCTGGCCAGCCGACACCATTGTCAGGCGGTATGCTAGAAATTATGGTCAACAAGGGCCATGTGCTGGGGTATAACGCTGGTCGGATACTGGCGATCTTGAGCCTGCCGGAAGGAGATTTTGTTGAAGTGGTCGGTAATGCAGATCGGGACGACCAATTAGCGCTACCTGAAGGAGCCAGCCTGAGAAAGATTGAATTGAAGCAACCATGGATAGTGGATCTGCCCACGCCGACAAAAACAATCTGGCAGTTCGGTGCACAAATGCGTAGCTTCCAGGGGCCAGTAAAATTACCTGAAGGGTGGCAGAATACAGATAACTAGTGTTCATAATGTGGTTCGATGGTAAGGCGACGCTCTACCACTAAATTTGCGGGTGTGATTGCCTACTAGGTGAGCAGGTCAGCTTTCAGGTCAAGAATCAAGTTAGCAATTTGATATACGCGTTTGCACTGGTCAAGGCATTGATTAGGTGTTAGTGTATACCAGATCTTGACATAGACCATGTCATATAAAAATATCGACTCAGGGGTGACTCCCCATGCATCTAGTTCGTACCGGCGCACTAATGGGTTACACGACCCTCGTTTCCACATTAGGTTACAATCCGATTTTGTTCAAGAGGCTCCGGTTCATGAAGGTATCAAGCAAGCCATCGTTGATATGACCGAAACCGATACCGCACTGATTTTCCGCACTTTCGATAACACCGCCCGGGTCTACAAGAACAAGGTTGCGACCAATGTGCTTGAGAGTGAAAAAGCGGGAGGATACTTCAGCCAGAGCCACCCTCTGGTGAGTGGCAAATAGCAGGAGGTTGCCTGGTCCACCGGTGATAAAGACGCAGGAATGGTCACCTTTGGGATGTGTGGCGGTCTGATTCATGATGTTCCTGGCTGTCAAGATCTGGTCAAGACGATCATGGTAGATGCTGAGGAGATTGTTAAGAGTCGACTGACCTCAATGCTCCAAGCTTTACCAGCTTGTTAGTAATGAAGTTACCGTATCATTAAGCAAATTTGCGGTAGCCAAAGGGTAGGCTAGATTTTTTAATCGGTAAAAGTTCAGCTTGGCCGAGCAAAAAGTTACCTAGCCACTATGCCAATGGTCATAATTAGTATTGGCTAAAACCTGAAGTTGTCACTACCTAAA
Source organism: uncultured Porticoccaceae bacterium (assembly GCA_965659315.1). Taxonomy (GTDB): domain Bacteria; phylum Pseudomonadota; class Gammaproteobacteria; order Pseudomonadales; family Porticoccaceae; genus HTCC2207. The sequence continues at coordinate 12,034 of CBFHVP010000017.1, read as the reverse complement.
GTTATTGTTCGGCCTGTCATCCTTTGGGCAAGAAACTTTGGTTGCAATGACCAGCATAGAGATGCAGCGCAAATGCCACATCATCAGGGGCTAAGAGCGCAGATAGCGGAAAATATCGTCGATGATCTAATAATAACGGCGGTAGTCGGACCCATCTTAACCTAAAACACCGCCTATTATCTCTCTGTCCAAGTGACTTTCGCAAAGGTAGTCTTTTCCTCTGAGTTGGCATACTATGCCGACTCAAAGGCGCTGCTGCGGCCAAAATTGCGCCAATTCGCAGCGGTTACTTGAGCCGTATGCGCGAGTCGAAGAATGGCTGCCAAAGGGGTAGGGGAGGCAACGTTGCAAGGTAAATCAACAACTGATGGTCGATATCGACGTAGCGAACGCAGCCGTCAGGGAATGCTTGATGCCGCATGCGAGATGATGGAGCAGGGAAATCTCTCACCAACTGCGCAGGAGATTGCAGATCGTGCAGGGGTTGGTATTCGCACGCTATTTAGGCAATTTCAGGGCATGGATGACCTTTACGCTGCGATTGAAGAGTTAAAACGGCCACTTTACGACGCTAAGTTTGCCGGCGGAAACCGTGAGGGCCCGCTTAATGAGCGACTTTTGCACGCCGTTAATCAACATGCTAGTGCCTACGAAGAACTAACCAATACTATTCTATTAACATTAAATCAACGGTGGCGTTCACCTGTATTGCGCAACAATTATGCACGAGCAAATCTCAGATTACGCAAGGATCTTGAGGATTGGCTTCCTGAGCTAAAATCAATGTCAAAATCTCGCCGTGAAGCCGTGGATGCAGTCGCCTCTTTTGAGATGTGGCATAGGCTTCGTGAGCATCAGTCTATGAGCTTAGATGCGACAGTTGATATTGTCTACGATATATTGAAGGGGCTTATTATTGAGTCGTAATACATGGCTCAGCTGACAGGCCTGAGCCTTCACTCGGGGTATTGTCGTTTGTGCGCTGTCAGCTAGAGCGGGATGCTCAGGGGTCGGGGCGAAAACGGTTAATATCCAGAAAGCTGAAGGGATATTTTCGATTTAATTAATATTCCTGTCTCGATGGGTGTTAACTTTCGGAGCCAATCAATAGTAGGCTAGGGCGTTTGCCCGCTAATTGATCAATGTTCCCCCGCCCGACAATGTCGCATAGCGGCGCCTAATTAAACTATAATTCACTGCATATAATCCATGTAAGATACTGATTTATATTATTAAACTTCTCTATTTTTTCCGGATCTAGCACGCTCTTTCATATCTGACTGAATATAAACCTGATCCGTTGTGCCCATGCTGGCATGACCAAGGTCATCGGCCATATGCTTTAACGGTCTAGTGGCAATATCTTGAGACGCGCCTGTATGCCTAAGCCAATGCGTTGTGGCTTCTCGCAGAGCTTTGGCCTCATCAACAAAGCCTTCAGTACGCATTTTTGCGTAAGCGAGGTCAAACGCCTGCTGAACAATACGCCGTAATTGGCGGGAACCCATACCACCAACGCCTCGATTTTTCGAAACCAAAGCTGAATTAACACCAAAATTAGGGCTCAAGCTCAAGCGATATGCTTGGTAGCGCTGAATATAAGGAGAAAGGGCGCTCGGTACCGAGATATCGCGAATTTTATTGCCTTTACCCAAGACTTTTAACCATTGGTTACCATCGCTATCTTGCCAAAAATGCTTCCACGCTGGCTGCCAGTTGGTGCGCTCAGATAGCTCGGAGATGCGTAAATACAGGGTTTTGAGCATGGCTATAACAAATAGCATACGCTCATGGCTAGGATCATTGTCGGCGGCAGTTTGAGCGCAATCAAGCACCGTTTCCCACTGCAAATCTGATAGTCGTTTAATGGTTTTGTGGGTGGTACCTTTAATAAGGTAGGCAGACTGTTTGCGTATAGCTGGTATTGGGTTGCCAAAAGCGTAGCCCTCATCAGTCAAATAGTCATAAAAGCAGGAAATAGCCGAATAGCATATTTTCATTGCTTCATGACTTAACAAGTGCCCGTCTCTGCTAATTTCCAGTGTTAAACCCTCAGCTAAGGCTTCAGCGCGGTCTTCCTTGGCGATTTTCGCGGCAAATGGTCGCCAATTTTCATTTTGACGCGACTCTCCGCCGATTATTTTGAAACGATCCTGGACCGAGCTTGCCACCCAAGTCCGGCTCGGAGCATGAACAAAATCAAAATAAGCCTCTAGATCGGGCCGTTTAAGCTGAATAACGCTTTTTCCTGCAACCGTCCAGGCCCACAACAACAGACGCTCAACCTCGTTACGATAGCCTCGATAGGTAGCCTCAGATTTCCTGCTGTAGCTTTTTAAAAAAGATTGCGTGTGCAACACATCGTCGCGCACATCAGGAATAGAATCGCTTAATTTTACAATAAAGGCTTTTGAATCTGGGTAGTCATTAAACATCGCCATACCCATAGGCAAACGTATGAAGGCTTTATGAGCATCAAACAAGGGGGTTGCATTAAAGACTTTTGACATAATCCAAGACTCCATTGATACCACTGGAAAGGCCTTCATCAACCATAAGGCCTAGGTTTCAGAATAAAAGCACTGTAACAGCCATATCCTTGCATGTCTAGCTATGTCCACTAATTGAGATTAGAGGACACGGGGTTACTGGATTATCTTAGCATCTGAGGTTTCTGCCCCATTTCCCAGCGCTGCGCTCCTGAATAATCCTTTCAATGATCTATATTCAGTGATCGCACTTCTTGTTAAAATCTCTGTCAATAACAGGGAAAAATATTATGTTACGAGCTTTAGTGGGTTTTTTGGTTCTATTCAGTGTCAGCATGGCATTGATAAGCGTTGCCTCAAATGAAGCGGTTGCGCCTATTGAAAAACATTCTGAGCAAACTGCGTTGTATCGGGAGATTTTTGATCGCTTAGCCACCCGCCACTATCGAGGACAAACTATCGACGATGAATTGTCCAAACGCTATTTAGCAGAGTACCTTGATCAGTTAGATCCACTAAAAGTCTATTTTTTGCAATCTGATATCGATGAATTTAGTCAGTGGCAAACCAAACTTGACGATCTAGCTAAGCGTGGTGATATAAAACCAGGATTTTTTATCTTTAATCGATTGCGCGATCGTGCGACTGCGCAGTTAAACTGGAACATCTCCCTTCTTCAAGACTCAGATCACCTGTTTGACTTTACCACTGACGACAGTTTGCTGTTGGATGGCGACAAGCGCCAGTGGCTCGCAGATACTGCTGCAGCAAGGGACTTTTGGTACAAACGCATAAAGAACTCAATTATAAGTCTATTATTAAACGATAAAGAAGAAGCTAAAGCTCGAGAGTTACTGATTAAACGTTACCAAAATCGGATAAAACAGTACGAGCAAAGCAATAGCCAAGATGTGTTTCAGCTCTATGTCAACGCCTTAGCGACACTATACGACCCACACACATCGTACTTCTCCCCTCGTACCACAGAAAATTTTCAGATCAATATGTCATTATCGCTAGAGGGTATTGGTGCAGAGCTCACCACCGAAGATGAATATACTAAGGTGGTGCGCATTATTCCTGGTGGTCCAGCGGATTTACAGGATATTTTAAAAGCGGAAGATAAAATTATCGGCGTCGGCCAAGATGATGAAGATATCGTCGATGTTGTAGGCTGGCGGCTCGATGATGTGGTGGATCTGATTCGCGGAGCCAAGGACTCCACTGTGCGTTTAGAGGTTATACCCGATAGTGGCGAGGCCGCCGATACCACCATTACTATTGCTATTGTTCGCGATAAGGTGAAGTTAGAAGACAAATCAGCGCAAAGCAAAATTTTAGAAATTGAGCAGCAAGGTCAGATCTATAAACTCGGGGTTATTGAGATTCCGGCCTTTTATCTTGATTTTGAGGCTTATCGCGCACGTGACCCAGATTTTAAAAGCACCACCAGAGATGTGGCTCGATTAGTTACCGAGCTTACAGAGCAGCAAGTCGATGGAATTGTGCTAGACCTTCGCTTTAACGGCGGTGGCTCTCTCTTTGAAGCGACAAAGTTGACTGATCTGTTTATTGATCGTGGCCCCGTGGTACAAATTAAGGACTCTAATCGTCGAATCTATCGTAACCAGCGGGCTACGATACCTGCACACTATAAAGGTCCCCTGCTAGTAATGATTAACCGACTCAGTGCTTCAGCCTCTGAGATTTTCGCCGGCGCCATGCAGGATTATGGTCGCGCACTGATTGTTGGTAGCCAGAGCTATGGTAAAGGTACAGTTCAGGATGTCACTGGACTCAGTAGCGGCCAATTGAAACTGACGGTATCCAAGTTTTATCGCGTATCTGGAGACAGTACGCAACATCGAGGCATACTCCCCGACATTGTTTTTCCCTCGTCCTACGATCCAAAGGAAGTGGGCGAAAGCCATCAGGAGAACGCCCTACCCTGGGATCAAATACGGGCAATCCCCCATGCTAGCAATACCGATCTTCAGCGCTTTATAGAGCCGCTGACTAAAGCGCACAAAAAACGCAGTGCCGCTGATCCTGATTATGCCAACCTCGTCGCTGGCCTCGCTCTAAGTAAACGCTGGTCTGAAGACGATACCCTGTCCCTTAATATCGAGAAGCGCCGAGAGCGCAATGCAAACCGGGATACAGAGTTATTTATGTTGGAAAACAATCGACGCAGTAAAAAAGGTCTCGAGCCTTATGCTGATATTGCTTCATGGAAAAAAGCCGAGGACCCCGAGGAGAAACCAATTGCCGAGTCGGACCCATTGTTACAGGAAGCTGGCTATATACTAAGTGACCAAATACGCCTGCAAGCTGAGATGAAAAAATCTACTCAGCCGCAATTGGCACGGTTTGATCGTCAAAGCACTATTCAATAACTGAGCAAAATATAATTGAGCAATCAGATGCGAATTATCTCATTTAATGTCAATGGCTTGCGAGCAAGATTACACCAACTGCAAGCGGTTATCGATCAACATAACCCTGATATTATCGGACTTCAGGAAACTAAAGTTAGTGATGAAGAATTCCCGTTTGCAGCGGTCGAGGCGATGGGTTATCGGGTCGATATTTTTGGTCAGAAGGGACATTACGGTGTCGCATTACTAAGTAAAACAGACGCTATTAACATCACTAGAGGTTTTCCATCGGATACCGCCGAATCTCAGCGGCGTATGATTCATGGGGAATACGCCATTAATGGCGAGCGCTTTCATGTGATCAATGGTTACTTTCCTCAGGGCGAAGGTCGAGCCCACCCGACTAAGTACCCCGCCAAACAAAAATTCTATGCTGACCTTCTAACTTACCTGCAAGATAACTTTAAACCTGATAACAAGGTTGTGGTGATGGGTGATATGAATGTCGCCGCCGCCGATATTGATGTCGGCATCAAGCCAGAAAATGCCAAACGTTGGCTTAAGACGGGCAAATGTGCTTTTTTACCGGAAGAGCGAGAATGGTTACAGCGGCTTTGTGATTGGGGGCTTGAGGATAGCTACAGAAGTATGCATGCTGAGGAAACCAGAGCTTACAGTTGGTTTGATTATCGCAGTCGCGGCTTTGAGCAGGACCCCAAAATTGGCCTGCGAATTGACTTAATTCTGGCCTCAAAAGGCGCCATGAATGATTTGCACAGCACAGGTATTGATTTTGAAGCTCGCTCGGCAGAGAAACCCTCGGATCACTGCCCAATTTGGGCTAACTTTACAGTGTAAAACGACGACGCTTTATTACGGTCAACCGTTTCACCATACTCGCGTTCTTACATGCAACGCAACCGCGGGGAGATCGATATGAATAGAGCAGTATTTGCAAGCGCAACGTTTACTGGTTTAGTAGCGTTTTGTTTAAATGCTGTTGCTTTAGACAGCGACCTCAATGATCAAAACAAGCAATATCATCATAGCCATCCTGACTCTGTCTTTAACGACGTCAATAGAAAAACCAAACAGGTTATCAGAACCGATTATCGTAAGGTTAAAGAGAGGGTAAAGGCCGATCACAGCAGACGGTATCGATATGCACAGCACCAGTATCACAATTATCATCATCACCCTCAGCGTGTTTCAGTTGTGCACAGATACCATCGCCATAGCAAAGCGCCCCTGGACAGTATTATTGCAATGTATCTAGTTGGTCATATCTATAATAGCGACCACTAAATCGTCATGAATCAGGCCATGCAAAAAAATGATAAACATGCGATAAACCGCACCCCAAAAAACGTTGCTGCTGAGGCTATTGTCAATCAACTGCCCTATCAAACCATGGAGCAATTTCTCAAATATATTGAACGTAGAGCTTTCCATATGGCGCGCTTGAATACTGGCGATACAGAAGTTGCTCTCGATGTAGTTCAAGATGCGATGTACAAACTTGTGCAAAAGTACTCAGCAAAAGCTGCTGAGGAATGGAAGCCCCTCTTCTATCAAATCCTGAGCCGCAAATTAACTGACTATTATCGTCGTAAATCGGTCAGAGATAAGATATTTGTGTGGTCAAAACTTGTCTCCCAAGATGATCAAGAATCGCTCATTGATCTAACAGTGAATGCGTCCGCACCAAACTCAGAGACGCCCGATGAAATGCATATGCGCAATCAACGTATTGCTAAACTAGATCAGTCAGTAAAACAGTTGCCCCATCGCCAGCGTCAAGCGTTTATGTTGCGTTGCTGGGAAGGGCTCAGCACCATTGATACAGCTCTCGCAATGGGCTGTTCACAGGGTAGTGTTAAAACACATTATTCGAGAGCGATGCACTCATTAAGAGAGATGCTGGAGGACTACCGCAATGACTAAGCAGGATAAATTTGAATCAAAACTCAGAGAGGATTTACACGCCATAGAACAAACTATCGACGCACCAGAGCTTTTCCAGCTTGCTCAAGCTCGAAATCGGGCACTGGCTCAAGAGCAGCCCAAGGTATCAATTATCTGGCCGGCATTAGGTGTCTCTTTGGCTTCTGCCCTTATGGTTGCTGTGCTTGTTGTACCGGATTATTGGCTACCCAATAATCAACTAGTTGATGGTGTTGTAAACGAAGATTTATTATTTGAAATCACCGAGGACAATATTGAACTCTATGAGGAATTAGATTTTTACTACTGGTTAGCAGAAACCGATCAGGACGACATAAGTTAAGCTATGAATACTTCCGTGATTATAAAAACTAAACTGTTGACTAAAGTCGCACTGATATTAGTTATGTCTCTAACCACAGTGCTGTTATCGCCTGAAGTCGTTGCAAAACCAGCACCGGTGCATTTCGATACTCTATCTGCAGAATTACAGGACACGCTAGCGCCAATGGAAAAAGATTGGCACCGATTAAATCCTCATATGCAGCATAGAATTGTAAAAAGAGCACAAAATGCCGATACAGAGGAGCGTGCTCGACTTAAAAAACAAGCTAAACGATGGCGCAGTTTATCGCCAGAACAGCATAGAAAATTGCGCAAAGCAAGACAGCGTTTTAATCAGTTACCACCGCATAAACGCAAAGAGTTACGCCATCATTGGAAAAGTATCAGTGCAGATAAAAGGCACAGTCTGATGCAGTATCACCAGAATCTATCCCCTGCCGAGGATAAAGAAGTTAGTAACAAGGTAAAGGAAATGAGCAAAAAGGAACGTCAGGATTTTGTTGATGAAGTTCATCGCCAACGTACGCAGTCATCCGAACCATAACAACATTAGCGCAAATTAAAAAAGGCCCAATAAAGGGCCTTTTTTATTGCATCCTCTTAGAAATTAGAGGCTAGCGTCTATCTCGGGTATTGCAGTGAACAGATCCGCCACCAGCCCATAATCCGCCACCGAAAAGATGGGTGCCTCCTCATCTTTATTAACGGCAACAATCACCTTACTATCTTTCATTCCAGCTAGATGCTGAATAGCGCCAGAGATACCCACAGCGACATAGAGGTCTGGTGCAACAATTTTACCGGTCTGCCCTACCTGCATATCATTCGGCACAAACCCGGCATCGACAGCAGCTCGAGAAGCTCCAACCGCAGCACCAAGCTTATCGGCAATGCTATAGAGCATATCGAAGTTTTCACCATTGCCCATACCGCGACCACCAGAGATAACAATTCCCGCTGCGGTCAGTTCCGGACGGTCAGAAACAGCAACTTCTTCACCAACAAATTCCGATACGTTGAGGCTATTTGCCGAAGCCACTGCTTCAATACTGGCAGAGCCACCCTCAGCAACGGCCGCATCAAATGCCGTACCACGGACGGTAAGCACTTTAATGCTATCGGAGGATTGCACTGTGGCAATTACGTTGCCTGCGTAGATGGGACGCTTAAAGGTATCAGCGCTCACTACGGCACTAATATCAGAGATCGCCTGCACATCCATTAACGCTGCGGCACGAGGCATAATATTTTTGGCTGTGGTGGTCGCTGTGGCCAAGATATGGCTGTAACCTGCGCCAACTTCAGCAATCAACGGGGCTACATTTTCTGCCAGTGAATTAGCATAATCTGTACTATCAGCAACCAAAATCTTACTGACACCAGCAATCAGAGCCGCCTGCGTCGCAACGTCCTGACAGGCGCTACCGGCCACCAACACGTGTATATCACCGCCTATTGCTTGCGCTGCGGTGATTGAATTTAGGGTAGCAACATTAAGGCTACTATTATCATGTTCAGCGACAACTAAAATACTCATGAGATCACCTTCGCTTCATTTTTCAGTTTATCCATCAGTTGAGCAACATCTTCAACCATAATGCCCGCTTGACGTTCGGCAGGCAGTTCAACGCCGAGTAGCTTCACGCGAGCCGCTGTTTCGACACCCAAATCAGCTGGAGTGGACATATCAAGTGGCTTTTTCTTGGCCTTCATGATGTTGGGCAACGAGGCATAACGAGGCTCATTAAGGCGCAAATCAGCTGTTACTACGGCTGGCAAAGTTAACGCTAAAGTCTGCAAACCGCCATCAACTTCGCGAGTCACAGTGGCTTTGCCTCCGTCTAGAGATAATTCCGAGGCAAAGGTAGCCTGACCATAGCCGGTCAATGCTGCCAGCATCTGTCCGGTCTGATTGTTGTCACCGTCAATTGCCTGCTTACCGAGAAGAATAATATCTGGAGACTCTGAGTCGCACACAGCTTTTAAACACTTGGCGATTGCCAGCGGCTCCAACACATCGTCAGTGTTAACAAGGATTGCTCTGTCAGCACCTAGCGCTAACGCAGTGCGCAACTGCTCTTGAGCCTGTTGTGGGCCCACGGATACAGCAACAATCTCTGTAGCAATACCCTTCTCTTTAAGTCTTACTGCCTCTTCAACAGCGATCTCACAAAATGGATTGATGGACATTTTGACATTGGCCAAGTCGACATCTGTGTTGTCTGACTTAGGTCTAACCTTGACGTTATAGTCAACAACGCGCTTTACGGCTACCAGCACTTTCATGGTCACCCCTTTTGAGTTAGTGGAAAAATAGATTACAGGCTCTGATACACAATAGCCCAGCCGAAATTTAAGGCGCACATAGTGCCTAGATCACCCCAATAAATCAAGGGCGCTTACCCCCCCTTTTACGACCATCTAGTCAGGCTAGAACAGCTGTCCTGCTTGAAAATTACCATTATTAATATCGGCTATAGCTAAGCGTATATGATGGCGTTAAACTAACAACCTAATCTACAAACAAGTCGATGGAGAATAAGTGTGGAACGCGAATTTATGGACTATGACGTGGTGATTGTTGGTGCCGGCCCCGCTGGATTAGCCGCGGCATGTCGGCTGAAACAGGTCAATGCCAATATTTCTGTCTGTGTCGTTGAGAAAGGCTCTGAAGTCGGTGCACATATTTTGTCTGGTGCGGTGTTAGAACCTAGCGCACTTAATGAACTATTTCCCGATTGGGAAGCCATGGGTGCACCCCTTCATACACCGGTTAGCGGCGATCAGATTTTTGTGTTCACCGGTGCTGAGAAACGTATAAAAGTGCCTAGCCTATTCGCACCGAAAACCATGCATAATCATGGCAACTATGTGATCAGCCTGGGGAAACTGTGCCGCTGGCTTGCAGAACAGGCTGAAAATCTTGGTGTTGAAGTATTTCCTGGTTTTTCTGCTGCAGAGGTACTCTATGGCGATAATGATGAGGTCCTAGGTATCGCCACCGGTGATATGGGTATTGGTCATAATGGCGAACAAAAAGCATCCTACATGCAAGGAATGGAATTACGGGCTAAATACACGCTTTTTTCAGAGGGTTGTCGTGGTCATTTGGGTAAGCAGCTAATCGCTAAATATGCTTTGGATGCGGGTAAAGATCCACAGCATTATGGTATTGGTATCAAAGAGCTGTGGAAAATTCCCGCGGATCAACATCAACCGGGCCTAGTCGTTCATAGCGCCGGTTGGCCACTCGACGAAAGTAAGTCCCTCGGTGGCGGATTCCTTTACCATCTAGAGGACAACCAAGTTGCCCTCGGTTTGATTACTAACCTGTCATACAGCAACCCCCATGTCAGTCCATATGATGAGTTTCAACGCTATAAACATCACCCAGAGATAAAGAAGCATCTTGAGGGCGGTGAACGCCTTACCTATGGAGCACGAGCGCTACTCAAAGGCGGCTTGCAGTCTCAGCCTAAAATGTCTTTCCCCGGTGGCTTATTGATCGGCGATGATGCCGGTACATTGAATTTTGCCAAAATTAAAGGCAGTCATACCGCTATGAAGTCTGGCATGATCGCCGCAGAAACAGTGGCCGAGGCTCTGGCTGCTGATAAACATAACACCGACCTGCAAGAATATGCTGAAGCCTATAAAGCTTCCTGGGCCTATAAAGAGTTGCATATGCAACGTAACTTTGGACCAGCACAGCATAAATTCGGCAGTATTCTCGGTTCGGCCTATGCCTTTATTGATATCAATATCTTCAATGGCCTATTGCCATGGACTATGCGCGATAAAATCGCCGATCACGAGACATTAAAGCCAGCCAGCAAATGCGCTAAAATTGACTACCCAAAATACGATGGTGTATTGAGTTTTGACAAAGCCTCCTCGGTATTTATGTCAAACACCAATCATGAAGAAGACCAGCCCTGTCATCTGGTGCTGGCAGACCCAGATATGCCAATCAATAAGAATCTGGAGCTTTACGATGAGCCTGCGCAACGCTACTGCCCCGCTGGTGTTTATGAAGTTCTGGCCAATGATGATGGCAGCCCAAGGTTCCAGATTAACGCGCAGAACTGCGTGCACTGTAAAACCTGCGATATCAAGGAACCCAGTCAAAATATTAATTGGGTAACGCCAGAGGGTGCCGGTGGTCCCAACTATCCCAATATGTAATCTATAGGCAAATAAAAAGGCGGCTCTCTAAGCCGCCTTTTTTATGTATTAGCTTATACTCTCAGTCTGACGTCACAGGGCCCAGTAAATAATTCTCACCCATACTGCGCAGTTGCATAATCTGCGCACCGTCATCATCACAGCCAATATGACCCCAATCAATTAACTGGTAATACACAGATCGGCTCAATAAACCATCCAGATTATCCCGTACCCGCACCAGCGGCAAAGGTTGGTTATGATTATCGTAATCTACCCACAGCGGATTGTTGGGGCCAATCAAGAACTGATCGCCACTGCTACTTGATAGCTGAATGGCCTGCTCGCCACTGCGAAGTCGTTGCTCTGTCGATACTATAAAAAATGGCGCTACATCGACATTAATCTGCCATTTCTCCACAGGTGAAACCAAAAAAAAGTTATCCCCTTCTCGCTTGAGGATACTGGCGAATAGGTTGACCAGTGCGGTACGCCTAATGGGGCTACCTTCGTGAATCCAACGACCCTCGCGATCAATACGCAAATCCATATCACATGTCTTATCTGGATTCCACAGGTGGACGGGTGGTCGCTTTGATGATTGTTTTTGTTCTTCGAGGAGGTCGGCAAACAGACTCTCAAGACCGCCGTGCGAGACATTAGACTGGGACATTAGCTATTGTCCGGTTTATCACTACCTGAACTATGATATTG
>CBFHVP010000016.1:0-26412 GCA_965659315.1 uncultured Porticoccaceae bacterium | reverse complement strand
AACGTATTATTGATGCGCAAATGTCGAGGCAGGAGAAAAACAATAGAGCCGATTTCATTATAGATAATTCCTCGGATACTGAAACATTAACCGCAGTCGTGATCGATCTGCACCAGCAGTTTCTTAAAATGGCAGAGAGTAACCACTGATGACCCAATCCACTCGCATTACTACAGTGGCATGCCCAACCTGTAAAGCCGTTGTTGAATGGAATGAGGAACAAGCATGGCGACCATTTTGTTCAGAGCGCTGCCAGAAGATCGATTTTGGTGATTGGGCCAGCGAGACTTTTGCTATTGCCGGCGAACCCGCTTTAGATGATAACTATGGTGAAGAGCTGTAGCCTGATCTCAGTTTTTCTAAAATAAGCTGGTTAGCCGCAGGAAACTGATATTGAGAGTCATCTTTGAGAATATCGGCCATAGCCACCCAACGGCATTCCTGACCTTCGACACCTCGCGCCTGACCTTGAAAATCAGTTACTTCCCAAACATCTAGAATAATTTGTTTATCATCATAGTCATGGCACAGCTGCATAAAAGGCTGTGCTTGGGTAGTTTCAATACCGAGTTCTTCACGAAGTTCTCTGACCAGTGCAAGCAACGCCGTTTCGCCTTCATCCATTTTGCCACCCGGAAACTCCCACAACCCACCCTGATGTAAATGGTCTGGGCGCTTGGCAATAAACAGTCTATCGCGACTATCGGGCGCATAGATAACGGCGGCAACAACCTGAATACGGTTCATCGCCAACCACTAGGTTCTGTACTCAGCATTGATACGCACATAGTCATAGCTAAGGTCGGTGGTCCACACGGTCTCTGAAGCTTCACCGCGGTGCAAAGAGACCTGTATTTCGATATCTTCAGACGCCATCGCCTGTTGCCCCAACTCCTCGTTATAGGTGGTAGCTCGAGAACCCTGCTCAGCAATCAGCACGCCATTAAGTTGCAACTGCACGCGATTAACATCCAGATCAGCAATCCCAGCTCGACCAATGGCGGCCAAGATTCTTCCCCAGTTAGCATCAGAGGCGGTCAACGCGGTTTTAACCAAAGGCGACTCAGCAATGGTGTAGGCAACAGCCAAAGCCTCAGCACTATCATTGGCGCTATTGACAATAACAGACACAAATTTAGTTGCCCCTTCACCATCGCGGATAATTGCTTGAGCCAAATCAATAAAAATCAGACTGAGCTGTTCGACAAACTGCTCAAAAAGTGGCTCATCAATCACCACGCCACTGCCACCAGTGGCCACTAACATAATGGCATCATTGGTTGAGGTATCGGAATCAACAGTAATACGGTTAAACGATTTTTCGTTAGCCAATCTCAACGCGCGGTGCAACAGTTCAGGGTCAACCGATGCATCGGTCGCCACATAGCCAAGCATCGTCGCCATATTCGGCTTAATCATGCCCGACCCTTTGCAAATTCCTGTAATAGTAATCTCCGCGTCGCCAACAGCATAAGTCAGACTGGCACCTTTAGGTCTTGTGTCTGTAGTCAAAATGCCGGTGGCCGCCTCTGCCCAGCCCTGTTCTGATAAGTTATCCAAAGCACTGGAAATAGCGGGTAGAACGACATCCATCGGCAACGGCTCACCAATTACCCCGGTAGAAAAGGGCAGCACCTGTGTCACATCGACGTCAGTAGCCGTAGACAATGTTTCGCAACTCTGTAGGGCATCACTTAGCCCTTGCTGTCCCGTGCCCGCATTGGCGTTACCGGTGTTGGTTAAAAAATAGCGCGGGCTAGCACAGGCTAGGTGCTGCTTGGCCACAATAACTGGCGCAGCACAGAAAGCATTTTGGGTAAATAATCCGGCAACAGTGCTTCCAACCGCAAGTTCCATAATCACTAGATCCGCTCGCCCTGCCGTTTTAATACCGGCACTGGTGGTTCCCAACTTAAAGCCGGAAACTGCATGCATAACTGGAAACTGTCCGCTACCTGTCGCCATTACTGAATTTTTCCACAACATTGCTTATATTTTTTACCTGACCCACAGGGACAGGCATCATTACGACCCACTTTGGGGCCCGTGCGCTGAATCGGTTGTTGGCCCGCTTCAACCTCTGACTGAGCCTCCTTTTCCAACGCCGCAGCCTCGGCATGCTGATACTGACGATTAGACTGCTCGGCACGACGCTTCTGCTCCAAACGCTGCATATCTTCTTGTGTCGCCACTTCTATATGACTGAGATAACGGATGGTTTCATATTTGATATTGTCAAGCAGGTCTTCAAACAGAGCAAATGATTCGCGCTTATACTCCTGCTTGGGATTTTTCTGGGCATAGGCACGCAAGCCAATTCCCTGACGCAATTGATCCATACTGGCAAGATGGTCTTTCCACAGATTATCCAGTACCTGCAGCATAATTTGCCGCTCCACCTCGCGCATTTGCTCACCAACATGGGCATAGCGGCTATCATATGCCGATTGTAGCGCCTCGGTAATCTTTACCCTCAGCGTCATCTCGTCTAGACGACTGTCCTCATCTAACCAGCGTTGAACTGGTAATGGCGTGGTAAATTCAGTCGCTAACGCTTTTTCCAGCCCCTCGATATCCCACTGCTCTTCTAAACTTTGTGGCGGTAGGTAGTTACTTATACATTGATCGGCGACATCCTGACGCACATTGGTAATAACATCGGAGATATCATCATCTTCTAATAGCTCGTTGCGCTGCTGGTAGATCACCTGACGCTGATCATTGGCGACATCGTCATATTCCAGCAAATGCTTGCGGATATCAAAATTGCGCCCTTCAACTTTGCGCTGTGCCTTAACAATCGCATTGGTCACCATGCGATGTTCGATGGCCTCACCCTTTTCCATACCCAAAGTACGCATCATATTCTTAACGCCATCAGAGGCAAAAAGGCGCATTAAAGGGTCTTCCAATGACAGGTAAAACCGCGAAACACCCGGATCACCCTGACGACCAGATCGACCTCGCAATTGATTATCAATACGTCGTGATTCATGGCGCTCGGTAGCGACAATATGCAAACCACCAGCCTCCAGAACTGTTGCCTGTCGCTTTTCCCAAGCCTCAGTGGTTTCAGCGATAATCTTATCCTGAGTTTTACCCTTGGCCTTTAGCGCTTTAATTTCCGCATCGAGATTGCCCCCCAACACAATATCCGTGCCTCGACCGGCCATATTTGTCGCAATGGTGACAGCACCGGGGCGACCGGCATTGACGATAATATTGGCCTCACGTTCATGTTGCTTGGCATTGAGCACATTGTGCTCAACCTTGGCCTTTTTAAGCATACTGGAGAGTAGCTCAGAGGTTTCTACCGAAGCTGTACCCACCAGAACTGGTGCGCCTTTGGCAACAATCTCTTTAATATCTTCAATCACCGCATCAAACTTCTCCTCCTGACTTAGGAAGATAAGATCATTGAGGTCGACACGCTTAACCTCAACATTGGTCGGTATTACCACCACTTGCAGGCCATAGATCTGGTGCAGTTCATAGGCTTCTGTGTCGGCGGTACCGGTCATACCTGAGAGTTTTTGATAGATGCGGAAATAATTCTGGAAAGTCGTCGAAGCGAGCGTCTGACTCTCCTGCTGAATAGTCAGGTTCTCCTTAGCTTCAATAGCTTGATGCAGACCTTCGGACAACCGACGTCCTGGCATTGTTCGACCAGTGTGCTCGTCAATCAAGACAGCCTGACCCTGCTGAATAATATACTCGACATCTTTGTGAAACAGATGCTGGGCACGCAATGCTGAATGAACATGGTGCAGTAGCCCAAGGTTGCTAGCTTGGTACAGACTATCATTCTCTTCAAGCAGACCTTCTTTGATTAAAATTGACTCTACTTTACTGTGCCCTTCCTCTGTCAGCTCAACACCGCGCGTTTTCTCATCAACAATAAAATCGCCAGTGGCCTCAACCAATTCGTCTGCAGTCTCGACTTGAGCCTCTAATCGTAATGCTAATGCGTTGACCGTTTTATAGAGCTCAGAGCTATCCTGCGCTGCACCAGAAATAATCAGCGGTGTTCTAGCCTCATCAATAAGAATGGAATCCACCTCATCAACAATGGCAAAGGTTAGCCCACGTTGTGATTTATCCTCTAATCGCAACGCCATATTGTCGCGCAGATAATCAAAGCCAAACTCATTATTGGTACCATAGGTAATATCTGCGGCATAAGCATCCTGTCTTGAACAGGGTCTCAACTCGCCTTGATCCTGCGGATCTAGCCTAAAAGAATTTGCCGTTTCGGCACCCTGAAAGGATTGAATAACACCAATTGAAAGGCCTAACGCTTGATACAGAGGTGCCATCCATTGAGCGTCACGCTTGGCCAAGTAATCATTGACCGTAATTACATGCACGCCAGTACAGGGTAATGCGTTGAGATAAGCTGCCAACGTGGCGACCAATGTCTTTCCCTCACCCGTACGCATCTCGGCAATCTTGCCCTGATGCAAGGTAATACCGCCAATCATCTGCACGTCAAAATGACGCATACCTAATACCCTGGAGGAGGTTTCTCGCACCAGCGCAAAAGCTTCCGGTAAAATTTGCTCTAAGGTTTCACCGGCCGCCAAACGTTCTCTTAACAGGCTCGTTTGCTCACGCAGGTCTTGGTCGTTTAAAGACTGAAGTCCCTCTTCCAACGCATTAATTTTGATCACGATTTTGCGCATTTTGCGCACATCGCGATCATTACTGCTACCAAATATCTTTTTTAGAATGTTGCCAAACATTAGGTTCTTCCACTGATAATAAATATGACAGAGCCGAGATAAGTTATATCTCTGCAAGAATAGACGGTCGAACTTATCTTAGCGACTGGTGCGGCGAATGTAGGAGGCTGGGTCGACAGTGCGACCATTTTTGAAGACTTCGAAGTGAACATGAGGTCCAGTAGACCGACCGGAACTCCCCATTTTGGCGATCACCTCGCCTTTTTTGACAATAGCACCTATCTTGGCAATATTTTTTTCATTATGAGCATAACGGGTTATATATCCGTCGCTGTGATTGAGCTCAACCATCAAGCCATAACCACTGCGCTCACCAGACCAAGTAACCACGCCAGAGGCTACGGCAATAATATCGGAGCCTTTTCTACCGGCAAAATCGACACCGCCATGCCAACGCTTGTTACCGTGAAAAGGGTCTGCGCGCATACCATATTCTGAAGACATCCAGCCTTTTTTGATCGGACGACCCGCTACCATGCGCTCACTTTTCAGCTTATTTTCAGACAGCATTGACTGCAGCAGAATCAACTGGGACTCACGGCTATCCAGCGAACTATCAAGTCGCGCAAACATGGTGGATAACTGTTGCTGAATATCAACCGAATTTGCCACTTCAGTGACTAGCGTGGTGTCTGGACCACCAAGACCCGGGGCCACAGAGAAGTCAAACTCACCGTCTTCAAGACTGGCCAATTGGGTGAGCTGTTCACCCAGAGCATCAAGACGCACCAATCGCGAACGCATCTGTGCCAATTTTCCGGTCATCGCGGCTAATGAAGTATCTAATTGCTCTCGGCCGGCATCAACATGACTCTGTTGCACCACTAGCTGGTGTTGCATTTCACCTATACTATTGTCGAACAGAAGTTCCCAGCGGCCGTCTGCAATCTTGACCCCAAGCATGGTGCCTGCGGCCACAGGTATGCCCAGTAGTAAAACTGATAATAAACCCTTTGCCCAGCTATTGAGGCTAATGGTTCTCACCTTGTCGGCGCGACTGCTGATAAGAATAATTTTCACTGCTGAATAAAGCCTTATCTCACTAACACTTCACTAATCATTTTAATTAGGTTGCATGTACGATATCGGCACATCCTCCGGATTATCGACAAAAGTAACCACTTCCCAAGCATCAGTATCGGCTATTAATGCACGTAATGACGCGTTATTTAAGCCATGCCCCGATTTATAGGCATCATATTCCCCTATTAAACTGTTACCCAGTAAATAAAGGTCCCCTATGGCATCGAGTATCTTGTGTTTAACGAATTCATCGTCATAACGCAGGCCATCTTCATTAATTATATCAAATTCATCGACAACGATAGCGTTTTCTATACTTCCACCCCGCGCTAAGCCTTTAGAGCGAAGATATTCAAATTCGTGCATAAAACCAAAGGTTCTCGCCCTACTGACTTCTCTGACAAAAGAGGTACTCGAGAAATCAATGCTCGCATTCAGGGCTTGATGTTTGAACACTGGGTGATCAAAGTCAATAGCAAAATTCACTTTAAAACCCTCAAAAGGCCTAAAGGTAGCGACTTTATCATCAACTTTGATAGTCACTGGGCGCCGGATACGGATAAATTTTTTAGCTGCATCCTGCTCTTTTATACCCGCCGACTGCAGCAAAAACACAAAGGGTCCGGCACTGCCATCCATAATAGGTATCTCAGGCGCTGAAACATCGATCAATACATTATCAATCCCTAATCCTGCTAGTGCTGACAATAGATGCTCAACGGTCGAGACACGAACGTCACCGTTGACAAGGGTTGTAGAGAGTGTTGTATCACCGACATTCTCGGCTTTGGCGGCAATTTCAACCATGGGATCGAGGTCGCTACGACGAAAAACAATACCTGTATCCGGTTCCGCTGGATGCAACGTCAAATAGACTTTATCGCCAGTGTGAAGTCCCACCCCGGTGGCACGTATGACATTTTTTAAAGTACGTTGCCTGATCATGGCTCAACCTGTGATATACAAGGCGTGGAGTCTAACAGACAAGCCCCCTTTCACCAAGATTTTATAATCTGAGGCGAGGTAAAAGGAGGCTTTGACAGGTTGTCCGGATTAATCTGCTTGCGAGCGCAAAAATGCGGGAATATCCAGATAATCTATTTCAGTATCAACTTGGGCATCTAATTTTCTTGCTGTGGCTTCTCCTCGACTGGATAAAGTCCCATTAGGGCGAAGGCCAGGAGGTTGTTCCAACTTACCATAGTCAATACCTCCATCCGCCTTTCGCGGTGGTTGAGTATCCACAATTACAGGTCTAAGGGCTGGTTTTGCACCGGAAACACGCAAGCCTGTTGCCACCACTGTAACGCGCAATTGCCCCTCTAATTCGGGCTCAAACACGCTACCGACAATAATAGTGGCGTCCTGATCAGCAAATTCGCGCACCGCACTGCCAACATTTTCAAACTCACCCAAGGTCAAATCGTAGCCACTGGTGATATTAACCAAAATACCTTTGGCACCCTGCAAATTAATATCCTCTAGCAACGGACATTTCACTGCGGCTTCAGCGGCTACCTTGGCTCGATCAGGGCCACTAGCCTCCCCTGTGCCCATCATAGCCATACCCATTTCTGACATAACGGTGCGCACATCAGCGAAATCCACATTGATTAAGCCATCCAGTAGAATCAGATCAGTAATACCCTGCACGGCACCAAATAGCACATCATTAGCCTGCTTAAAGGCATCAAGTATTGAGATATCCTGCCCCAAGACCTGTAATAGCTTTTCGTTAGGCACGATGATAAGTGAATCAACACGCTCTTTCAGGGCAGCGATTCCAGCATCGGCAATGGTCATTCGTTTGCCACCTTCAAATTCAAAAGGACGAGTGACAACACCGACAGTTAAAATACCCATTTGCTTGGCCACTTCGGCGATCACTGGGGCCGCGCCAGTGCCAGTACCACCACCCATACCGGCGGTGATAAACACCATATCAGCACCTTCAAGTACCTGCGCAATACGCTCTTTATCCTCTACCGCGGCTTGACGACCTACTTCCGGATTGGCACCAGCACCCAACCCTTTGGTAAGAGTTTCACCCAATTGCAGTATGGTGGCCTTATCCAGTTTATTAAGCGATTGCGCATCAGTGTTAGCACAGATAAAGTGCACACCATCAATATTGCTATCAATCATATGGCGCACAGCGTTGCCACCGCCGCCCCCAACACCAATTACTTTAATTTCTGCATTCTTCGGAATGCTATCTACTAGTTCGAACATAGGTTTCCCCTTATTTGCGCCTCACAATTAAAAGATTCCAGTCACTCTTGTCTTCCGTGACCCTCACATGCCGCTTTGAAACCATTCCTTAATTCGCTTCAAAGCGTTATTCGCTGACCCTTTGTCGTTATCGTCAAAACCTTCTTTACGCTGCTGATCAACGCCAAAGTGCAACAATCCAACACCGGTTGAATAAATTGGGTTATTCACAATATCCGACAGGCCTTTTACATTGACCGGCGCGCCAATACGCACCGGCAAATGAAATATTTCTTCAGCTAATTCGGTAACACCTTCCATCTTTGATGTACCCCCGGTAAGCACCACCCCGGCAGCCAACAATTCTTCAAAACCACTGCGACGTAACTCAGCTTGAACCAAGGTAAACAGCTCGTCATATCTGGGCTCTACCACCTCTGCAAGTAGTTGTCGCGACATATCTCGCGCCTCTCTATCACCAACGCTGGGTACTTTCACTGTCTCTTCAGGCCGCGCTAATTTGGCCAATGCGCAGGCATATTTAATTTTCAGTTCCTCCGCATGCGGCGTCGGTGTCCGTAAGGCCATGGCAATATCGTTAGTCACCTGATCACCGGCAATTGGAATAACGCCGGTATGACGAATAGCGCCTTCAGTAAAGATTGCAATATCGGTGGTACCGCCGCCAATATCGACCAAGGCGACACCCAGTTGTTTTTCATCTTCGGTAAGCACAGCATGGCTTGAAGCCAACTGCTCTAGCACCACTTCATCCACCTCTAGACCGCAGCGGCGAATACATTTTTTAATATTTTGCGCCGCATTGGCCGCGCAAGTAACTAAATGTACCTTTGCTTCTAAGCGAACACCTGACATACCAATGGGTTCATGCACCCCTTCCTGCTCGTCAATAATGTATTCTTGAGGCAACACATGAAGAATTTCTTGATCAGCGGGGATAGCAACTGCCCTAGCAGCATCTATTACACGATCCACATCTAATGACTGCACTTCACGGTCGCGAATAGCCACAATACCGTGAGAGTTAAGGCTACGAATATGACTTCCTGCAATGCCGGCATAGACAGAATGAATCGAGCAACCCGCCATTAATTCGGCCTCCTCAATCGCGCGCTGAATCGAATTCACTGTTGCCTCAATATTGACTACGACCCCTTTCTTCAACCCAGAGGATGGATGCATCCCAGTGCCAACTATTTCAATCTCACCACTTGAGCCAACCGCACCAACAATCGCCACCACTTTGGATGTACCAATATCCAATGCAACAATCATGTTTTCTTCATTTGCACTAGCCATAATTAATCCTCAACTGCCCGCTGCTAGCCTATTACAGACGGATCAGCATTTGCCCTTATGTCATGCTGCGCGCTAATCAACAAGCCATCCTTCCAAGCGACGGCTAGTCCATTGGGATAACGCAGATCTATGGTTTTAATATTATTTAATTCGTTTTGCAGCCCTGAATTCCACGCCAGAGCTAAGCGTTTAAGCTTGTCGCCAAGTTGGTCTCGGCCTAACACCAATTTAATGCCTCGGGCAGTCTCAACCCGCCAAACACCAAGGTTATTGCGTTGCAATTCAACTAACTTTAGCCCTGTTGGTTGCAGTAGCGCCGCCAACATCTGATAACTCTCCATCATCTCTTGAGAGCTGCCGTACTGAGTGCGCAACACCGGCAAACTCTCGAGCGCACTGTTATCGACAATATCTAACTGCTCACCCAAGCGATTTAGAAAACCCGCTTCGCCCCAGCGTGCAATGGGCACTTCCTCAATCACCCTAACACTGAGTGTTGAGGGCCATTGACGGCGAATACTGGCTGAATCCACCCATGGGTGACGCTGCAAGTTCTGACGCAAATTTTCTAAATCAATGGTCAAAAAGCCGCCACCAATCTCAGTACTGACCAGATCAACCAACTCTTGCTGCTGCAGGTAGCTTAACTCTCCAACCACCACTATTTCAGTCACTGGTTTATTTACCGCTTGAAACAACATATTGATGCCATAAATCGCTGCCGCAATAAGCGAAACCAAAAGTAAACGAGATATGCCATCAATGAAGCGATCAACATGCCCTTTGTTATTGGCTTGAGGACGATTGGCACCACGGCGGTTTTGAGTAGCCATTAGACCGACGCCTCCAGTATTGCCAACACCAACTGATCGAAATCGAGACCTGCAGTCTTAGCTGCCATAGGCACCAAACTATGACTGGTCATCCCTGGTACGGTATTGACTTCTAGCAATTGGAATTTATTGTCAGCATCGACCATCACGTCAACGCGACCCCAGCCAGAGCAACCCACGGCTTTAAACGCTTGCATAGCTAAGATGCGCAACTCCTGTTCGCGCGCATCGGATAGGCCCGCAGGACAAAAATACTGCGTCTTATCGCTAAAATATTTTGCTTGATAGTCATAAAAGACATCGTTGGACTGGATGCGAACTGAAGGTAATACCTGCTCAGCTAGGATAGCGACGGTGTATTCCTCGCCTTCCATTAATGACTCTGCAATCACGGTGGTGGCATATTTGGCTGCCTCGGCCCAAGCCGATTGGAGTTGCGCGGGAGATTCAGCTCGACTCATGCCAATACTAGAGCCTTCACAGGCCGGCTTAACCATGGCCTTACCACCGAGTTGGTGGAGTGTTGTCGCCCAGTCCGACTGTTGTTCGAGAATGGCAAAGTCTGCGGTGGGCAAACCTATTCCCTGCCACAGCTGTTTACAACGCAGTTTATCCATAGCCAACGCAGAAGCCAGCACACCACTGCCGGTGTAGGGTAGGTCGAGATATTCCAACGCACCTTGCAACCTGCCATCCTCACCACCAGGGCCATGCAATGCGATAAACACATGATCCAAATTATGCCGTGGTAGTTGTTGCAACAAATCTAAGCCCGCATCAATAGCGACAACATCGATGCCGAGATTTAGTAACGCCTGATGAACTGCAGCGCCACTCATAAGAGAAATTTCCCGCTCGGACGATACACCGCCATAGAGCAAACCAACGCGACCAAACTGTGCGACAGATAACGTCATTCAGCGGCCTCCTTTTGCAATTTACTAGCAGCCAGCATGGCGACTAATTTGCTCACACTGCCGGCACCCTGTGTCAGCACCAGATCACCGCCGCAAACCAAATCAGCTAGCAAATTGGGAACATCTTCAATTTGCTCTACATAAATGGGGTCAATACCTCCGCGTTGACGAATACTACCGCACAGGTTCTTACTGCCGGCACCAGCAATGGGCTCCTCACCAGCAGAGTAAACATCTAACACCAGCAACACATCCACCTGCGACAGTACCTGCACAAAGTCTTCATACAAATCTCTGGTTCTGCTGTAACGGTGCGGCTGAAATACCATCACTAACCGCTTATCCGGCCAACCATCGCGCACAGCAGCAATAGTGGCTTTTACCTCCGTTGGATGATGGCCATAGTCATCGACCAACATAGCCGACCCCTGATTGACCTGATACTCACCTACCATCTCAAACCGTCGACCAACACCGGAGAAATTCTCTAGACCGGCAATAATAGCCTTATCGGAAATACCCTCATCGGTCGCCACAGCAATGGCCGCTGCTGCGTTTAACGCATTGTGCCGACCAGGAATATTGAGTTTGATATCTAGAGATGCTTTGTTGTCCGGACGATCAATAACAAAATGGCACTGGCGTTTATCCATTTCCAGGTCACGCAATCTGAAAGCAGCGTCCTCACTAAAGCCATAGCTCAACAGTGGTCTAGCCACATCAACCAATAGCTCTCGAATAACCTCATCATCAACGCAAAGTACCGCAAGGCCGTAAAAGGGTAAATTATGCAAAAACTCAATATAGGTTTTTTTCATCACCTCAAAGTCAAAGCCATAGGTTTCCATATGATCTGCTTCGATATTGGTTACCACAGAGACCATTGGTTGCAGATGCAGAAACGATGCGTCACTTTCATCGGCCTCTGCCACCAGATAGCGGCTACCACCCAACTTTGCATTGGTACCCACGCTATTGACTCTGCCACCCACCACAAAGGTTGGGTCACGTCCATCCTCAGCTAATATGGCGGTAATAAGACTGGTGGTGGTCGTTTTGCCGTGAGTGCCCGCGATAGCGATGCCATGCCGATAACGCATAAGCTCGGCGAGCATCTCAGCACGTCGCACCACCGGAATACCGCGCTCTCGAGCACTGGCAATCTCCGGATTTTCGATAGTTACTGCCGAGGACTTCACCACCACATCGGCTCCCTCGATGTTACTCTCACTATGACCGAGAAACACTTCAGCACCCGCCTCAGTCAAGCGTCTAACACTGGGACTGGCACTGATATCGGAACCACTGATTTCATAACCCTGATTAAGTAGTACCTCAGCAATACCAGACATGCCACTACCACCGATACCAACAAAGTGAATACGGCGGATACGACGCATTTCGGGTACTCGAAAATTTTTACTATTGACCATAGCCAACCTCCAAGCACACCTGCGCTACCCTTTCAGCGGCATTATTTTTAGCTAACTCACGAGCCCGTTCCGCCATTTGTAAGCGCTGATCCGGCGCTGAGCAAATGCTAATAATTTGCTCAGCCAACAGCACAGCTGTTAGATCCTTCTGTTGCACCAGTATTGCGGCACCACAATCAGTCAGCAGCTTGCCATTTACCGTCTGATGGTCATCAATGGCGAAAGGAAAAGGAATAAGCAGAGAGCCTAGGCCCGCAGAGGTCAACTCAGCAACAGTCAGTGCCCCCGCTCGACATATCACAAAATCAGCCCAGGCATAGGCTGCGGCCATATCCCCAATAAAGGGCACTACCTCAATAACATGCTCCTCAATATCAACACCATGCTGTTGGTACAGTTGCATGGTGGCGTCGCAGTGAGCTTTACCCGCCTGATGCATTATTAATGGCCGTGATTCAGGTGAAATCATCGCTAACGCCTCCGGCACTAGCTTGTTAATGCCAAGCGCACCGCGACTACCACCCAGCACCAAAATTCGAGGATTGCCTGTACGCCCGGTAAAACGCTCCTTAGGACTGGGCATCGCAGCGATAGCTGGACGCACTGGATTGCCGCACCATTCGCCCTTTTTAAGCGCGCCGGGGAAGCCCAACATAACGCGTTCGGCAATCTTCGCGGACAATTTGTTAGTTGTGCCAGCGACAGAGTTTTGTTCATGAATCACTACTGGAATGCCTTTCAATCGCGCCGCTACCGCCCCTGGACCTGAAGCAAACCCTCCCATGCCCAGCACCACTGCGGGTTTGAACTCGGCGAGTAACTTCGAGGCCTGACTGATAGAGCGCCACAACAGCAGCGGCGCCTTTAATAGCGCCTTAAGGCCACGACCGCGAATACCCTCAATATCGAGACAGTGCAATTCAAAACCACCGGCCGGCACCAACTCAGATTCGATACCGCGTTGCGTGCCAAGCCAAGAAATTTCTATATTCAGCGCGCGCAATTTATCCGCCACCGCCAGTGCCGGAAACACATGGCCGCCAGTCCCACCAGCCATGACCATGACTCGTCGCCCCTGATCAACGCCATTAGCCATTGCGAGACCTCCTGACTGGCTGCTTGTCACAGTGCAACTGGTGGCTAAAACGCAAAATCATTCCTACCATGGCACAACTACTCATCAGGCTACTGCCACCGTAGCTTACAAAAGGTAGTGTCAATCCTTTAGTCGGCAGTAGTCCGGCGTTAACACCCAGATTTATAAAGGTCTGACCGGCAAAAAGTAGGCTAAATCCGATCAAGGTGTAGGCGGCATACCAATATTTCTGATTTATTGCCTGCATCGCTAACTGCAAAATACGCAGCACTAAAAAACTGTAGAGGCCAAGCAAACAGATCACGCCCACATAACCAAATTCTTCGGCAAAAATAGCAAATACAAAATCAGTGTGGGCTTCGGGAAGATAAAGCATTTTTTGCACCGACTGCCCAAGCCCTACGCCAAACCATTCCCCGCGACCAAAGGCGATTAATGACTGGGTTAACTGATAGCCGGAATTGAATGGGTCCGACCAAGGGTCCATAAACGCGGTGATTCGCGCTACGCGATAAGGCGCAGATTCTGCTAGCCAATAAACCACTGTGCCCGCCACTGCAGCAACCAGTGCAAATTGACGAATATGTGAGCCACCGAGGAATAGCAGCGCCATAAAGGTGCAGCCCACCAGCACCATGGAACCAAAGTCTGGCTCTAAAATCAGCAGCAACTCAAGCAGGGCTAATATGGCTATCAATTGTAAAAACATATGCCAATCATCGGCCAAGGTGTCGCGATGCTTGGCCAGATGTGCGGCCAAAAATACCACCACAGCAATTTTCACAGCCTCAGACACCTGAAAGGTAAATCCAGCAATACTCAACCAGCGGCGACTGCCGTTTAACTCCAAACCGATGCCCGGAATGAGCACAATAACTAACAAAATCAATGAGACAGCAAGCCATAAGCGGCCGTAATTTGCCCAGACATCCGGTCCAATAAAGAAACCGATGCCCATCACTAGGCCGGCCAATACTAGGTAGGCTAGATGACGTTTGACAAAGAACAGTTCATCACCAAAACGATACTCGGCAAAGCTAAATGAGGCCGAGGCAATCATCACTAGACCGATTGATATTAGAGCTAACACTGGCAGCAGAACCTGCAGATCAATATGCCAGTCGGATGGTCGCGAGATAAAATTATTGCGCAATAGACTTAGCTGCATAACTGATCTCCGTCCCGTTTAGGCAACCCTTTTACAGCCTGCTGAAAACAGCGCCCGCGCTCCTCAAAACCAGAGAACATATCAAAACTAGCGCAGGCTGGTGATAACAGCACCGTATCACCTGCATGGGCCTGACTAGCAGCTTGCTCAACAGCCTCAATCATTGAACCAACGACAACTGAAGAGCAGACTGGACGCAATATTGTGTCAATCTCCGCACTATCCTCACCAAATAAATAAGCTCGCTTAACAAACTGACTGGCAACTCGCTGAAGATCATTGAAATCCTGGTCTTTAGACTGACCACCAGCAATTAGAATAAGATTTTTGCGCGCTGAATTACCCAACCCCTTCAACGCGGCGATAGTAGCGCCCACATTGGTCGCTTTAGAATCATCGATATAGGTAACGCCACCGTACTCAGCGATATTCTCACAGCGATGCGGTAGGCCACTAAAGGTTTTTAGACATTGCAGCATCGTCTTCATAGGCAGATCAATCGCATAGCCCAACGCCAATGCAGCGAGTGCATTAGCGACATTATGTGAACCCTTGAGAGACATATCGGCGATGGGCATCAAACGCTCAATCCCATAGGATAGATAGCCGTTCTCAAGGCCCTCTAAAATACCAAAGTCACCGAGATCCGGTTGATTAAGGCCAAAGCTACTGAGACTGATCTGACTGGATAACAACGGTTTGGTTAGGACATCTTCACGATTGATCACAACCTTACTGGCACCACGGAAAATACGGTGCTTGGCAGCATGGTACTCAGGTAGTCCAGCGTAACGGTCCATATGGTCAGCAGAAATATTCAGCAGCGCAACAACAGCCCCTCGGCTATCGTTGAGCAATTCCAACTGAAAGCTTGATAATTCGAGAATATACAAATGGCACTTATCATCAAGCAGATCTAACATGGGCGTGCCCAAATTACCGCCAACGCCGACAGTCAAGCCGCTAGCGCGCGCCATTTCACCCAATAAGGTAGTTACCGTGCTTTTACCATTAGAACCGGTAATAGCAATGACCGGCGCGCCGGCATGCTCAAGAAATAACTCTAAATCGCCGACTAACTCAATGCCCTGCTCGCGAGCCACAACAAGGGCCGGCTCGTCGAGAGAAATACCAGGGCTGACCACGACTCGATCCATATTAACCAGCAAGTCGGCATCAAATTCCCCTAAAGCTACTGTTGTATCTGGATAGCAGTCACTTACTTCTTGAAGACGCGGCGGTGCTTTACGACTGTCAGCAAAAACGAAAGGCAAATCTTTTGACGAAAAAAATCGCGCCACAGACAATCCTGTGGCACCCATGCCCAGAATAGCGGTTTTACGATTAGTTGCGATTAGATCTGCCATTACTTTATCCCAAGCGAGCCTATCGTTAACGTAGTTTTAAGGTAGCCAGGCCAAACAGCACTAGCATCACCGTAATAATCCAAAACCGCACGATCACCCGCGGTTCTGGCCAACCTTTCAACTCATAATGGTGATGCAACGGCGCCATTCGAAAGATACGCTTGCCAGTCAATTTGAAAGACACCACCTGCATAATCACCGACAGCGTCTCCATAACAAATACACCACCCATAATCACTAATACAATCTCCTGTCGCACAATGACGGCCACCACGCCCAACGCCGCGCCAAGCGCCAATGCACCGACATCGCCCATAAAAACCATGGCGGGATAGGTGTTAAACCAGAGAAAACCGAGGCCTGCGCCGCATAGCGCCGCAGTGAAGATCAATAGTTCGCCAGCACCGCTGATATAGGGAATATTCAAATAGCTGGCGAACTGATAGTGACCTGTTAGGTAAGCGATAATACCTAGCGCACCGCTGACCAGAACCGTGGGCAGAATAGCCAGACCATCGAGGCCGTCAGTGAGATTAACAGCGTTACTGGTGCCAACAATGACAAAATAGGTCAGCAAGATATAAAACGGCCCCAGCGCTAAAGCGAAATTTTTAAAGAAAGGCACAATTAACTCAGTTTCAGCAGGCGTTTGAGCTGTATAGAACAGAACAAAGGCGGCAATAAAGCCAAATATCGACTGCCAGAAATATTTCCAGCGACCCGGCAAACCGCGGGGATTTTTCTCAACCACCTTGCGATAATCATCAACCCAACCAATCAAACCGAAACTAAAGGTAACCCCCAGAACCACCCAGACATAGCGATTATGCAGATCAGACCAGAAAAGCGTGCTGATAAAAATGGACATCAAAATAAGCGCGCCACCCATAGTCGGCGTACCCGCCTTACTCAAATGACTTTGCGGACCATCGTTGCGAATCGCCTGCCCCATCTGCAACTGATTCAGTCGACGAATCAGTACTGGTCCAGCGAGTAGTGAAATCGTCAATGCGGTAAGTACCGATAAAATACCTCTCAGCGTGAGGTATTGCACCACGGAGAAAGCACTGAAGAATTGACTTAAATAATCGGCTAACCACAATAACATTAGCTATTCCCTCTATTTATTAGTCTGTCAACGACCTTCTCCATGCCGGAGCTTCGTGAACCTTTAACCAAAAAGGTAATATCGCTGTTGTTTGATTGCGCCAATTGCAACTCCTCGAATAGCACATTAATTAATCCATCCTGACCACTGTGATGTTCAGCGCCAAATGCCTCAGCGGCAGCTGCACTGAGCTCGCCTACGGTATACAGTGCATCAACATCGGCCTGTGCAGCATAGCCGCCGACTTGCCGGTGCATTTGAACACTGTCTTCACCCAATTCGCCCATATCGCCCATCACTAAAATCTTACGCCCAGCACAGTTAGCCAACACATCAATGGCCGCTTCAAATGAGCTGGGGCTTGCGTTATAACTGTCGTCGATGACCGTGCCACCGCCCGCTATGGGTTTAAATTCCAAACGACCCGCGATAGGCGCGACCGATGCTAAACCCGCAGCAATATGCGCCAGACTCGCCCCAGCGGCGAGGGCACAGGATGCAGCCGCCACGGCATTGTTAACCGCATGTCGGCCAGGGATGGACAGCTTTATTGTCTGCTGTAAAGCCGGCTGATCAGCAAGCAACTTCACACAAAGAACGAAGCTGTAGCAGCCATCGTCCATCAACTGATAATCGGCGGCACTAATATCGGCCGCTGAACTGGTTGCCGAAAAGGTCAGGCAGGGCTTGTTATCGATCAAGCTGCGCCACATATCGCCCCAGGGTTGATCGAGATTCAACACTGCAATGCCAGCCGGCTTTAATCCGCGATAGATCTCACCTTTGGCGGCGGCCACTGCCTCAACGCTACCAAAACCTTCAATATGAGAGGACTGAACATTATTGATCAAGGCAATATCTGGCGCCGCCACTGAACAGAGATAACCAATTTCGCCACCGGCACTGGCACCCATTTCTATCACTGCATATTCAGCATGCTCATCCAACGACAACATGGTCAGAGGCACACCAATATGATTATTTAGATTCCCCGCTGTGGCATGTACTGCACCACAGTGACGCAAGATGGCGGCAGTCATCTCTTTGACCGAAGTCTTGCCTGTGCTACCGGTTATGGCGATAAGCGTTCCGGTGAAAGTCTCACCGCGCATCTGCGCCAGCTGACCCAGAGCAACAGTAGTATCCTCAACCACCCATTGCGGTAGGGGTAATTGTTTATTTGCTGTAGAAACTACTAGACCACTAGCCTTGATTGCAGCATCCGCTGTAAACCGATGCCCATCAAAACGCTCGCCAATAAGTGCCACAAAAAGATCACCCTCATTGATAGTGCGACTATCAATAGATAACCTATCAAAATGGCAATCTGGATTAAGTAATGTGCCACCAAAACGTGCTGCCGCATCAGTCAATCTCATCTGCGGGATCATAAGTCACCCCCAGTGCCAACTTGATTGCGCGTTTCAACTTCACGCAATGCCAAACGAGCCTCAGCTTGATCGCTGAATGGTAGGCGTTGCGCACCTAATATCTGATAGTCCTCATGACCCTTACCGGCAATTAACACCACATCATTTTTGTCGGCAGTAAAAATCGCCTGACGAATGGCGGCACGGCGATCTGATTCCACCATGGCGTCGCCACTGATACCCTGAAGAATATGCTGAATTATTTGCGCCGGTGATTCAGACCGAGGATTATCACTTGTCACCACGACATAATCTGCACAGCGCTGAGCAATCGAGCCCATCTCAGCACGCTTACCTGTATCTCTATCACCACCACAGCCAAATACCACCCATAGTTTGCCACTGCAGTGGACACGCAATGCTTGAAGCGCCTTCTCTAGGGCATCTGGTGTATGGGCATAATCTACTACGACTGCTGGCTCTGAGTGTGCAAGCAACTCCATGCGTCCAGGCACAGCGCGCAAATTAGGTATTAAAGAAAAAATGTCATCGATATCGACGCCCTGAATTGCCGTAGCCCCAATAACCGCCAGTAGGTTGTATAAATTAAACTTACCGAGCATAGATGAAGTGATCTCACCGCAACCCCAAGGCGTCACTACAGAAGCACGCAAACCCTCAGGGGAAAGACCAATGGTGGAGCAATAGATATCCGCTTGGTTATCTTCCAGGCTATAACTGATGGCTTTAATTTGCGGATTGAGCGCTGACAATATCGAACGCCCCACCGCATCATCAATATTGATAACCGCATTTTCCATACTCTGCATGGCGAACAATCGAGCTTTAGCAGCGGCATAGGCATCAAGATCACCATGATAATCGAGATGATCACGACTCAGATTTGTAAAGATACCGGTGTTAATCTGCACAGCCGCCACACGACCCTGAACAAGACTATGCGAAGACACCTCTACAGCCACATTACTGGCGCCTTTGCTGGATAACTCAGCAAGAATACGCTGCATCGCCACCGCATCTGGTGTAGTCAGGCCAGTATCGGTAATACCGGCATAAGCCACCTCAACGCCTGCAGTATCATGTAGCGCATGATAACCAGTATCACGCACCATGCCGTAACCCATAGTGCCAATAAACGCACCATGCCCTCTCTGAGCAGAATCTGGCAAAGCTTCTAATAATTCCGCCAGTAAACGGGAGCAGGTTGTTTTGCCGTTAGTGCCCGTAATACCAACGATATGCATGGCGCGCGAAGGCTGACCATAAAAAATTCCAGCAATATCGGAGACGTAACCGGTAAGGTCGGCGATAGCGATAACAGGTACAGACACACTGCTACTATCAATTAAATCTTCGACCAACTTGGCGACATGCCGATCTTTTTCCACCAATACGGCCACGGCACCACGCTCAACTGCCTGCGGAATAAAAGCAGTACCATCGGCATCAGCACCTTTGATAGCGATAAATAAATCGCCGGACTGCACCTGACGACTATCCAAGCAAATCCCTTTAATTGCCACCTCAGGATAATTGTCCATATCAGCGAAATCAGCGACTAATGTCGCCAGAGTCATGGTCCATTGTTGCGACAGGCTCATCATGAGTCCCCTCGCTGTTTTGACGCTCTTTGGGCATCAGCAACGGTACGGCTAACATCCAATTGATCAGGTGTGACCTGCAATAACCTCAGTGCATTGCCGGTGACTTCCGAGAATACCGGCGCAGCCACCACACCCCCAAAGTAATTACCGTCACTCGGGTCATCCACCACCACGATGGTTACTAAGCGAGGGTTATCAACCGGTGACAGCCCAGCAAATACTGAAACATAACGGCTATCTGCGTAACCTCCCGTCGCTTTGGTTTTATGCAACGTGCCGGTTTTACCGCCCACCGAGTAACCCTCGATCATGGCTCGCTTGCCTGTGCCTTTAGCACTCGCGGCAGTTTGCATCATATGACGAATTTCGCGAACCGCCCCTTCATCGGCGACTCTAGTACCATCTGGCACCTCATCCACTGCTAGCAATGATACCTCTCGACGCAAACCATTGTTGGCCAACACTGCATAGGCTCGCGCCATTTGTAGCGAAGAGGCACTTAAGCCATAACCAAATGCAAATGTCGCCTGAGTCACCGGATCCCATGTTTGGTAAGCAGGTAAGTTGCCCGCCGTCTCACCAGGAAAGCCGCTACCCATTCCCTCGCCAAAACCCACCCGCTCAAATAGTCCGCGAGTCGCTTGAGGGTCCATCTGCAATGCTAACTTTGTGGTACCCACCTGACTTGATTTGGTAAGAATGCCAGCTAAATCGAGATCGCCATAATCCTTAGTATCTAGAAATGTTTTAGACGCTACTTTGATATAACCTGGACTGGTTTGAATCTTAGTGTCAGGCTTGAATTTACCGCTTTGCAACGCTGCCAATAAAGTAAATGGCTTCATCGTAGAGCCCGGCTCCAGCATATCGGTGATAGCGCGATTGCGTACCGAATCTCGACGCAGACTGGAACGATCATTGGGATTGAAAGAGGGCTGATTAGCCATGGCCAGCACCTCGCCTGTCTGCACATCTAATACCACCACCGAACCAGACTTGGCTTTATGGCGCTGCACTGATGCTTTAAGTGCTCGATAGGCCGCATACTGAACACGCAGATCAATACTTAGTCGTAACGTTTCACCAGAGCGCGCCGGTTTAGTCAGACTGATATCTTTAATGGTGCGGCCTGCGCGGTCCTTAACCACCTTTTTCGACCCCTCATCACCGGCTAACCACTGATTGTAAGCTAGCTCCATACCTTCCTGACCATCATCATTAACATCAGTAAAACCAACCAGTTGCGCGGTGACCTCGCCAGATGGATAGAAGCGTTTGTACTCTTGAATACCCTGAACGCCGGGAATGCCTAAGGCCAAGATTTTTGCCGCCTCTGTGCTGAGCAAATGCTTGGCCAGGACCATAAATGATTTATTGCGATAACGCTGCAAGCGGTCCCGCAACTGAGCCTCCTGAGTATCAACGGCTTTGGCTAGGCGCACGATATCCTCTGCACTTGCCAGCTTTTGCAGATGCTGAGGATTGACCGCTACCGTTGTCACCGGAATACTCATCGCCAATGGCTGGCCATTGCGATCGGTAATCAGGCCTCGGTAGGCGGGAATCACTTCATTGCGAACAGAACGCTCATCACCCTGAGTTTGCAAAAAATCAGAACCACGCTCTTCACTGGGAATAATTTGTAACTCGGCGATTTTCCCAGCAACAAAAATCGGCAGAGAGACCAGCCCCGCCATCACTAAATAGTAACGCCAACGTGGTATGACTTTCTGTACCGTTTTTTTGGCCACTGTGCCTTACATCCCTTTTACTGTTTAATCCGGTTATCCACTTTCAATAACCCTCTATCTCGTTAAGCCAATATACTAATGAGACTTAACCATCAATATTTCACTAGACCGCGGACTATGCATATTCAACTGCTGGGCCGCCACTGTCTCGACCCGCTGTAATGAGCCCCAAGCACTCTGCTCTAGCAGATACTTGCCGTAGTCCTCATCCAACTGACTAGCCTCGCGTTCCAAGATCATCAGTTGAGCATACTGCTGTCGACTTAAATGACTCACTAGCCCGACAGCAATTGCACTTATCAATACTAAAACCCATAGCACCACTACTCGCCATGGGCCTGCATTAAACAACACTACGCCACTCGCTCCGCTATGCGCATTACTGCACTACGCGCTCTGATATTGCCATCCACTTCAGTGTCCGCCGGCTTAATCGCCTTTCCCACCTTGACTAAACGCACACCTCTATCAACATCTCTGACCGGCAGATTCTTTGGCAACTTGATGCCCTGCTGTTGATCTCGAATAAACCGCTTCACTCGACGATCCTCAAGCGAATGAAAACTGATAATGACCAAACGGCCACCCACTTTTAAACTATCAATTATTTGCGCAAGCAGCTGCTCAAGATCCTCTAGCTCACGATTAATAAAGATCCTAATAGCCTGAAAAGCCTTGGTTGCAGGATGCCTGCCGCGCTCCCAAGCCGGATGTGCCGCCGCCAGTATTCCCGCTAACTGCACCGTGCCAGTAATGGGCGCCTTGCCGCGCTCCTTAACTACCGCGCTGGCCATACGTCGAGCAAAACGCTCCTCGCCATACTCCTTAATCACGCGAGCAATTTCCTGCTCCTCGGCATTAGCAATCCACTCAGCTGCAGACAGTCCTCTACTGGTATCCATGCGCATATCCAACGGACCATCACGCATAAAACTAAAGCCACGCTCAGCCTCATCCAGTTGCGGAGAAGAAACACCTAAATCAAGCAATACGCCGGAAATATCACCAACCCTGTGCATATCTGCCGCAACCGATTGCAGATCCGCAAAGCTACCGTGAAACAACTGCAAACGCGCATCCTCGGCAAAACGCGCCTTTCCGGCAGCAATTGCCTGCGGATCCTTATCTATCGCCAACACTGAACCCAGACTTGATAGCTGATCGAGCAACTCCGCAGTGTGACCCCCGCGACCAAAAGTTCCGTCGACATAAAAGCCATCCGGGTCTGTCACCAACGCATCTACCGCCTCATGCAACAACACCGTTGTGTGCGCAGTCTGTTCAGAACTATTCATACAGACCCCCTACCAAGACAGGTTTTTAAGTGCGTCGGACATACTATCTTTGTCGACCAGCATGCTGCGATAATTTTCCTGGGACTTTTCACGCTCAGCATTCCAGTTTTCTTCTGACCAAATCTCAAGACGCTGGGTGCGGCCGACCAACACTAGTCTTTTCTCAAGCTCGGCATAACCGCGAAGTTCCGTCGGAATTAATATTCTGCCGCTTGCATCCACCTGTAGGTCTTTTGCCTGACCAACAACAAAACGGCTGAGCATTTCACCTAACTCATCCATAGCCGGTAACGCAGCGACCTTTTCTTCGAATTTTTTCCATTCTGGCAGCGGAGATAGCGTCAAACAGGTAGACTTCATATCAATGGTGATAACGAGGTCGTTGGAGCAAATATTTTCAAGCAGGGCACGGTAGCGCGTCGGAATTGCCATCCGACCCTTGGCGTCCATATTGATTGGATCGCTACCTCTGAACACTTTTACCCCCTAAGCTCCACTTAAAAACCTAAATATGCCACTTTTCGCCACTTTTACCCATCTGTGCAGGTTAGGGTGACAGAAAGTCAATGTCAAGGTTAAAGGAAGGCTAAAAAAGTGAGTAAAATCAGTAGGTTCCATGTTTTTTGCGCTACAGCCAAAGAGCACCTGAAAAGCAGTAAATAATTAGCAATAGAAAACATAGGGGTAAGGCCACAACTTAAAGTAACTTCTAGCTTAAAGGGGTTTTAAGAACAAATAACTTTAGAGTGTTATTTTTTTAGATCATAAAAGCATAAATAAGCCGACTTTTTAACCAACAAAAAGGGCTAACGATTACTCGTTAGCCCTTCTCGCATCACTTTATTACATGAGTCAACCGATAAGCCGGGTTCTGTCGTGGACAGTCATTCATCTGGGACAAGCGTCGCCGCTTGCCTCAAGCAACCTACCCGTTCCCAACGCGGGTCACGCCATGCGGGAACCTATTTGGTCTTGCTCCGAGTGGGGTTTACCATGCCACCACTGTTACCAGTAGCGCGGTGCGCTCTTACCGCACCCTTTCACCCTTACCTGTGTTCGCGAACGAATCATCGGCGGTCTGCTCTCTGCTGCACTGGCCGTAGGCTTTCGCCCCCCAGGCGTTACCTGGCACTCTACCCTGTGGAGCCCGGACTTTCCTCTGCATTACACCCTAGTTAACCGCAAGCGGATAAAAGAGACATCAACACAGCGACTGCCTAGTCAACTCGGCAAGGAGAATAACACAGATGGCGTTGCGCTTAGAGGAATTTAAGAAAATTAAAGCCCTCCAATATTACCTAACTAGAGGTTTTTCAGCACCTCTAGTGGCGGCTGTACCACCGCTTTACGGCTGTAACCAACACCCAGCCCGCCCACCAACACAGCACCAGCCACGGGCCCAACTAAC
The DNA here is from genome assembly GCA_965659315.1 of uncultured Porticoccaceae bacterium. Lineage (GTDB taxonomy): Bacteria > Pseudomonadota > Gammaproteobacteria > Pseudomonadales > Porticoccaceae > HTCC2207. The sequence goes on along the minus strand of CBFHVP010000016.1, from coordinate 1,745 downwards.
CACAACCAAGGATGCATGGCAAAAGGCAAATCGAACATAAAGCGTTGTAGCATGGCGACGGCCGCTTCGGCACCTATTGCCGCTAACAGACCAGCCATTGCACCTAATGCGCTGAACTCCACCCACTGGATACCTAGAATCAAACCTCGGGTACTGCCCAACGTGCGCAGTATGGCACTCTCTTGCAGGCGCTCAGACATCGACAAACTCACCGCCGCAAACATAACCAATACACCACAGCTCAGTATCAACAATGTCATCACTTCAAGGCCTCGGGTAACCTGCGATACAATGGTGCGAATACGATCAATGATTTTATCCAATTCAATAACCTGTACCGTCGGATAGGCTCGCAATAGGTCATTAACTAACAGCTTTTGCTGGGCGGGGATATACAGACTGGTCATATGCGTACGCGGATATTCCTCTAATAACCCTTGCGGAAATAAAAAATAAAAGTTGGGCGTCATATTGTCCCAATTAAGGCTTCTGGTGCTGGTCACCTGCGCTTTAAATTCCAGCCCTCCCACACTAAAGCTTATTTGATCGCCAATACTTAGACCCAATTCCCCAGCTAATTCGTCCTCCAATGAGACCGGTGCAATCTCCTCAGCCAGATCTAACTCATCCCACCATTTACCTGCGGTGAGCTTATTGCCCTCGGGTAGTGCCGCAGTCCAGCTTAGATTGAGCTCGCGACGGAAAGACTCATGACTATCGCGCTGTGCCTCGCTTATTGTCTGATCATTGATCGCCACGATGCGCCCACGCACCATGCTGTACCAACCGGCAGTCTCTAACCCCTGATTAGTGACTACGCCTCTAACGCCATCGAGCTCATAGGGTGCGACATTAAGTAGAAAATGATTCGGTGCATCACCGGCTAGCTGCCAACGCCACTCATCAATCAGCGAGGTACGCAATACCGTCATAATCATTAACAGTGCAATAGCCCCAGAAAAGCCAACCATCTGAATCAGACTCTGAGACTTACGTCGCCATAGATTGGCTAGCGCTAAACGCCAAATACTGCCGAGTTTTTGGCCATACTTTTTGCCCATACGCAGCAGCAATAAGCCAATAACAACCGTTGCTAGTGCCGTCAGCCCAAAACCCGCCAAGATAGCTAAACTGAGTAGCACGCTGTCGCTGTACCACAGCAATAAGCCCGCCACCGCAACCACACCCAATAAGCCACGCAATAGTGAACTCACTGGTTTAATCGGTACATCCTGCCGCAGAACCGCCAGAGGCGATTGGGCGGGAAGGTGCCAGAGCGCAGGCAAGGTAAATCCAGCGAGGCAAAGTAAACCTGTGGCAAGGCCAGTGATCCATGGGCGCGGCCCCGCCATAGGTAAGGAGATCGGCAGCCATTCGCGGACAACAGCAATCAATAATTCATGAAAGCCGTAACCGACTAACAATCCCATCACCGAGCCAGTTAAACCGAGCCACAGACTCTGCTGTAAATACAGGCGACGCACAGCACCAGCACTTATACCCCAACTTTTTAATAACGCGACCTGCTGCGTTTGCCCTGTGGCAAAATGGTGGCTGGCCAACGCTAAGGCAATACCCGCTAGCACTACCCCTATACTGCCCGCCAACAGCAGAAAACGGCGACCTTTATCCATGGTATCGGCAATACTGGCCTGGGCCTGGTCGGGAGTGATTAAGCGATCATGCACATTGAGCTGAGTTTCAATCCAATCGGCATAGGCTTTAAAACCATCAGTACCACTGGC
>CBFHVP010000015.1:16411-28305 GCA_965659315.1 uncultured Porticoccaceae bacterium | reverse complement strand
CGTCGCACAGATCATTTGGGTATCAGTGCCATATCGGGCGTGCGTCAACGATTGCACAGAGTACGAGCCAAAAGAGTAGTGTTGGCAACGGGTGCCTTTGAGCGGCCGCTGGTATTTGCTCACAATGATATCCCCGGTGTTATGCAAGCCTCTTCCCTATCGACCTATATCAATCGCTACGGCGTTGCTCCGGGTCAAAATATGGTTCTTTTCACCACCAATGACAATGCTTATCAAACGGCTATCGATTGGCATCATACCGGTCGTAAAGTGGTAGCGATTATAGATAGTAGAGCTGAACCCAGTGGTGAACTTATCAATACTGTGAAAGCATTGGGTATTACCCTATTAGCTGGCTATGGTGTGATTGAGGCCAAGGGCGGTAAGCGAGTCAAGCGCGCACTGGTTGCGCCTCTCAGTGCCGATGGTCGGGAAATCATCGGGGCTGTGCAAAAAATTGACTGTGATCTTATTGCCTGTTCCGGTGGTTGGAGCCCAGCAATTCATTTGAGCTCTCATACGGGCGCAAAGCCGGTGTGGGATGACAGTATTGTTGGCTTTAGACCGGGTCAATCGAAACAGCAGGAACGCTCTGTGGGGGCCTGTTCAGGTACCTACGCACTTTCAGACTGTCTTGCCGAGGGAGCTAATGCTGGTGCAGAGGCAGCCAAGTTAGTCGGCGTTGGCAATGGCGCAGTGCATTTTCCTCAGCCCTTTGTCGAAGAGTATCCAGAGCAGCCACAACAAGCTTTATTTCTCGTGCCTCATAGCAAGCCAACCAGTCGTGCGCCTAGTCAGTTTGTCGATATGCAACTCGATGTAAGTGCTAGCGGTATTGAGCTTGCCGTGCGCGAAGGGTTTCAGTCGGTAGAGCATATTAAACGCTACACGGCCATGGGTTTTGGTACCGATCAAGGCAAGCTAGGTAATATCAATGGCATGGCTATTTTAGCCAATGCTCTGGGTCAGAGTATTGCTGAAACAGGCACAACCATTTTCCGCCCGTCTTATTCTCCGACGACGTTCGGTGCTATCGCTGGCCGGGATGTGGGTGATTTATTTGATCCTGAACGCTACACCGCCATGCATCGTTGGCATCAACAGCATGGCGCTGAATTTGAAGATGTCGGACAGTGGAAGCGGCCATGGTACTTCCCGCAGTCTGGTGAGTCGATGGAAGACGCGGTCAATAGAGAGTGTTTAGCAGTGCGCAATAGTTGCGGCATTCTGGATGCTAGTACATTGGGCAAAATTGATATTCAAGGGCCAGATGCCGCTGAATTTATTACTCGCATATACACTAATTCGTACCTCAAGCTAGCGCCAGGCAAGTGTCGCTATGGCGTTATGTTGAAAGAAGATGGCATGATTTTCGATGATGGCGTCTGCGCCTGTCTCGGTGATAACCATTATTTAATGTTTACCACCACCGGTGGCGCTGCCGGTGTGTTGGCTTGGTTGGAGTTATGGCAACAGACCGAATGGCCTGAACTAAAAGTGTATTTTACCTCGGTCACTGATCATTGGAGCACTGCTACGGTCACAGGGCCTAATGCTAGGAAGGTGATTGCCAAATTATGCGACGATATTGACTTAAGTGGCGATGCTTTTGAGTTTATGGATTGGCGGGATGGCCATGTTGCCGGTGTAAAAGCGCGGGTATTTCGTATCAGCTTTACCGGCGAACTGTCCTATGAAGTGAATGTTCCGGCTCATTATGGTCGCCATGTTTGGGAAGCATTAATAGCGGCAGGTGAGGAGTATGGTATTACGCCTTATGGTACAGAGGCGATGCATGTACTGCGGGCAGAAAAAGGTTTCATTATCGTCGGCCAAGATACTGATGGTTCTATGACGCCGGGCGATATGAATATGGATTGGGTGGTTAATAAAAATAAAAGCTTTAGTTTTATTGGTCAGCGATCGTTGCAACGCAGTGATTCCATTCGCGAAAACCGCAAACAGTTTGTTGGTTTGAAAACGGCTGTCGCAACAGATGTTATTCCTGAAGGTGCACAAATAGTTTTTGATAAATCACAGCGGATTCCAATGTCGATGCAAGGTCATGTCACATCGAGTTATTACAGTGCCAATCTTGGTCGTTCTATTGCTCTGGCGGTAGTTAAAGGTGGTCACAAACGTTTGGGTGAGACAGTGTATTGTCCGCTCGCAGATGGTCGCATTATCGCTGCGGAAATAGTTAATGCAGTTTTTTATGATCCTAAAGGAGAGCGACAAAATGTTCGGTGATATAAACGTGGAATCGCCACTGCATTATTTACAAAAGTTGTCTAGCCACTTTAAGGGTGATGGGAAAAGTGATCTTTTTAATACCGATGTGGATTACGCTGTGGTGGTAAAAGAGAGGCGAGGTTGTGCCTTTTTAAATTTGCGCGGTAGTGCCGAGGATAAACTATTTTGTGCAACGATTGCCAATGTCCTAGCTATCCAATTACCCACTACGCCAGGGCACTATCATAGTAATGATGACAGTTGTATTTACTGGGTGGGTCCGGATGAGTGGTTATTGGTTAGCAATAGTCAGAATGCTGGTGATCTTGAGGCCCAGTTACGTGCAGATATTACAGGTCATATCTCTGTTGTTGATGTTAGCGGTGGTTATACCAGTATTAATCTTCGCGGTGTTGCTCACGCCCTCGACACTTTATTGAAAAAGTCTTGCGTGTATGACGTTGCTGGTTGGCCAGATGCGTCTTCCCGTACTGGTCGTTGTGCGCAAACCACTTTCGCCAAAGCCTCGGCGGTGGTCAGTAATAAATTTGACGGCTCCTATGAGGTTATTATTCGGCGCAGTTTTGCGGACTATCTAGGTCAATGGTTATTGGATGCAGGTGAAGAATTTGGCTGTCGTATCGAGGGTTGAGGTTACAAAAAAATGATCCCGATACTACCGCATCATGCCTAGGCGGAGGCTGAACGCTCGGGATCCAAGGTGCTACAGGTTTTAATCTAGGGTTTTCAAGTGCGTTTTTAGGTGTGACAAAATTGTCGCTCTAAAACAGGCTCACTTCGGACTTCCAATAAGACTAATTGCGTAATAAATATCCTTATCAATACGACTAGTGTCGCAATATTATGAGAGTTTCTGTTGCCGATGCGGGCGTCCGCACCGTGCCAATATTGGCCTGCTGAGTTTGTCTGAATGCAAGATCGCAGGACCCCGTGGATTGAAGATAAGAAGTTGTTGCTGAGAACGTATTCCCTGTTCAATTAAGATCTCCTTGATCTCTTTCTCTATAAAGCCAAGCTAGGCGTGTTGTTTGAAAACAACCTATTGCTAGAATAAAGATAAGCCAACCTTGGCTATATTCCAAGTGAGTAATTAGATAAAACGTTATGCAGCGCCCAAACCCAGACTCAATTTACTACGATGATTTTATTCAGTTGCAAGAAAAGCTATGCGCCAAAATTATTGCACTTCGCAGAGATCGCAAATTAGTTCAGGAAGATATGGCTGACTATGAATTATCAGTTCGGCAGTACCAACGCATGGAGCAAGAGCCGAGTTCTATTGTGTCCCTCTGGCAGATATTCAAATTGGCTAAGGCCTATGATTTAGATGTATGCGATTTGCTCGATCTCTAGAGCACGAAGAATCTATTGACTCAACTGTTTTATTACTTTTTCCTATTTGGCGTCAAGCTAGACGTGTCAGTTGTTTTAGGCCTATGCCACTCTCGCTGCTCAGCGATATAAAAAGGGAATTTAAATAAAAGCTATGCAACGACCAAATTCAAACTCAGCTTATTACGATGACTTTATAGATTTTCAACAAAAGCTGTGCGCCAAAATAATTGTTCTGCGCAAAAACCGTAACTTGGTTCAAGAAGATATGGCTGACTATGAACTTTCGGTGCGCCAGTATCAGCGTATGGAGCAAGATTATAGGGCTATAGTTTCCCTATGGCAGGTTTTTAAAATAGCTAAAGGCCATGATATGGAAATTCATCAACTGCTCGACGTATAGTTACAATTTATGAACTAGAGTTATAACGGATTTATAGTTGTCGCTATCCTCGGGATGTCGTTAGTAGTCTAAGTTACAGATATAAAACATTAATAAAGTACCTTGTGCGAGAAGCCCAACTGATAGTCGATTAGCATGGAGTTTTAGATATTCTAGGGGTAGAAGTTTGGATTTCCATCCGGTTGGGTTCGGTAGCGCTTATATTCCCATTGATACTGTTCTGGCGTAAGCATAGCGACAGCTTCTATTTCTCGGTTGAGAGCGGCTAGATGTGTGTCTTGGTCGGCACTATACAGTTCGTCTGAGACTGGTCTGAATATTAGTTTCCAACCGCCTGGGACCAATTCTGCTAAACAGATAATGGCCTGGCAGTTTGTGCGTTGAATAAGGTTGTGGATCAAAGTCATGGTCAGGGCAGGTGTGCCAAAGTAGGGTGAGAAAGCACCACTGTCGAGCGGCGGTTGCTGGTCAGGTAATATGCCGGTTAACTCTCCCCGTTTTAACGTTTTCAGCACCGCAGCTACACCTCTAACATTGGTAGGAACCAATGTGGCTCCACACTTTTCCCGAGAATCCTTTATCCATTTCTCTACCAGCGGATTTCTTGGTGGTTTGTAAAGAGTGGTCATTGGCACCCGTTGAGAGAGCCATTGCCCAACAACTTCCCAATTGCCAAAGTGCGGTGCAATTGTGATGATGCCTCTATCATTGGCTAACGCCGCTTCGAAATGTTCGATTCCCTCAATATCAATAATCTTTTTATCTGACCACTGATATCCTTTGCGCCATATTTTGAGTGTCTCTAAAGATATTTTACCCATATGACGCAGGCGCAGACGGCTGATTCTCTCAATTTCTTCTTTCGACATATCAGGATGAGCGATACCCAAATTGATACGTGAAACTCTAATTGCTCTAATATTAAGCCAAGCACCTGCAATGCCGATAAAGAGGCCGAATAGTCGTAGTACAGAGAGCGGTAAAAAAGATAGCAATCCGGCTAAACGCAAGATAATTTTAATTTTCAATGTTAAGCCTGTTTTTATATGGTTACCGGCGATGGGTTAGCGTAATACACTCCAATAGTGGAGATTCCTGCCCAACCGTATTTTAGCCATTGAGCAAACCAAATGCTATCCTCGCCTACATGTATAAACATACTGTAAGTAATGTTTCGCATGGCTCGGTTTCACCAAGGGTTAGATTGGGTCGCGGCGGCAGATGAGATAATGGGCAGCTAACCAAATAATGACTTTAACGCGGCTAGAGATTCTTCTCCTTTTAGTTGATTCTCCTCGGCACTATGTTGGGTATCACCACCACCAATTTTCACAAGATCATCCGCGGGTAATTCGTCAATAAATCGACTTGCTGTAGTCGCAGAGGTTTCACCAAACTGGGTGCGTTGTCGAGCGCTAGTCATGGTCAATGTTCTCTGGGCGCGGGTAATGCCGACGTAGGCTAAGCGACGCTCTTCTTCGATCTGGCCGTGCTCAATACTGTTTTTATGAGGCAAGATATCCTCTTCCATGCCAATCATAAATACATGCAGAAACTCCAAGCCCTTGGCGGCATGTAGTGTCATTAATTGCACTTTATCATCGGCAGATTCTTCCTGTTCACGATCCAACATGTCTCTGAGAATTAACTTGGCAATGGCATTTTCAACGATGCTGTCGCCATTGTCGCTGTCATTTTCTTCTCTATCTCGTTTGATAACCTGAGCCAGCTGTGCGAGTAAAAATTGTACATTTTCCCAGCGTTTTTGCGCCACATGGTCACTGCTGGCATTTTGTTGTAGCCAGCCCTGATAGTCAGCGTCATCTAGCATCTCGTTAATCGCGGTCATCGGATTGTTGTCGTAAAGATTTCTATTGACGTTCTGTATCCATTGTTTGAAGCGTTTTAATCGCTCTATATTGGTCGCAGGCATACTGGCATTTAGACCGACTTCGTCGATAGCAGCGTAGAGTGACAGGTTACGTTGGTTGGCATATTCGCCGAGCTTTTCTAGGGTGGTGGGGCCTATCTGCCGTCGTGGTGTGTTGATAATACGCAGTAGTGCATTGTCGTCAGATGGATTAATAATCAGGCGCAAGTAGGCCATGATATCTTTTATTTCCGTTTTGGCGTAAAACGATTGCCCGCCGGTTATTTCGTAGGGAATATTTTGCGACTGCAGTTTGATTTCTACTAATTTGGCTTGATAGTTACCTCGATAGAGCACGGCAAAGTCGCTGTATTTGCAACGGCGTTTAAGGCGCATATCAATGATCTCATTGACTACCCGCTCGCACTCGGATTCTTCATTTTCGCTACTGATAAATCGCAGCGGATCTCCTGGCCCGAGTTCACTCCATAATGCCTTATTGATAATGTGTGGATTGTTATCAATCAATGTATTAGCCGCTTTTAGAATGCGGCTTGTGGAACGATAGTTTTGTTCCAGTTTAATAATATTGAGAGCAGGGAAATCGTCTTGCAATTGCATAAGGTTTTCTGGTCTGGCGCCGCGCCAAGCGTAGATGGATTGATCGTCGTCGCCAACCACGGTCAGCGCCTGTTTTTCATTGACTAATGTCTTCACCAATTCGTATTGTGCGAGATTAGTGTCTTGATACTCATCGACCAAAAGGTAGCGAATACGTTTTTGCCATTTAGCCAATATCTCCGGCTGTTCCTGAAATAGCATAACTGGAATCATAATCAAGTCATCAAAGTCTACGGCGTTATAGGCTTTTAGCGCTCGTTGATAGCGATCATAAAGCATTGCTATTGCTTGTTCGCCGGTGCTGCTAGCAGCACCCACGGCATGGCTGGGCGACAACAGTGAATTTTTCCAATTGGAGATTGTATTCTGGGCGGTGTCGATCAATTTTTCGTCCAGTTCAGTATGACGCACCAACAATTCTTTTAGCAGCTTGCGACAATCTTCTTGATCGAGAATTGAGAAGCCGGGCCTAAACCCCAGTGCTTTAATCTCGGTGCGAATAATTGTGAGACCAAGGTTGTGAAAAGTGGACACAGTCAGACCATTGGCGCGCTCTTTATCTAACAGGCTAGCGACTCGAGCTTTCATTTCTCGAGCGGCTTTATTGGTAAAGGTAACCGCAGCGATATTGCGCGCAGCGATGCCGCAGTCATTAACCAAATAGGCTATTTTGCGGGTAATAACGCTGGTTTTGCCGCTACCGGCACCCGCGAGTACCAGTAGTGGACCATCGATATAGGTCAGCGCAGCCTGCTGTTGAGGGTTGAGACATTGAGCCATTTACTGTTTAGGCCATTTCAGCGATAGCGCTACGTTTTTCGTTTAGTTGGGACAGTGAGCCCTCAAAATCCTCGAGCTTCTGACGCTCTTTGGCGACCACTTCTGCGGGGGCATTGTCGACAAATTTACTGTTACTTAATTTACCGGAAAGTTTTTTTGCCTCATTAGCTATTTTGTCAATTTCGCGGTCAAGTCGCGACAGCTCTGCGGCCACATCAATTAGGCCGGCCATGGGTACGAGAATTTCCATATCACCTGCTAGGGCTGTGGCGGATAACGGCGCGTCAGCGGGATCATCGAGCCAAGTAATGGTTTCCAAGCTTGCTAGTTTGCTGAGAAATTGGCGGTTTTCATCAAGGCGACGCTTGTCGTCATTATTGCCTCGGGCTAAATAGATAGGCAGTGCTTTAGCGGGTGAGATATTCATTTCACCGCGTACATTACGCACGCCTACAATAACATTTTTCACCCATTCAATATCGGCATTAGCCTGCTCGTCTATGAAAGCTGTGTCGGCTACGGGATAGGGTTGTAGCATAATAGTATCGCCCTTAGGGTTCAGTGTTACCCCGGCTAATGGCGCAATATTCTGCCAAATTTCTTCGGTAATAAACGGTAGCATTGGATGAGCGAGACGCAGGATAGTTTCAAGTACGCGCACCAGAGTACGTCGGGTGCCTTTTTGCATGGCGGTATCGCCATTCTCATCCCAGAGCACGGGCTTGGATAACTCGAGATACCAATCGCAATATTCATTCCATATAAAGTCATAGAGCGCTTGCGCGGCCAGATCAAATCTATAATTATTGATCGCTGCACTGACATCCGTTTCAGCGATCTGTAGGCGCGATATAATCCACCGATCGGCCAAGCTAAGTTTATAGTCGTCTGAGTTATCTTGACCACAGTCAAGAGCACCGTCTTCGCCCTGAGCATTCATCAGAACATAGCGGGAGGCATTCCATATCTTGTTGCAGAAGTTTCTATAGCCTTCAAGGCGCTTCATATCCCAGTTAATATCTCGCCCGGTAGAGGCTAGAGCACAGAGGGTGAAACGCAAGGCATCGGCACCATGGGGCTCAATACCATTGGGAAACTGTTTTCTAGTGCGGCTGGCAATCTTAGCGGCCTGTTGCGGCTGCATCATATTGCCCGTGCGCTTCTCCAGTAATGACTCGATATCGATACCATCAATCATATCCAGTGGGTCGAGAACATTACCTTTAGATTTGGACATTTTCTGGCCCTGTTCATCGCGAATGAGGCCGGTGACATACACGGTTTTGAATGGTATTTCCGGTTGCCCGTGTTCATCTTTGATCAGGTGCATGCTCATCATAATCATGCGTGCTACCCAAAAGAAAATAATATCAAAACCGGTCACAAGAACATCGGTAGGATGAAAGGCTTTCAGCCTTTCGCTTGGCTCAGGCCAGCCTAATGTGCCAAAGGTCCAGAGTGCGGAGGAGAACCAAGTGTCCAGTACATCGTCATCTTGATTGAGTACAGCATCACCCAAATCATATTTTGCGCGCACATCTTCCTCACTGACACCCACATAGGCTTTGCCGGCTTCATCATACCAAGCGGGTATTCGATGGCCCCACCATAGCTGTCGTGAGATGCACCAATCTTGAATATTGCGCATCCACGAGAAGTACATATTTTCGTATTGCTGAGGGACAAATTTAATGCGCCCATCCTCTACTGCCTCAATAGCAGGGCCGGCTAACTTTTTAGCATCCACATACCACTGGTTGGTGAGCATGGGTTCGATAACGACACCACCACGATCACCGTAGGGTACGGTCATATCATTTTCTTCAATACTTTCGAGCAGGCCCAGTGCATCCATCTCTGCAACAATGTCTCGGCGTGCGGCAAAGCGTTCCATTCCACGATATTTTTCCGGCAATGTGGTGTCCATCTGTTCATTATCGCTACCATCGCTGTTAACACATTCAGCGCTTTGGCGAATGTCGGCATTCATGGTGAGGATATTGACCATGGGCAGTTGATGACGCTGGCCTACCTCGTAATCATTGAAGTCATGAGCTGGGGTTATTTTTACACAGCCGGTGCCTTTGTCTTTATCGGCATGTTCATCAGCAACAATAGGAATAAGTCTACCGACTAGCGGTAACATGACATGCTGGCCAATAAGGTTGGTATATCTTGGGTCATCTGGATTAACCGCCACGCCAGTATCGCCTAGTAGGGTTTCTGGTCGAGTGGTGGCGACCACAATATAGTCTTTGCCAGCCAGTGTTTTGACCCCGTTAGCCAGGGGATAGCGCAAATTCCACATCTTACCCTTGACGTCACGATTTTCCACTTCCAGATCGGAGATGGCGGTATGTAGCTTGGGATCCCAGTTGACCAATCGCTTGCCGCGGTAGATCAGACCATCATCATGCAGGCGGACAAAAGCTTGTTGTACCGCTGTATAGAAGCCCTCGTCCATGGTGAAGCGTTCGGTTTCCCAGTCCACAGAGTTACCCAGTCGGCGCATTTGACGCATAATGGTGTCGCCAGACTGTTCTTTCCACTCCCAGGTTTTTTCGATAAATTTTTCACGGCCCAATGCTTCACGGCTGGGCTGCCCCTCAGCGGCAAGTTTGCGCTCGACAACCATCTGTGTGGCGATACCCGCATGATCACTGCCCACTTGCCACAGCGCATTTTTACCTTGCATACGGTTATAACGTGTGAGGGCATCCATAATGCCATGCTGAAGGGCGTGGCCGATATGTAGGCTACCAGTCACATTAGGTGGCGGAATCACGATGCTGTAGGGGTCTTTTTCCGCCGCCATATTAGGCGAGAAATAGCCCCGCTCCTCCCAGGTTTTATACCATTTGGTTTCTATATCCTGGGGGGCAAATGTTTTTTCCATTATTGGGCTCAATGATTCGATTAAATATGGCTGGGATTAAAATTTTCTAGGCGCAGATTATAGGGCTTGGAGGCTTTTGGGGCTAGTTCTCTCGATTAAAACGCTCAATTACTTTACTGCGAATTTTCTGCCGCAAAAGCTGTTCAACCTTGGGCCGCAATTTGCCCATTAAGCGATTGACGATGGCGGTTACCTGCTCTTCGTTAATGTTTGGCTGACTTTCAGGTTGCTCGAATAAATGATGCTGAGCTTCATCAAACTGTTGTAGAGACTGATGCTCGTCATCGATTTCACGGTTAAGAGTCTGGGTGAGTATCGGAATATTTAGCGCATCAAAATCCGTCGCGATATCGGTTGTTTGTTGCTCAGCATCATCCAAGATACTAGGTTCGGCATGCAGTAGCTTTTCCTGTAACAAGTAGAGATCGTCGAGAAGTTGATCAAAGTAGTCATGATCGTCTTGGTTTGCAGCTTTATATTGTTTTTGACCTTTCATTGAGTAAAGGTCTCACTGAGATCATGAAAACTCAGGGCATAGCCGCGTTGCTGATAGAATTTAAAGTTGTCGCGTTTTGCCTGTTCATAGGCGGGCTCTGCGTGAATAATTTCCATTACTCGGTCAAAGCGGCTAAACCAGGTGGGGATCTGAGCCTGAAGATTGATGAGTATTTGATGGTGATCGCCCGGTTCAGCGTCCACACTGATAGCGACAGGGGCGTTATCAACCCCTAGGGCATGGGGAACAAAGGCAGTGTCTTGAAAACCCCAGAGTTGCTCATCAAGTTGTTGGGCTGCTGCATGGTCGGGCACTAAGCACAGCACCTGTTGCTTGGTTTGAAGAGACTTTTGGATTAACTGGCAGGCTAATGCAAGGGCGACTGATTGGTCACCGGCTAATTTATAAAAGGAAACGTTAGTCAATGCTCAACTCGCTTGACTGCAGATGTAGTCCATCAATAGCGGTACTGGACGACCCGTTGCACCTTTTTGAGGACCACTAATCCAGGCTGTGCCGGCCACATCTAAATGGGCCCACTTATATTTTTTAGTGAAGCGCGCTAGAAAACAGGCTGCAGTAATAGTGCCCGCTTGGGGACCACCGATATTGGCCATGTCGGCAAAGTTACTTTTAAGCAACTGATCGTATTCCTCCCATAGCGGTAATCGCCATGCCCGATCGCCACTGCGGGTACCACTGGTTAGAAGCTGCTCGGCAAGCTCATCATTGTTTGCGAGTAACCCTGCACTGACCTTGCCTAGGGCGCCAATTACGGCGCCAGTAAGCGTTGCGATATCAATTACAGCAGCTGGTTTAAAGCGTTCCGCATAGGTTAGGGCATCACACAGAATCAGCCGGCCTTCAGCATCAGTGTTCAATATCTCAATGGTTTGTCCAGACATACTGGTAACCACATCTCCAGGTTTGGTGGCATTGCCATTGGGCATATTCTCAGTGGCTGGGACAATACCGATGACATTGACTGGTAGCTGTGATTCGATCAGCGCATTGATAACACCAAAGACTGAGGCGCCACCGCACATATCATATTTCATTTCGTCCATACCACCACCGGGTTTAAGACTGATGCCGCCAGTGTCAAAAGTCACCGCTTTACCAACTAAGACAATAGGCTTCACGCCGGTTTTAGCACCTTGGTATTGGATTATAATAAGTTTGGCCGGCTGATCACTACCGGCAGATACGGACAATAATGAGCCCATTTTAAGCTTTTTCATAT
>CBFHVP010000015.1:12826-16401 GCA_965659315.1 uncultured Porticoccaceae bacterium | reverse complement strand
GATTATAATAAGTTTGGCCGGCTGATCACTACCGGCAGATACGGACAATAATGAGCCCATTTTAAGCTTTTTCATATCAGCCTCAGTGAGCACAGTAGTTGTCACTTTGGCTTGACCCTTAGCCAACGCCTTAGCCTGACTGGCAAGGTAATTCGGAGTGCATATGTTTGCTGGCAGATTGCCGAGTTGCCGAGCGGTATTCATGCCATTGCCCACGGCATGGCCATAGGACAAGCCTTTTTTAGCGGCCATTGCACCGGCTTTGGTGGCTGTCCAGTAGATTAATGTGGTCAGTTTTTGCGGTTTGGGTTTTTTGCCTCTACTGGGTTGACGAATATATTGATAACTTGCAGTTTGGATACTGCGAGCAACCATGGAAGCCTGCCATTCGTTGTCATCAGCCAAGCCCTCGCCAATCCAAACCGCTTTTTTGCTAGCGGTTTTTAGCAGTGCTTTGGCACCAGCGGTGATGGCATTGATTTGCTTTTGTGGCGTCGATGCATCCTGAGTACCGAGTAGGATGATTCGCTTACCCGCTGCTCCAGGAATGTGGATCACCAATGTCTCACCGGTTTTGCCATTAAAATCACCTGCCTTAATCAGTGATGAGATAGCACCATCAAGCGATTGGTCAAGTTCTGCTGCGCTATTTTGTAGTTGTGGGCCGGTGGCGAGAATGAGAGAATCCGCCTTAATCTTTAACAGCTTGGCGGAAGATGCAGTAAACTCCATATGTGCTCCATAGTTTAATTTTTATTTTACACTTAGTACCCTTCAAGGATACCATTCTGTGCTACTACGCCCAATAGCAGTAAGGCGAATACTTTGATTATTTTCCGCTATATCTGTCGTGAGATCCTCTCCAGTACTGTCGCTGTTTCTGTGGTTTTGCTGCTGATTTTAATGAGTGGCCGATTTGTGAAATATCTGGCAAATGCGGTGGCAGGTGAAATGGAACCCGGAGCTATTTTCGCCCTTATAGGCTACCGCATTCCTGGTTTTTTGGAATTGGTATTACCGCTGGCCTTCTTCCTCGCGGTGCTGTTGACCTTTGGACGTTTGTACGTCGAGAATGAGATGAGTGTGCTGAAAGCTTGTGGTATTTCTGAGCGTCGTCTTATGGGTTATACCTTGGTGTTGGCAGCTTGCTTGGCGCTAATGGCAGGTTGGTTGAGTCTGTCCGTTGCACCTGCTGGTATGGCCAAGGCTGACACTCTGGTGAAAGCACAGAAATCCCGCAGTGATCTCGATAAGTTGATGCCAAAAAAGTTCTATACGATGAGTGGTGGTCGCGGTGTCGCATATAGCGAATCGGTTAGTGAGAGTCGTGAACTTGACAATATTTTTCTTGCTATGGCCTCAGGGAATACCAGTAACTCGGATCGTCGCTTGGTCTTAGTGTTAGCTGATACAGGTCAACAGCAACAGGCTGAGGGTAGTTTAGATCGCTATTTGGTACTGAATAATGGGTATCGGATTGAGGGCGTTCCGGGACAGAATGACTATCAGATTACGCATTTTGAAGAGTACGGCTCGCGGTTAGAAAGTAAGCGTCCCGATACCAAAATCAAGATGGAGACCGTGCCCACATCCTTATTGTTTGCCGCTGACGATCTTAAATCTAAGGCTATGTTGCAATGGCGCCTATCAATTCCATTACTGTTACTGGTGGTGACAGTATTGGCAGTGCCTCTAAGTCGTACAGATCATCGCAAGGGGCGGTTCGGAAAGCTATTGCCGGCCATTGTTCTCTACTTTACCTATCTGGTCGCTCTCAATGCGATGCGCGAAGCGCTCGAATCGGGTTCAATACCAATGGCAGTCACTATTTTTCCCGTGCATCTGGTGTATTTAGCCATCGCTATCGGGTTGTTGTTGACTGGTCAGCCAAAAAAATCCAAGGCCGTGGTAAACGCTGATGGGCAGTTGGTTTAATGCGTAGATTGTCCAATCATATTGGGACTACCGTTTTTGCTTCCATTGGTGTGGCTTTGTTGGTCTTGATCGGCTTAGATGCGGTTGGTGAGATCATTGATCAAAGTGGAAGACTCGGTCGCAATTACCATTTTCCCGATGCGTTAATTTACGTGGGCACATTGCTGCCATCGCGATTGTACGAGTTTATGCCATTTGGTTGTTTGATTGGTTGTTTGATTGGCTTGGGAATCTTACAAGGCAATAGTGAGGTGGTAGTGATGCGCGCGGCTGGCGTCTCCCCCCTGCAAGTGGTTGGCTTTGTACTCAAACCAGTGCTTGTGTTTATTGTTTTGGCTATGGCTATTGGCGAGTATTTTTCGCCCTATCTGGATCAGTTGGCCGAGGGGCGTCGAGAATACTTACTAAAAGGGGAGAGTGCACAGGATTCTACTACCGGTTTTTGGAACCGTGAGGGCAATGAGTTTATGCATTTCAATGCGGTTTTCCCCGGCGGTGTTTTATATGGCGTTACTCGTTACCGCTTTACCGATGACAAAACCATCGAAGAAGCGAGTTTTTCCTCAAGGGCAACCTATAATGCGGTCGAAGGCTATTGGACGGAAGAGAATGTGTCGATCACTCGATTCTACGGTGATCGTACGGAGGTGGATAAGAAAATCACTCGGCATTGGGATTCTGAGTTAACGCCCAATGTATTAACGGTTAATATTTTACCCGCGGACGCTCTGCCTATTGCCAGTCTATCGGGTTATATCGAGTTTCTGCGCCAGCAAAACGCCAATACAGCTGATTATGAGGTAGCGTTTTGGCGCAAGGTGTTACAGCCGTTAATCATTATTGGCCTGGTGCTAGTTGGTATTTCTTTTGTCTTTGGGCCTTTGCGTGAATCGACCATGGGCTTCAGAGTCTTTGTTGGCGTCGTGACGGGAGTCACATTCAGGATTGTGCAGGATCTGCTGGGTCCTCTAAGTATTGTCTTTGGCTTCCCACCATTTTTAGCTGTGATTACGCCGGTGGTTTTCTGTGCTGCGCTAGGAGTGTATTTGCTAAGGCGTAGTGGTTGATTCGATCTATCTCTCGCTCTCTTATCGTCGCATCTAAGGTCATTAGAGGTAGTCGCATTTGCTTCGGTTAAGTGCGCCCAATTTTGTCCAGTACTCAACCAATTATGCCAGTTGATTAAAGTCTATAAACGACCCTCGCCTGATTTGGCCGGACTGTTAAGTGGTCAGCACTCTGCGTACTGCATTGTCCCACCCAGCGACTTTACAATCGCGTTCTGAGGCTGACATCAAAGGTGTGAATTGCTTGTCCTGTCTCCAACTCTTGGCAAAACCGGCTTGGTCTGGCCAAAGCCCAGCTTTAGAGCCCGCTAACCATGCCGCCCCTAATGCAGTAGTCTCAGCAATAACAGGGCGATCCACTGGCGCCTGAAGAATATCGGCGAGACGCTGCATAGTCCAATCGCTAGCGACCATGCCGCCATCGACGCGCAATACCGTGTCGGTATCTGCTCCCAAGTCGGCTTGCATCGCCTTGAGTAGGTCTAGGGTTTGGTAACAGACTGACTCTAGCGCTGCGCGCGAGATTTCTGCTGGACCGGTGCCTCTGGTTAAGCCAATCAATGCTCCGCGAGC
>CBFHVP010000015.1:0-12801 GCA_965659315.1 uncultured Porticoccaceae bacterium | reverse complement strand
AGACCGGTAAACGCCGGAATCATGTAGACCTGTTGGTTGTCATCGGCCTCGATGGCCAACTCACCCGATTGCTGGGCGGACTCAATAATGCCCAGCCCATCTCGCAGCCATTGCACTGCGGCACCGGCTATAAATATCGAGCCTTCCAAAGCATAGGTGACGTTGCCATCTAACTGGTAAGCGATGGTTGTTAGTAATCGATTAGTGGAGGTAACCGCTTGATCGCCGGTATTTAAAAGGGCGAAGCAGCCAGTGCCATAGGTGGATTTCATCATGCCAGCGGTAAAGCAGGCCTGTCCGATGGTTGCGGCGTGTTGATCTCCAGCGATTCCAAGGATAGGGATTTCGCCACCTAACAAGTTTGTTACCCCATACTCTGTGGCACAGTCCTTTACCTCTGGCAGGACTGAGCTAGGTATATTGAATAGCGCTAAGAGCTCTTTATCCCAATTTCCTTGGTGAATATTGTAAAGCATGGTTCGGGAAGCATTAGTGGCGTCAGTGGCATGGTTTGTCCCTGCGGTTAAATTCCATAGCAGCCAGCTGTCGACGGTACCGAAAGCCAGTTCGCCGGCTTCTGCTCGGGCGCGAGCGCCGTCGACATTATCGAGAATCCAGGCAATTTTTGTCGCCGAGAAATAAGGGTCTAGAAGCAGTCCAGTTTTATTATTGACCATGGCTTCGTGGCCCTGTTGTTTTAACTTGTTGCAGTAGTCTGCGGTGCGGCGATCTTGCCAGACAATGGCGTTATAGATTGGCTCGCCGCTACGGCGATCCCACAGCAACGTGGTCTCGCGTTGATTAGTGATTCCTATGCCAGCAATTTGCTGCGGTTCTATTCCTGCCTCTTTTAACGCTATGCGCGCCGTATCCAGGCTTGTGTGCCAGATGTCGGCGGGATTGTGCTCTACCCAACCAGAGTTGGGAAAGTGCTGAGTAAATTCTTGCTGTGCCTGGGTGATAATGCTGTAGTCAGCATCAAAAATGATAGCTCGTGAGGAAGTGGTTCCCTGATCCATGGCGAGGATGTAGGTAGCGTTCATTAGTGATAGTCCTTTTATTATTCTTCTTTGGGTACGACCACGATTTCAGTATCGGTAAGAATATCGTGAAGGCAACCTGTGGTTGAAGGCCACAGAATCCACAGGTAACCAATCCCCGCAGCAGCCAGTGATAATGTTGCCAGTGCAGAGCGTTTGATACATTGATAGGGACTGGCCAGACTGCCATTGTGCCGCTGCAAGCGCAGACGCCATGCTTTCATGCCCAGAGTCTGACCTTGCTTGCGCCAGCAAATAAAATAGTAGCCTCCCAGTGAGATTAGCAAACCGACAAGACTGAGCCATTGCAGAGCCGGTCCCGGTTGGATCGACTCAAGGTTATCAGTGCCGTTAAACACAATCTTAATAATCAGCATAAGGGTGGCATAGGCCAATGTGATAGCAAACATTAAAAAAGCATCGTAGATCAATGCTGCTAGTCTGCGGAGTAAGCTAGCGACAGGTAAAGAGTTGTTCATTGAGTCTGAATCCAGAATAATTATACTGGGATTTTGCCTAAAGCCAGTACAATGCGCAATTAATGATTCAGCAACCGTTGCTTAGGAGAGCGTTGTGGATTGGATTTTTGGTATTCATGCGGTGCAAACCATGCTTAAGTCGGCGCCTGGCCGCGTGCGGGAATTACATGTGCAACGCGGGCGACAAGATGATCGCTTACAAAAGATTCATAAGTTGGCAGAGCAGCATGGCGTGGTGCTGCAGTGGGCCACAGTAAAGCAGTTGGATAAGCGAGCCGAGGGGCGACATCAGGGAGTAATGGCACTCTGTAGTCCCGGCGAGACCTATGATGAGAATTTTCTGCTCAAGTTAGCTCAGGACAAAGGCCGCAGCGGATTTTTTCTTATGCTCGATGGCGTGACCGATCCCCATAACCTCGGCGCCTGTTTACGCAGCGCTGACGGTGCAGGAGTTCACGCTGTTATTGTGCCTAAGGACAATTCTGTTGGTCTGACACCGGTGGTGACAAAAGTAGCCTGTGGTGCCGCTGAAACGGTACCGCTGATCATGGTGACTAACCTGAGCCGCACCTTAAACAAACTTCAACAGCAGGGTGCCTGGGTAGTGGGCACTGCCGGCGAGGCTGAACAGTATATATATGATCTGGACCTGACCGGTCCTTTGGTGCTGGTCATGGGTGCCGAGGGTTCCGGCATGCGGCAGTTAACGCGGAAACAATGCGATTTTCTGGCTAAGCTGCCAATGGCTGGCGAGGTGAGTAGCCTCAATGTTTCGGTGGCCACGGGTATCTGTCTATTTGAAGTGGTGCGCCAACGCCGCCACTGAGTGCCATTTATAGCGATATGGCAACTCCGAGTGGTTGAAATTAGACCTTGCTAGAGGCTAATCTATCATGGTGCAGAGGGATGCTGTTTGTCAGCCTAGAGGGAACTAGCTTTACAGATTTTGGAGCCTGTTATTTACTCGATACCTAACATTCTGAGTTTTCTTCGTCTTGGGCTGGTGCCTGTGCTGATTGGTTTGGCGCTAGTCCAAGCGGGCCAGTTATTTTTATGGGTTTTAGCGGTCTCGCTGTTGAGTGATGTGCTAGATGGTTTTTTAGCTCGCAAACTCAACCAAGTTTCAGAATTGGGTGCCAAGTTGGATAGCTGGGGCGATGTGCTCACCTACGCGAGTATGATGTTCGGCTTGTTTGCGATTTGGCCAGCGATATTTACTGAGCAGGCAGCGTTTCTGTTTGCTGCGATGTTGTCGTTTACGGTGCCACTGGCACTGGCGCTCCGTAAATTTGGCGGCTATCCAAGCTACCATACCTGGGGTGCTAAAATAGCGGCGGTGCTGATCGCACCAGCCTATTATGTACTGATCTTATTTGGCGCTGATGATTTCTTCCGGCTAGTCATTCTGTTTCATATTCTTGTGGCGATCGAAGAAATGGCCATCACCCTGATACTTAAAAAGCGGCGAAGTAATGTCGGCTCCGTAATAAGTCTGATTAAAGAGCTATCTGAGCAAGATAAATAGCTGATTATAAAGACTAAAACGCTATTGCAACCCCCGCACCAACTCTCTATAATCCCGCGCCACAAAGCGTCTGAACAGGTTTCAAGCTATGTTCAGACACTCCTTGTCTCACTGGGATGGCCAAAAGGCCGATCGGGAGACTTTTAAATCCATGAGGAGATACAATGCGTCACTACGAAATAGTGTTCCTGGTCCATCCGGATCAAAGCGAGCAGGTTGCTGGTATGGTTGAACGGTACTCTGCTTCTGTTACCGCAGGCAATGGTACGGTCCATAGACTTGAAGATTGGGGCCGTCGCCAATTGGCTTACCCAATTAATAAAATTCACAAAGCACATTATGTTCTGATGAATATCGAATGTGGTCAGGATGTGCTCGATGAATTGAATGCCACTTTCCGTTATAACGATGCTGTTTTGCGCAGCATGGTTATCCGTCGCGATGAGGCAGTTACCGCTGAATCGCCGATTATGAAGCAAGAAAATGCTGAGAAGGCAGATAAAGAAGCCCGCGAACGTCGCAGCGCTGCAAAGGCTAAGGCTGATGAAGCTAAGGCTGCCGCTGAGGCCGAGGCCGCTGCCGACGAACCCGCCGCTGAAGAGGTTGCTGAGGAAGCGCCCTTAGCGGAAGAAGCTGCTGAAGCGGATAAAGGAGAATAATCATGGCTAGATTTGTACGTCGTAGAAAGTTTTGTCGTTTCACTGCCGAAGGTGCAACTGAAATCGACTATAAAGATTTGGATACATTAAAAGGCTATGTGTCTGAGAGCGGAAAAATTGTTCCCAGCCGTATTACGGGCACCAAAGCGCGCTACCAGCGTGAACTGAGTGAAGCTATTAAGCGTGCTCGATACATTGCGCTACTCCCTTACACAGACAGCCATAAGTAAGTAGGCATTTCATTGCGTGCCCTAGCGGAATTTATTATGCGTGGGCGGGCACAGGCCTGCGCCGTGGCCTTTTTGGGAAATTTGTTTCCTTTAATTAGTCCGGCGACAGTGGGTTTGGTGTCACTGCGCAAAGGCAGTCAGGAAGGGGTAGTTGTGCTGCTCTGGGCTGGGTTGCCGTTGATCGCCAGTTCTTTTTTTGATCAAGGTAGTAGCCTACTGACGTTTATTTCGGGGCTATCGCTGCTAATGACGCTGATTGCTGCCAATGTGTTGAGGGTAACAGGGTCATGGCAGTGGACGATATTGACCTCAATGCTAACGGCTGTGGTGGTCATGCTTGCCACCGCCCTGTTGCTCAGTACTGATGTTGACCTGTTGGTCGATAGATTGAGTACGATGTTTGCGGAGATTGCTCAGCGACAGTCGTCACAAGTAGAGCCTTTTATTGCAAGCCGGCCGCTTGTTTTAGGGTTAGGTGCTTTGATGTTGGCGGTCAGCACTATACTGTGCTTGTTTGTCTCTCGTTGGTGGCAGGCAATGCTTTATAACCCTGGCGGGTTCGGTGAGGAGTTTCGCCAATTAAGGTTAGATATGCGAGCAGCGGGCCTGTCGATAATAGCCTTTATAGTGGCACTGTATTTACCCACAGAGTATCGTTTTTGGGCTGAGTTGATGGTGTTACCGCTAGTGTTAAGCGGCCTGTCCCTGATGCACTACGGGGTCAATGTGGCGGCTCTAGGGAAGGCGTGGTTGGTGTTTATGTATGTTGGGTTGGTAGTGTCCGGCCCAGTGATAGGTGGCTTATTAGTGGGGCTTGGTCTCGCTGATAGTCTGTTGAATTTACGCTTGAGGTTGACGGCCGGTAAGGACCGTGAACAATAGGCAGAGATGGTTAACAAGAGGTTATAGAGATGGAAGTAATTCTTCTGGAAAAAGTAGGTAAGTTGGGAGACATTGGTGATACCGCTAATGTTAAGGCTGGCTATGGTCGTAATTACCTTATTCCACAGGGCAAAGCGGTGTTTGCTACTGAAGCCAATATTGCTGATTTTGAACTGCGTCGCGCTGACCTAGAAGCGGCAGCAGCGGCCAAATTGGCCGAGGCGACCGCGCGAGCTGAGAAACTTTCGGCAATAGAGGCTGTAACAATTACCGCAATAGCTGGCGATGAAGGCAAACTATTCGGCTCGGTCGGCACCCGTGAGTTGGAGACTGCAATTAACGCTGCCGGTGGTGAGATCACTAAGAGTGAGATTAACTTGCCTGAAGGCGCCATTCGCAACGTTGGTGAATTTGTGATTGAAGTGCAACTTCATTCTGACGTGACTGAGTCAGTCACTGTGGTTATCGAAGCGGAATAGTTTTGGCGATTTGTCTCGGGCTAGTTAAGAGACCGCAAATTATTTGCACAACGGCACTGCTTCTTACTAAGATGCAGTGCCGTTTTTGTTTATAACAGCACCGTTTACGGGTACTCTTTACGAGTATTCTTTACCACAGAGTTGCACAACCATAGGGTTATAATCTCGTCTATGAACGAAGCGCTTTTTGCAGAACCTACCATTAGTCAGCCGCTACCTCATTCTATTGAGGCAGAGCAGGCTGTTCTTGGTGGATTGATGCTGAAGAATGATGCCTTTGATTCTATTGCAGAGATTCTTGCCGAGAGTGATTTCTATAGCTCAGACCACCAGTTAATCTTCACCGCTATGTCCCGTCTGGCATCTGATGGGCAGCCCTTTGATCCTATTACCCTGACCGAGGCACTGCAGAATTCCAATGAGTTAAGTGCTGTGGGCGGGGCAGAGTATTTAGTCGACCTTGCTCATAATACGCCCAGTTCCGCGAATGTTAAGGCTTATACACAGATTGTTCTTGAGCGCTCAATTGTCCGTCAGTTGATCAGTGCATCCAGTGATATTGTACGCAAGGGTTACAACCCTTTGGGTTGGGACAGCGCCAAGCTACTCGAGGAGGCTGAAAAACGTCTTCAGGAGATTATTGAAAACCGTCCTAAGAAAGGTGGTTTTAAAGAAGTTAACTCGTTGATCAAAGAGGCGGTTGAGCGTCTCGATGAGTTATTTAACAATGATGCAGATATTACCGGCCTCAGCACAGGTTTTAGCGACCTAGATCAGATGACCTCAGGCTGGCAAAAATCCGATCTGATTATTGTTGCTGGCCGACCCTCCATGGGTAAGACCTCCTTTGCTATGAATATGGTTGAGCACGCCACGCTGAATCAGGACCGACCGGTGTTGGTGTTTAGCTTAGAGATGCCTGCCAGTAGCTTGGTAATGCGCATGCTGTCCTCGATTGGCAAAATCGATGCTACCAGAATGCGCTCGGGCAATTTGCTCGAAGATGATTGGCCACGCTTGAGTAGTGCGGCACAGCGCCTTAAAGACCGTCCTTTATTTATTGATGATTCCGCGGGTATTACACCCCTTGAAATGCGCAATCGCATCAAGCAGTTTACTCGTGAACGAGTGGAGCAGTTGCGGGCGCAATGGCATCAACAGCATGGTACCGATACCCCCGTTGATACTGAAGCTCTCTATGCTGCAGCACAGCCGGGTTTAATTATGGTGGATTACCTGCAACTAATGAATGGGGCGAATAGCTCTGAGGGTCGAGTGCAGGAGATCTCGCAAATATCTCGAGAGCTCAAGGGCCTCGCGCGGGAATATGAATGCCCCATGATTGCACTCTCACAGTTGAGTCGTAACGTTGAGCAGCGGCCGAATAAACGTCCAGTGAATGCTGATCTGCGGGAATCTGGTGCTATCGAGCAAGACGCAGATGTGATCACCTTTATCTATCGAGATGAGGTTTACAATGAAGATAGTCCCGATAAGGGCACTGCAGAAATTATTATCGGTAAACAGCGTAATGGGCCGATCGGTACCTGCCGTTTAATGTTTATGGGCAAGTATACGCGGTTTGAAAATCTTGCTAGCGACCAATTCATCGACCATTAAAACTGCAGTTACAGGACTGTTGTCATGAAGATCTTTCACACGGTTAGTGGCCTTCGGGATATTCTTAATCAGGACCGTCGACAGGGTGCTCGTATAGGTTTTGTGCCTACTATGGGCAATCTCCATGATGGTCATCTAGCGTTAATCCGACAGGCGCGTGAGAGCAATGATATTGTTGTCTGTTCGATCTTTGTTAATGCATTGCAATTTGGTCTCAATGAAGATTGGGATCGATATCCGCGAACCTATGAAACTGACTGTGAAAAGCTCCGTGAAGTCGGCTGTGATTATCTATTTTATCCCGATGATGTGGAAATGTACCCCAATGGTCTAGATACCCAGAGTCGTGTGATCTGCCCAACCATGACCGATGTTCTCTGTGGCGCCAGTCGCCCGGGTCACTTTGAGGGTGTGACTACGGTTGTCAGTAAGTTATTTAATATTGTGCAACCGGACGAAGCCATTTTTGGTATCAAGGATTATCAACAGTTAGCGGTAATACGACGTATGGCTGAGGATCTCTGCATGCCTGTGCAAATCAGCCCTGCGGCGATTCACCGCGAGCCCGATGGCTTGGCAATGAGTTCGCGCAACAGCTATATCAGCGATGACGAGCGGCCGCGAGTCATAGTTTTAAAACAATGTTTAGAGTGGATTGCTGAGCAGATACAGGCAGGTAATAAAGACTTTAGTCAGCTTGAAACTAAGGCTAAACAGCGCATCGTTGAGGCCGGTTTTGGTGTGGATTATGTGACCATCAGCAATAGCAAAACATTGGATCCCGCCGCCAATGATGATCTTGAAATCACCATACTGGGTGCTATGTTTACCGAAGCGGCAAGGCTTATCGATAATCTATCTGTCGATCTCAGTTAAGACGCAATGTCGTTTTTGAGTGTTTAAATTGGAATTAACCCAAGGACTGTTGTTTATATGGTATCTAACTTTTTAAAAGCCAAATTGCATATGGCATGTATCACTCAGGCAGAGCTTTGGTATGACGGCTCCTGTGCTATCGATTCAGAGCTACTTGAATTGGCTGGCATGCGCGAGTTTGAGCAGATTGATATCTACAATGTCAGTAATGGTGAGCGCTTGACCACCTACATTATTGCGGCTGAAGCTGGCTCAGGCATTATTTCAATGAATGGTGCGGCGGCCCGCAAATGTCAGGTCGGCGACCGTATTATTATTGCTACCTATGCAGGGCTTTCAGAGGCTGAAGCGCAACAGCACAAGCCGAAATTGGTTTACCTCAATCAAGACAATACGGTAGAGCGCACGACCAATACCATCGCGGTACAACCGGCTGTTTAACGGTTAGATTATCATTATTTTGGGAGGAGTTGGGTAGGTTTAACCCATCAATCTATGTAGGTTTACGATTTACAAATCACCCCAAAAAAAGGTTTTAATAAAGAAAATTACAAGCGCTGTACTTATCTTGGGCTAGTTTTTAACAAAACTAGTAATAAAGTGATGAATGAAAAAGTTCTATTTACATTGAATAATTTTTTAGAAGTTCGCCCGAGCTGATTCAACCAAGTTTTTTGTCCCCTGCTTGAGAAAGCTATGGTCTGAAGACATTAGGAAAAGTGTAACACCTCGACTTCGCCAAAATTCAATACTGTCAATAGTAGGTACAAAGATACCGAGTTTCTTACTATTCGCCTTAGCGGCAATACAGATTTTTTCAGCCGCTTCAACAACGATCTTATCAGTCGCAGCCGTCGCGCCAAGAGCAACGGTTAGGTCCATCATGCCGATAAACAGGCAATCAATGCCTTCTTGAGCGGCTATCGCGTCAATATGATCCACAGCAGCAATATCTTCAATTTGCGCTATTACCGTAGTCTCTGACTGATTGAGACTGATATTGTCAGCAACACTCGCTGCGCCATAACCCGCTGAACGAGTAGAACCTGCGTATCCCCGTCCTGTTCTCCCATACCGAGCCGCATTAACACAGGCCAAGGCTTTTTCAGGCGAATCAACATGAGGGATCACAACACCCGTAGCACCACAATCAAGTGCATTGAGTATTTGATCCGCTGATGATGAGGCTACCCTAACCAATGCGGGTTTTTGCTCCGCGCGAAAAGCGAGCAAACAGCTATCTATATCGCGACGATCGAATGGGGAGTGTTCGGCATCGAAGCAGGCAACATCTAAATCGGTAGTTGCCAATACTTCTGCAACCATCATCGATGGTGTCTTTACAAAGGTGCCGATTAAGCAGTCCCCTGATAACAGTTTCTGTCTAAAGCTATTATGTGGGTTAAAAACAGTCATAATTGATGTTTCTCTTAAGAAAAGGTTACGAATCGAGCCAGTCTTGTAGAGCGCTATTTACCTGTTCGGGCGCATCAAGGGTACTGAGGTGACCGGCCTCTTGAATAATCTCCAATTTAGCATGTTTTATTTCTTGAGCCATATCGCGATGGAGCTTTTCGCTGCACAGTGCATCATGGATACCACACAAAATGAGGGTAGGGCAGCGAATATCTTTAAGTGTGCTCCAGCTATCAGCTCGACTCGCTAATGCGCGCCATTGATTAATGAACTCATCAGTACCAACCTCCAAGGCCATTTCCATCACTAAAGGCTCTAGCTTTAATAGCTGCTCTGAGTCAAAAGCATATTTCGGCATCAGTTGTTGACTCACTAAGGTCCTTAAACTCTCAGCACCGCCTTGAGCAACGGTGTTGATCTGCTCTTGACGGACAGGTACATTTTCTGGCAATTCACCCCGAGGATTGGTGTCTAGCAAAGCGATTCTTTTGATCCGCTCGGGTGCCTGTCTAAATATTTCAAAGGCCACAATACCGCCCATCGAAAGGCCTGCTAATGCAAACTCTGCTGGTGCTTCCATGAGTACCTTGGTAGCCATAGCCTCAATCGAATCGCAATTAGAAAAGTCGGCTACTACTACCTCCCTATCGTCTTTAAAAGCCGAGATTTGTGCATGAAAAAGCATGCCGGTACAAAGTGAACCAGGTAAAAGTAATAAAGGTAATGGCACTAGCGATACTCCGATCAAAATTATCCTATTTGAATACTAATCAAGCTGGGCTGTGGCGCCATGTCTGATGCCACCGGCAAAAAGACGTTTCTCGGAAGGTAGTTCCGGATTTTCAATGCGCTCCAAAAGCATATCCACAGCTGCTTCGACCATGCGCTCTAAAGGCTGTAGAACTGTTGTAAGGTCGTAATTGAGCCAAGCAGCGGCATCAACTCCATCAAATCCAACCACAGATATATCTTTAGGGACTTTCGCCCGGTACTCGATACGCAATGTGTCTAGGCAGCCGAGGGCCATAATATCGTTAGTACAAACAAACGCATCTGGTTTGGGATTAGCCGAGTCCATAACATCACGCGTTAAGCTGCAGGCTCGCTCATAGCTATAATCACCTTCCAGTTCGACCATATCGACAGGCAGTCCCTTGAGCTGGGCCACTGCTCCCTTAGTTCTTGCCGTGCTAACCGACGAATCTACTGGACCACTCATAACGACAAACGACTTGCGACCATTGTTTAGCAGCCCTTCGACTAGTGACCGTTCGCCCTCATAATGATCACAGCAAACAGACGAAACAGTATTTTGAGGGTAGAGCCTGTTATAAAAAACCAAGGGAATATTACGATCGTGACAGGCACTTATTTGAGTATCAGTGAATTGAGCTGCGGCAATAATTCCATCCACTTGATATTGCCAAACTTTCTCTAAAACTTGATCAACATCGCTCTCTTTATCAAGGGTAAATAGCAAAATATGAATATCTTTCTCATCAAATTTTCGGTTCAACTCAGACAGAATCTGAGGATAATTCAGATTGGTAAGCTCAGTAATTAATACGCCAACAATGTTCGACCGGCCAGAGATCAAACCACGTGCAATAGCATTGGGTTGATAACCCAACGCTTTGGCCGCGTTCTCCACTTTTGCCCGCGTTTTCGCCGACACACTTGCTCCAGGCTTGAAGCAGCGTGATACTGCCGACTGGGAAACCCCTGCAACTCGTGCAACATCATAAGAGGTCGCACGTTTGCCTTCCAATCTAATATTTTGTGCGGTAATGTCCACCACTCTTTTTTTCATATCTTTAACTCGAGAACCCCTGTAGCCATATGACAAAGTCATATGCAGTGAATTTAATACCCTTTGGCATATTAACACATCGCTCATTATTCGGCGGCACACAGAGCATCGGCTCGCGCTTTTATAACACTGTCATGCTACCCGATTAGGAAAGCCTAAAGTGGTCTGTACCTGTGTGAAAAGTATTTTGGCCCTACTTAGCCAAATTTAAGGCCTACCGACAGGCAAATTAACAATGGTTAGCAAAACACTGGATGCTCATTCTTACAACAAGTCCCATAGGTTTCTAAAAAGGTTGACTTTAATTTTGCATTCGAAGTACATTACGATTGTACCTTCCTTTTTTATCTATTGGAAACACTTTAATGAGTAACGCCCCATCACGTAATAAACGAACTATTGAAAACCTATTTGAATTAATTCAGGATCCTGAGAAGGCTGAGACTGCACTTTTAGAGCAAGTGGGCGACCATTTTTCTTGGCACGGCCCTAAGCCTTTTAAATCTTGCTGTAGTTGTGAGGAATGGTCCTCGACTTTTTGGCTACCTTTTCTCAATGCATTTGCGGGTGTATCCCGACAAACTCATATGCTTTTTGGTGGGATAAGCCAAGGTAAGGCTGACAATAGTCCAGATGGTCAGTCATGGGTTGGGGCTACTGGATATTATGAGGGTGTATTCTCTAAATCTTGGCTTGGTTTTGAGCCCTCCCATCAGTTGATCAGATTAAGATGGGGGGAATTTTTCTGCTTTGAGGATGGCAAGATTGTCGAGATGTATACGCTTTTCGATATCATTGACTTTCTGCAGCAAATCAACAAAAACCCGCTACCCCCCAGTCGTGGTACAGATTTTGTGTACCCTAGCCCGACCGGGGTCAATGGTATTTTAATGGATGAGAGTGATCCCTCTGAGACAGCCGAGTCGATGCGATTGATACGCGAGTTTCTCTTTGAAGGCCTCAATAATTTTGATGAAAAAAATCTCACCAGTATGGGTGTTGCTGATTTTTTCCATGACAATGTAAACTGGTATGGGCCTGGCGGAATAGGTGCATGCCTTAGTCTCAAAGAGTTTCAAAACTACCATCAGCAGTTTTGGCTAGCTGCATTTCCCGACCGCAAAGTACAGGATTTAGACAGTCTATTTGCTGATGGTAATTTTGTTGGATCTTCAGGCTGGGCAGGCGTTTCGTCGCAGCATGCTGGCAAGTATCTGAGTGCAGAGCCTACTGGTAACAAAATTAATTTTAATGGTATGGACTTCTGGCTTCGGCGTG
Source organism: uncultured Porticoccaceae bacterium (assembly GCA_965659315.1). GTDB lineage: Bacteria > Pseudomonadota > Gammaproteobacteria > Pseudomonadales > Porticoccaceae > HTCC2207. The sequence goes on along the minus strand of CBFHVP010000015.1, from coordinate 507 downwards.
GTGATAAGTTTGTCGAAAACTGGGTTTTTGTTGACATGATTGACCTCTTTGAACAATTTGGCGTTGATTTACTTCAACAAGCGCGAGAAGGGTAACCCTAATGACCGATCTTAACTCTAGTAAGCAACTTATCCTCGATTACTTTGCTGCAGTGGAAAAATCCACTTCGCAGAATATTACCGAGGCTGTTAGTCAATTTATCGCTGATGATTATCATTGGTATGGCGTATACCCCTTTGAAGAGCAAAGCGATGCTCAGGGTGTAGCTGAGGCATTCTGGAGGCCATTTTTAGATGCTTGGTCATCGGTCAGGCGCCGACAAGATGTCTTTATGGGGGGCACTAACGAGGTAGATGGAACCCAGTGGGTGACTAGCATGGGCCACTTTCAAGGGCTCTTTGACAATAATTGGTTAGGTATTCCAGCCACTGGCAAAATGGCCTATTTACGCTATGCAGAATTCCACAATGTAAGGGATGGAAAGATCGTTCGCAGTAGTTTTTTCTG
>CBFHVP010000014.1:0-28692 GCA_965659315.1 uncultured Porticoccaceae bacterium | reverse complement strand
GCCAGCAAGTATTTCAGCCTTCCGTTGAGAAAAAAAACAGCGATGTGACAATTCCACACCTTTTGGCTTTCCCGTAGTTCCACTGGTATACATCTGAATACAAGTGTCTCTTGGGTCTAAATCCATTGGTTCCCATATTGCCGAACGACTTGATCGCCAATTTTTATAACTTGCCTGCCCTTCTCCATCGAGTAACAAATAACGCTTCAATCCTGAACAATTAGAAATACACTTATCTGCAATAACTTGAAATTCTGGCTCGACAAATAATAACGTTACTTCAGCGTCGTTGAGAATGTATGTAACTTCACTGTCGGTTAATCGCCAATTGACAGCTACCAAAACAACGCCAGCTTTTGCGGCACCAAACATAAGTTCGTAGTAGCTATCTGTATTTTTTCCCAGATAGGCAATTCGAGCGCCTCGATTAATACCGCAATCTTTAAAACCGTTTGCAACTTGGCATGCATTTTTTTCTAATTCAGCATAGGTTGTAACGATATCACCGAATACCATCGCTGGCTTAGCGGGATTACCTTCGGCATGTACCTTGATTAGGTCTCCGACGAGATCTACATTTATGGCGCTGCGGGAAATTACCGTCATTATTTAATTTCCAATAGCTAATCTTTACTTTTTGAACTACGTCTAAACAAAAACGTCAGCAGAAATAACCAAATGCCAATACCTTTAAACATGCCAAAAGCTTTTCTCGCTTCTGAAGGTGAAAGACTTCCCTGTACTGGCATTGCGCCCATCACAGTGCCTGTAAACTCAAGACTATTTCCGTTACGACTGAATGACTTAACTTCCATTAAAACACTGCCATCGCTACTAAAAACCTTCATAATTTCCTCATTAAAGAATTAAATTGACATCACTTTCGAAATATCAGTACCGGCATCGTCTAAAATTTTCATTGCTGTAGCCCTACCACCGCCAGTGACTGCTCCACCTGGATGCATAAACGGACCCGCCAGATACAATCCATCTGCCCCTGGGACTGCGTACTGAGCTAACGCTGGAGTTGGACGACGGCCTAAGTACTGATGTATCCAATTACCAATACCAAAAATATCGCCCTTCTGGAACGATGGCGACCATTCCGCCATATCAGCTGGAGACTCTGCAGCAGACGCAATAACATTGTCGGCGGTCATATTGGTGCAGTATTTCGCATACTCACCCATCATCCATTCTTTGTATTGGTCGCGAATTTCTTCATTCCAACCATCCACATTTCGACCCCCTAATGGTCCCGTGTTTTTCAGTTCCAATGGTGCAAAGTTATAGAGATATAAGGTGTGTTTGCCCTCGGGAGCACGACTTTGATCATGATTCGTGTGATGGGCAATTACCGCATTAAAATGTGATGCAAGTATCCCATTTTTGCAGTCTGTCAGCCCCTGTCTTAGATGTTCCATTTTCGATGGGACACATTCTACTAACAAAGACTTATTGATCTCGGGACATTTGTAATTCGGGGCCTCATGCAGTGCCCAGTGTGTATTTAAAGCACCAAACGAAGAAAGCTCGCATTGTTTCGCATCAGCAACTAACTGAGGATCTAGCCCTTCAATATAGTCGCCAAGTAGATGAGGATGAATACATGCGACGACCGATTTGTTGGCGGTCAATATCTCACCCGTGTCCAGCTCCACACCTGTCGCTTTGCCATTATTCATAATGACTTTGGTCACCCAAGTATTTGTTCGAATTTCCCCACCATAATGTTCAATACAGCGCGCAAGTGAATCTGAAAGTGCTTGCGAGCCACCTCTCACAGATGTTTCGTCTTGGGTATGAGCGATCGCAGTAAGAAAATATAGATATACACCTGTTCCTCGTTCATCTGGATGCACCATGCCCTCAGCAACCCATTTCATAAAATGCATGCGTACTTTTTCATGCTCGAACATACGCATGATCATATCGGTTGCTGAAGTTAGCATGGACGTAATAATTTCCTGCCCCATTGGACTTTGGTCCATCATTGCCATAAAAGGACCAAAAGGAAGTGGGGGCTTAAACATGCCTGCTGTAAACATGGGACCCATTTGAATAGTGCGGTTTACAAAGGCACGATAGGTTTCCGCATCTTTCTGAGAAAATTTTGCAATACTTTCGCAAGTCTTATCCAAACCAACAAATGTACCCATCCATGTTTCGTCATCAAACATGGACACATAAGTGCCATCTGGATTATCAAATTGAAGACCAAATTTTGATTGCAACTCTAATTCATCATCTTTAATCATTGGGTTGGCCATAATTAAAATCATTCCAGTTGCATGGGTATCATGCTTAAAGCCAGGTGCTGTTACTTCTCGCGACACAACACCTCCTCCGACTATGTCATTTTTTTCCAGAACACACACACTCATTCCCGATTTAGCCAAGTAGGCTGCAGTCGTTAGCGTGTTGTGGCCAGCACCCACTAGAATTGCATCGTATGATTTAGACATGTTGTAACCTCTTAATTAAACAATTTTTACTGTTTTTAAATAGATAAAATTTACTCAGATATTTTTGTGCTATGACCGGCATCTACAGTTAAGGTTGTGCCTGTCATATAACTCGATGCATCACTCGCTAACAGCAACAACGGACCATCCAGTTCTTCTAATGCTCCAAATCGCCCAATAGGCAATCTAGCTTTGGCAGCTTGACCTTCTTCAGTCTGAAGCCACCAACGGGTTAATTCAGTTTCGATATAACCTGGCGCCATCGCATTGACACGAATATTGTTGCCAATTAAGTCCAACGCCATCGATTTTGTCATATGTAACACAGCAGCTTTTGAGGCACAGTAATTTGCTGATCCAGGGCGCGCCTGCACTCCCAATATAGAGGCGATATTAATAATCGAACCGGCCTGATTAGCTGACACTAATCGTTGAGCACAAATCTGTGCAGTACGCCATAGTCCATTGACATTAATGTCCATCACAGTCGTAAATTGGTCATCTTCCATTGCTAGTGTGTCTACCATGGCTTGAATACCAGCACAGTTCACCAAGACGTTAACTACACCGAATGTTGATTCAGCTTTTTCAAATGCCTCAATAATTGATTTCCGCTCAAGCACATCACCTGCTACTGCGATTGCTCTACCACCAGCCTGTTCAATTTCTTTTGCCACGCGTTCAAGATTTTCTATCCTTCTCGCTACGCAAACAACCGATGCGCCATTTTCCGCTAACACCTTTGCAAAGCGCTCGCCTAAGCCGCTACCTGCTCCCGTTACCAATGCAACTTTGCCTTCAACAGAAAACAATTCGTTACTCATTTTAACTACCTCCATTATTTAATTAGAGCTTGCGCATCTCTGACCAATTGATCTATTTTCGTTAAGAATTTGGCGGCATCAGCCCCATTAATAACGCGATGGTCATAACTTAGAGACAAAGGAATTTTTAGCTGCCACACAATTTCATCGTTGATTCCACGCTCCGGCTTCCAGTAGGTTTTTGTAACACCTAAAATTGCGACTTCAGGTGCATTAATAATTGGTGTGAAGGCTAACCCACCTAAACCACCAATCGAACTTAGCGTAAATGTTCCTCCTTCCATTTTGCTCATCGGAAGGCCCTTTTCCCTTGCCATAACAGAGAGATCACGCAATTCATTTGCAATGTCATAAATGGATTTTTGATCAACGTTCTTGATGACAGGCACTAGTAACCCGTTAGGTGTATCCACGGCAACACCCAGGTTGTAGTATTTTTTAAGAATTAGTTTTGAACCGGAAGTAGCTAAGGAGGAATTAAATTTTGGAAATTCCTTTAGTGCGCCAACTATTGCTTTGAGTAATAGCACAGGCATGCTTACTTTCGCATCACCTTTCGGGATAGGAAGAGACTTACGCACTTGCTCAAGTTGAGTAATATCTGCTTCATCATGATGGGTAACGTGGGGAATTGTCACCCAATTTCGCGCCAAAAACTGACCACCAAAGATTTGGGCTCGAGGCAGATTTACCAACTCAGTTTCACCGAATAGTGAATCATCTACCTGTGTATCAGGGGGAAGTGCTTGCAACTTCTCGACAACACTGACTGGCTTATCTACCATCATTGGCCTCTAATTAATTTCTGCAAGCACAGTGTCAACAGGATAGGTTTCACCTTCATTAGCTAACAACTTGATTACACCGGTGGCTGGAGATTCGATTTCCTGGACGGATTTGTCATTTTCGATGGTTACAATTTCGTCTCCTTCTTTGACGCTGTCTCCATCTTTTACAAGCCATTCGGTAAGCACACCTTCACTCATCGCCATACCTAATTTTGGAAGTACTACTTCAACTGTCATGATTTATTCCCCTATTAAATTAATGCTGCAAAGTGCGCATAACGGCTTCTACAATACGCTCGGGAGAGGGTAAATGTGCCTCTTCCAATGATTGCGCATAAGGCACTGCATTAAATGTACTTCCCACTCTTTGAACAGGAGCATGCAGATCCGAAAATAAGTCTTCAGTAATTTGTGAGGCCAATTCTGCACCCACGCCAAACGGCTTGACTGCCTCATGAACTATCACAGCGCGTTTGGTTTTTGTGACAGATTTCAACACGGTCTCTTTATCAAAAGGCGCGACCGTTCTTAGATCGACCAACTCAACACTCACTCCCTGTTCCGATAGTTTTTCCACGGCAACTCTCGACTCCATCATGCTACGCCCATAACTAATAACTGTTACATCGCTGCCTTGGGTTTCTATATTGGCCTGTCCGAGCGCAATTGCTACTCCGCGCTCTGGCGCACTACCAGTAGTCCAATAAGTCGGGAGGTTCTCAATAAACAAACAAGGGTCATCATCTTGAATGCACGACAGTAACAACCCATAGGCTTCAGCCGGTGTTGAAGGAACCACGACCTTCATTCCTGCCACGTGCGCAAACCATGCCTCAACCATGTCGGTATGCTGCCCACCGGCACCACCACCTGCACCAGTCATTGTTCTGATGGTTATTGGAACATTTGTTTGACCGCCTGACATAAAACGTAACTTTGCCGCGTGATTCACTACCTGATCCATAGCGACAGTCATGAAATTCATGAGCATTATTTCGGCGATCGGTCTTTTACCCGCTAATGAAGCGCCAATAGCTGCCCCAATGATGGCCTCTTCGGCAATAGGCGTTGAGCGTACTCTCTCGGTACCGAAACTGGTCGATAAACCCTGAGTTACTTTTACAACACCACCACCCTCTTCATCAGCGACATCCTCACCAAGTAGAATTGTGGATTTATCCTGCTCCATTGCATCGTGCAATGCCCAATTGATTGCTTCAACAAAATTTATCTGCTTTGACATTACGCTACACCTCCAGCAAGTACGTCGTACTGTAACTCGTCGGCACTGGGCTTAGGACTGGCAGCCGCAAACGCTATCGCTTGTTCAATTTCTTTATCTAATCTTGCCTCTAATTCTGCTATCTGATCCTCAGTGGCAATACTGTTTTCAAGCAAATAGTGTCGAAGGGCAGGAACAGGATCATTTGCTAATGCCTCTTCCTTTTCACCGGGACGCCAATGTTCGTCTGGATCACCAATTAAGTGCCCCATAAATCGAAAAGTCATTGCTTCGATCAAGGTTGGACCTTTGCCTGCTCTAGCACGCTCAATAGCTTCTTTAGCGGCTTCCCACATGGCAATAGGATCATTTCCATCCACATGTATTCCAGGCATGTTGTAGGACGAGGCTCTATCTGCAATACGATCAACTGCAGTACCTTTTTCAAAGCGAGTATGCTCTGCGATAAGATTATTCTGACACACAAAAACCACTGGCAACTTCCACAGAGAAGCCATATTTAGCGATTCATGGAAAGCGCCAATATTGCTCGCACCATCACCAAAGCTTGCAATGGTGACCCTTTGATTGCCATCCAACTGAGACGCCAAAGCAAGACCATTGGCAATTGGCATCGAACCTCCAACTATCCCTGTGGTGACCATATTGCCTGTGTCAGGGTGTGTGACATGCATTGGCCCGCCTTTTCCCTTACAAGTGCCATCAACTCGTCCAGCATATTCGGCCCATAGTTGCTTTAATGGAATTCCTTTTGCTATCTGATCGTGGACTCCCCTATAGATGGTGACCATATAATCTTCGTCTGTAAGCAGGTTACAGATCGAGGCTGGAATAATTTCCTGACCTCGAGGGGAGTAATAAATGCGGATACCGAGTTTTCCTGATTGCATCGAAGCATGGAACGCTTCATCGTTTTTTCTTATTCGTGCTGCGCGCTCATAGATATCTAAGAGAATGCTGGCATCAATGTTAACCTCATTACTGGCCATAGTAGTGAACCCCTATTCTTAAACCAAGACTATGTTTCGCTGCTATCGAGTTTAGTGCATCTTGCACAAAAAAACACTATTGTTTGTTTTATTATCTGAAGAAATTATTTTTTAAGAGTTGAATTTCTAAGCAGCCGTTAGCCCACCATCGACGGCAAAATGCGACCCAGTAACACCGGAAGACTCTTCGCAAGCGTAATAGATCACAGCATTCGCTACCTCAGCTCCTGTAAGTAACCGCCCAATGGGATGGGATGCTGTTAGTCCAGCTAAGGCGGCCTCTTGGTCAGGAGATGCAGATATTACGTTTTCGACCATAGGAGTCATAACAACACCCGGCAATACGGCATTACAACGAATATCATAGTTTTGTTCTGCACAATGTAGAGCAATAGATTTAGTAATACTCAACGCCGCCGATTTACTAGCACCATAGGCCATTGTCCAAGCCGATGTCTTTAGGGCAGTCGTTGAGAGAACATTCACTAGTGAAGCTGATTTATTTTGTTTCTTCATTTGGCCGATTGCACTTTTACAGCCGATAAATACGCCGCCAGCATTTGTCATGACCATTTGTTGAAACAGTTCAACAGAGGTATTTTCAACATCACAGGGGGTCATAACACCAGCGTTGTTTACCAAGACATCTAGACAACCCCATTTTTTAACCACTAAGTCGATTGCCTGTTGCCAAGACTCTTCGCTTGCGACATCCAACTGGACAAATATTGTGTTATCTCCCAGCTCGGCAGACACTGTCTCCCCTCGCTCGATACTTCGGCCAGCAATCGCCACTTTTGCACCTTCTTCAACGCATCGCATTGCGATATCAGTTCCAATTCCAGACGTGGCTCCTGTAACTAAAACGACTTTATTTTGTAAGCGTGACATATTGATTCCTATAGTTGATTGCTGTTGCACCTTGTTAACACTTGAGGGAATTACGAAGCGCTATCAGCGTAATGCTTTAAGTGAAAATCTGTATTGCCAAATATCTGTGAGGCGACGGTAATACGCTTAAGATAATGCCCGACATTAAGATCATCTGTTGTAGCGATTCCACCGTGCAATTGGATTGCGGCATGAGCCACCTGTTTAGCAGACATATCTGTCTTCACTTTCGCTGCTGCAACAAACCTTCTGCTATCTGATGATCCGTCACGCAATTTAATCGCCGCCGCGTACATCAGCGATCGAGCTAACTCTTTGGCCATAAACATATCAGCCATACTGTGCTGCAACACTTGAAAACTACTGAGTGTAGTACCAAACTGCTTGCGCTCCTTGGTGTAGTCAACAGTGGCTTTTAGCAATTCGTCCATCGCACCGACCATTTCTGCGGTAAGTGCAAGGTGAGCCTCATCGAAAACCTTTTGTAAAATTTCTATCGCGGCGTCGCCATAGGATATCAACTGACTTTCGTTCACGTGGATATCAACAAAATCAATATCTGCGGCACTCCTTCCGTCTACTGTAGGATAGGCGCGGAGCTTTAAATTTGAGACGTCTTCCTTAGAAAGGGCAAATATCCCAATATCTCCTGATGCTACTAATTTTGCGGTAACCAGCAATAGATCAGCTTCTTGGGCGTTGTAGACAACAGATTTTCTGCCATTGATGCAATAACCATCTTGTAGGCTTAATGCTGTAGCGTCAATATTTGAGAGTTCTCCTCTACTTGCCGCCTCAAAATGCGCTAGCGCACCCTGTAACTGCCCGCTCATCAAAGCCTTAATTTTGTTGGCGGAAAATTCGCTAGGCAATCGCTTTAAAATACCTCCAACAAGCACCATTGTTTCCAAAAATGGCTCAATGACTAAAAAGCGCCCAAGCTCCTCGAATAGCAAAATCGTGTCTATTGGAGTACCACCTATCCCGCCTTGTTCTTCAGAAAAATGCATATGCAACCAACCCAAATCAGCACATTCGGACCATGTTTCGGAGCTAAATGGCTTATCGCTGTTGACCATTTTTTGGCGTGACTCAAACCCATAATTATCTTGCAGATATTTACTAACACTCTCTTTTACAAACAGCTGATCTTCGTTGTACTCAAAATTCATTGGTTGATCCTCCGACTCACAAGCCCAACACAACTTTGGCAATGATATTGCGCTGAACTTGCGCACTACCACCATAGATAGTCGCTGCACGATTATTGAGATAGCTATTCATCACACTGACCCCATCCTCTGATCCGATGACCTGTCCTAAATAACTAGGCGAAAGTACATGATTTTGCAGTGGTGCGACATAAGCACCCCGTACATCGAGTGCTAGCTCATCAAGCCTTTGACTTAGCTCTGTTCCCACAACTTTAACCATTGATGACAAAGCCCCTTGTGCTTTCCCTGCATCCTCATCAGACTTGATGCGGTGCTCAACAAACTCTAAAGCCAACTTATCGATCTCTAGAGAGGCTAATCTCAAATTGAAGTGAGGATCTTCAGCGTACGAAAGACAATTCTCCTTTAGCGTTTGTTCTGCCAAGCTCCGAATAAGCTCGATCTGTTTATTAGCTGCCACGTAGTAGCAATATCCACCTCGCTCGTGTTCCAGTAAATATTTAGCCACTTGCCATCCCTGGTTTTCAGCACCAACAATATTGGCCTTGGGGACGCGCACATCCTCAAAAAACACCTGACATTGCTCGACCTCTCTATCGAGAGAAATAATTTCATCAACGGTAATGCCAGGCGAATCGAGATCAATCAATAAGAAACTAATCCCCGCTTGCGGCTTTCCTTCACTACTCGTCCGTACCAAACAAAAAATCTTATTAGAGAATTGCGCAAAACTGGTCCATATTTTTGAACCATTGACAATGTAATCATTTCCAGCAGATACTGCCCGCATCTGTAAAGAGGCCAAATCAGAGCCTGCACCTGGCTCCGAATACCCCTGGCACCACAAATCTTCCCCACTGAGAATACGGGGTAACAACTCAGACTTTTGCTGATCTGTGCCATAACGAATCAATATGGGACCTAACATTTGAATGCCGAACGGAAGTAAGGAAGGCGCTCCGGCCTTTTTTGACTCTTCCAAAAAAATACTCTTTTGGGTCAACGTCCAATCTATACCGCCGTATTCTAAAGGCCAATTGGGTGCCGCCCACCCCTTCTCAAGCAAAATTCGCTGCCACTCGAGCGAGGCATCAAAATCGGAAAAGATACTTGTCATTTTCATACCGGCGCGGGTTAACTCTGGAGTTAACGCCTCGCTAAGAAAGCTAACCACCTCCTCACGGAAGGAAATATCTTGTTGTTTTTGGACTAAATCCACCTAACACCCCTTTGCTATCGCTCTTAACAAACAATCATATATGTTTTTAATATCTGTATCAAGAAAGGTACAGTGGAAGCTCCACAGTGAGCCATTATTTAATTAACTGTTCTTTAAGCTCTCGTTTTATAACCTTTCCTGTAGGCCCTACGGGAAGAGCATCGACAAATATAATCTTACGAGGCACTTTATAGCCCGACAACGTTTTGCGGCTAAACTCTATTAGTTTTTCCTCATCAATAGTTTCCCCGATTTTAGGAACTACTGCTACGGCAACCATCTCTCCCCACTTGCTATCAGGCAGACCTATCACTGCTGCTTGTCCAACTTGGGGGAAATCACTGATACATTTTTCAACTTCTGCAGGATAAACATTCATCCCACCAGAAATAATCATATCCTTAATCCGGTCTACGATATAAAGATACCCGTCAGCATCCCACCGTCCGACATCTCCGGTAGACAGCCAACCTTCTTCATCAAAAACCTCAGCAGTCTGCTCTGGCAAATTCCAATAACCACTTGTTAGGGTCTTACTACGCATCTGAATCTCACCATCTAAACCAGATTCGGTAATTATTGCCCCGCTGTCTAGGTCTTTTAAACGTATCTCAGTAAGCGGCATTGGTAATCCAGCAGACCCCTGCTTGTGGGCACTCATTTCGTAATCCAGTAACGTTCCACCTCCTTCTGTCATTCCATATACTTGAAGAATATGTGCACCCATCTCACCCCAATGCTTGATTAATGCAACCGGAACAGGCGCACCTCCGATGATAATGGAAACACCATCGAATGCATCTGATGAAAATCCTGGAGTTTGTTCAATGACCTGAAGCATTGTGGGAACGGCAAACATGAGATTAATGTTCCAATCTTCAACTGCCTGACACACTTGCGCTGGCTCAAACTGCTGTTGAATTACTACGCTACCGCCATTAGAAATGGCAGCCACTGCTGTTGCCAATGTGCCTACATGATACATAGGCGCAACCGCGAGAACATTGGTATTCCGGGTTATTTGTAGAACTTTAGTCATATTGAACGAAGTAGCCCATACAGCTCTGTGACTAGTCACAACACCTTTTGCTCGCCCTGTGGTTCCTGAGGTGTACAGCAACATACCTGGATCTTCTGCATTAGTCTGTACCATTGCATGTTTACTGATGCCGTTTTTACCCGCAATACCCTCTACCGAGAATTTATCCCAGCCAGCATTTGAAACGTCAATTCCTAAATATGATTGACATGGAAGCTCTTCACGAACTTGGTCAATTATGGATTGAAAATCAGCACTCGCGAAAATAAACCTCGCTTCACAATCATTGAGAAAAAATTGCACCTCTTTTGCTGTACATCTTGGGTTCAGCGGCAGATACACTGCACCAACACGCGCTACTGCGAAATAAATGACAAGAGCTAACGGATGATTTAGGCCAAAATATGCTACTCGATCGCCTAGCTCTACCCCCTTTTCAAGAAGAATATCTATCACTATGTCGACATGGGAGACTAGATCAGCGTTTGAAAGCTGCTGGCCTTCATAGACGACCGCCATTTTCGACGGAGATCGTCTGGCATTGTCGAAAAATGGGGCACTCAGATTATTGAGATAAATATCACCAGTACAACTTATTGGAATCTGAGACATAGGTATTCTCCAAATAATTTCTATAATTGATTGAACTAGCGCCCAGACCATTTTGGCTTGCGTTTTTCTGCAAACGCCCGAGGTCCCTCTACAAAATCTTCAGATACAAAAAGTTTATCAATTACTTTTGGCATTTTTTCTGTGGCATCTTCTACCGAGGCATGAACACTAGTTTCTGCTAACAGCTCCAGCGTTAATCGAACAGAAGTAGGAGAGTTTTCACACACAATTTCTGCATATTCTCTAGCAGCTTTAAGTACGTCTGCTTCAGAGACAACCTGGTTAATAAATCCAAGTTTGAGTGCTTCTGAAGATGAAATCTGCTTTCCAGTAATTAGCATATCCATGGCTTTCTTCAATGGAATCTGCCGTGTTAACCGCTGGATGCCACCTGCTCCAGCGATTAGTCCGACTTTAACTTCGGGAAGCCCAAACTGTGCATTTTCAGAAGCGATAACGATATCGCAGGCAAGGGCAATCTCCATCCCGCCTCCCATGGCGAATCCATTTACAGCTGCAATAACTACTTTCTTACGCCGACGACTGGTTATCCCACCAAATCCAGATTTTGGTAGCCACATCGGTTTTCCGGATGCTGAATACTTAAGGTCATTCCCCGTACAAAATGCTTTATCGCCCGCACCGGTAAGAATCGCGACCCAGAGAGATTCATCTTTCTCGTAACAATCAAATACATGCGCTAACTCTTCATGAGCCATTGGGTGTAAAGCGTTGAAAGAATCCGGGCGGTTAATAATGACTTCTAAAATATGACCTCGAATGTCAGTTTTTACAAACTGATAGTCATTACGCAATTCATAAGACACTGGAGGCAAAAAGGCCTCAAGCTCGGACTTGGACAACGCAACCCTATTCCCCTTCCCTATCGACACCACCTCAATAGATTGACCAACCATATCTTGTGAAACTAATCGGCCCATCAATTTTTGGTCTTGTTCAAAATTATTGGCTATAAATCTTTCACCTGTCTTATCCAACAATCCGATAACAAGGGCGAATAAGGGCTTACCTCTAGAATATTGGACGGTATAAGATTCAATGGTCGCTTTACCCACAGGTGATTCATTTAATTTAACGCTCGCTTGTTCGTCTAGTTCGGCTTGAACCTCAACACAATCGGATCTACACCATCCTGGACGACAGGAATAAATCCCCACTGAGTGCTTATCCATATAACCACCATTAGCACCTACCAAGCCATATGAATCTGGCTGCGTTCGCAAATTACGGACTACGGTACAAATGCCATGCATTGAGTAGTTATTGCCTGGACCACCAAAAAACGGTAGCCCTCCTGTCTGGGTTAATACAGTGCTATCAGGAAGGTCTAGCGCCTCTTGGGCCTCGAGAATTACGATAGGAAAACAGCTGTACACATCAATAAACTCTAAATCATTACCTGAAATTCGAGCATCAGATAGAGCCCGTTGATATGCTTTTCTCAGCGCCAACGATTGCCCCAAATTTTGTCTTTCTAGAATTGGCTTTTCTCTCGCATCAGCGTATCCATGCAAATAAACCCACTTGGATTGATCAATACCTAGTTCTTTGGCTTTGCCAACTGTAGTCATTAAAACAGCAGCTGCTTGATTAACGCCATCTTTTGCAACCATGGCTCGCGTGTAGGGATAGGCTACGTAGCCATTATCTTCCCCTTCATGGCTGATTTGATCTTGTGAATATTCGTTGGAGAACATTGAATAGGGGTTATCTGAGGCGACCCGACTAAATGGCGCTAACGTCTTACCAATTTTTTCTTGGTATTGTTCAACTGTACAACCTAATTTGGCGCGGCGACTGTTTTCACATAATGCATAACCAACAGGCGCAGGCGCTAATTGGTGTTGAACCCCATGAAATGTCATTAAACCTTCAAGACCGAGACCTTCATCCATTAAGTCTCCATCTACCTCTTCAGACCAGTCGAGAGAGAGTTTTTGCTTAATCGCTGCTTTGGTTGTGGCCATCGCCTCGGCACCAGCCAACAGAACCATTGATGCGTCACCGTCAACCAATTTCTCCGCCCAATGATTTACCAATCTCTGTGGTGAGTCTCCTCCAACTTTGGAATACACTGCGGTAGCCGGATTTGCGCCAATTCTCTGCGCAATCGAGCGAGGCATATTATTCGACTTTCCGAAAGGCATCGGCCACATCGGAGAAGAATCCACTAATGTACGTACCGCAACGACCACATCCAAATTGTCGGCTAATTCCTTTATTTCACCTGCATCCTTCAACGCTTCAAGCGCTGCTTGTCCAGCTAAGCTTTGCACCGATGAGGACTTCATTAAATCTGCAGCAAGATGCTCTACCACCTCACCAACACCGATGATTATTGGTATTTGTTGTTTATTCATGTTTAGGCTCTAGTTACCGTTGCTTTACCAAAATATACAATATAGCGAAGTGCCGCTAACAACCCAATGGTACTCTGTTTCCATTCTATATAACAAACATTTGTGTTTGTTTATAAGCTATACTTAAATCGATTACGGTGCAACCCATAACAATCATGCTGCCTATTCCCTTCTCAATCAAGTTAACAGCAATGTCCACGCAGACAGTATGATCTTATGAAAAATACCGGTTTCAATTAGTCTTCAATTTCTTAGGTCTACCATTGTTACGAGCTTAAAAAGCATTCAATGTGATTGGTAGTTGAGCAAAATCTCATTACAAGCACTCAAGACGGGATCAAATGTGCTGAGCTGCATGCATTATCACTACTGATTGTTGTGCTTGGTTGGAGTGTACACTCGGCTCTGACTCAGATTCTTACTGTCATCAATCATTCCAAGAATTCACATAAAAATTGGGACAGTAACCCGAATTACCCGAGAACATTTTTCAAGCCATAATTTTACGTAAACTATTTGCAGAATATATTTAAAAAAAACAATTTTGATTGTATTATGATGGAAAAGAATGGCGTTACGAAGCTAAAACATTTTTCTATAGCAACTGATTTAAAGCAATATAGGAGCGGATTAAATGCAATATAACGTTAAAATGCTAACCAAACTAAGCTGGGTAGTCACGGCACTGTTTTTAGTGTCAATGGTAATTCCGTTGGCCTTGGAACGTTTTGTTATGGGTGACAACTGGAAATCTCAATTTCTCGCGTTTCAATTGGAAGACGAAAACGGTCAACGCCATCTAGGGTTTTTCTCGCTGGCAACCATCATGTATGACGCTGAATTTATGGAATACGGTTACGAAGCCCCAGACGGCAAAAACCTTTCACCCTGGCAACAAAAAGTAGTCGGCAAACCCCGAGACGAGGTCAAAGAGATTGACGGCTTTATCTGGGCGGACAAAGGTTTTCTTTGGGCTGATTACAAGACCATCAATCAAATTGAGCTGAAAGAAGGGTTGCGCCAGGGAGCACCGGAAGCACCGGTAACCGAGCAAACAGAGTTGACCCGTAGCGGTGCGCCCTGGGACATTGAGTCTCCGACAACGTCCTATCTGGGCATATTTCCAAATTACCATATTACTTACGAAGATAAGAATTTTGCATTCGATTTTCAACTTTCTGAACGCACCCCACGCTGGTATATGTATAACGATGGTGAACCGTTTGAGGCCGGTGATTTTGGTCATGGTTCGATGAACGAGCTTGCTTCCAATGTCTCAGGGACCATCACTCACAAACAGACTGGTAAAATTTTCAGTGTAAATGGAACGGCGCTGCTCGAGGACGCCATTGGCGTTCCCTGGAGCTGGATAGAATGGGGCGCTCATGATTGGATGGATCATCATTACCCCAGCGGTTGGTCCGGATCTCTTTGGAAAGCTCAGGACGATTGGCAATGGGGTTACAATACTAAGCCGCACGAAGGATGGATCTGGGATCCGATCCTTGAAAAATTCCACAAATTTGAGCGTGTGGACATTACAGAAGTTGAGTATGTTAAGGAACCGATCAGTGGGTTGGAATACCCGAAGTCTGCCAAGTGGATAGCTCACGCAGCCGAAGGTACCTTACATGTCGAAACGACAAACTTGACCATGAAACCACGGGAAACCCTGTTTCCGCCGTTTGATTTCTCGCTCAAAATGTCCTACGGCAATCATATCACCAAGTCTTGGTTTGTGCGCCGCAACGGAGAAGTTGCAGATCTGGGCGAAGGCATCGCCACCATGGAACACTTTGACAACATTTTCCCTGACTATGTGTTCTGGGGGCCATTCATGTTAGTACTGTTAGGGATGGCTTGGGGCGTTCGAGCTATTGCGATTCGCAAGGAGTGCGGCCAGCCGCTATCGGGAACCTATGCGATTCTGGGTGGATACTTGATTGGGGTTTTCGTTCTCTACCATCACTGGTCTTACTATTACCTGTGACGTTGGTTTCAACCCTGGAGAAGTAGTCTATGTTGCAGAGCCTTAAAGGCGGTTGTCTTTGTGGGTTGGTACGGTATCAGTTGGAGGGCAGACTGGAGTTTGTCGCCAACTGCCACTGTTCTATCTGCCGTCGATCTCATGGCGCTAGTATGGCTTCCCAGGCGGTGATTTGGGATCCGACGTTGCACTGGATCAGCGGTTTTGAGGAGCTTACGACATACCAAGCAACCCTAGGCTACCACCGCAGTTTTTGCAGTCGATGTGGATCCCGATTAATCAATTACCCAGATAATATGGCGTTTGTCAGTTTATCCATTAATAGCGTTGATAACCTTCTGGAGGGATTGCTACCTAGCATGCACGTTTATGTGGGTAGCAAACCTTCATTGTTTTCTATTTGTGACTCTCTGCCGCAGCACGCTCTATTGCCCAGCGGAAGTGACTAGTCACGCACTATTGCGTTGTGATTCTGTCGATGGCCAATTTGTCAAACCAAGAACGTGAAATGCTGCGCCAATCGATCAGAGCGCTGGTCACCCGCTTTTGTCCATTAGACCAAATGGGAGAAGCAGCTAAGCGTGGAAATAATCCAACGCTATTCATGGAGCTCAACAACCTTTTAGCCGAGCAAGGCGCCCTACAGATGGGCAGTGATACGGCCTATGGAGGCTGGCTTGAATGCTGTGCAATATTGGAAGAAATTGGACGAGTTGGCGCCACAACATCCGTGGTTTCTGCCATTCTGACTAATTTAGCACTCCGCGAAAATAATGACACTGAACAATTAATTACCACCGTTTGGGAAGGTAAATCTGTCTTATCATGGGTTTTACCATTAGAGCAAAACTCGACAAAGTTGACACAACAAAATGATGGTTATTGTGGCAATGCAGAATGCGTAGAACACGCTGTGATTTGCTCCCATGTCGCCGTACTCAACAATGATAGTGAGTTGCTTATTTTTAAGCGCGACGACGAAAATGTATCTATTGCTACAACACCTAGCCTTTCCTATCCAGACTGGTCGTCTGTAGCCTTTAATAATGCGCGACCTGTTTTCAAAATTAAACTTCAAGAAGATAAATTTGAGCAACTCCGCTCCTTCGCACGCCTTGCAAAGATTGCACAAGCTTTAGGTGCTACTGAACGAGGCTTTGAGCTTGTTACTGACTATGCCAAAGAGCGCCACCAATTTGGCCAACCTATAGGGCGCTTTCAAGCTGTTCAACATAAGCTTGCAAATAACGCCATTAGTATTGCCGGCGTCAGAAAATCATTAGAATCTGCTGCTATTGCATATGACACCAACAATCCCGATTGGTATTTGCAGACGTTAGCTGCTTACACTTATGCATCAACTGCACTGCGCCAGGTGGCATTAGAAAATCACCATGTGTTTGGCGCCATTGGTTATTCTGAAGAGCATGAAGTAGCTCATCAGTTCAAACATATTCATACAGACTCTATAGTTTTTGATAGCCCCTTAGTTACCAGTGAGGCTCTTGGTTCTCTGATCATTGAAGATGGGAAAAGCCTGCCAGACTATGATTTAGGTGAGGCAGGTAATGCCAAACATGAAAAAATTCGCCACTGCCTGAAAACCCGCTGGGCATCACAACAAGATCAATCTGAAGGTGCATTTCGACAGTTCCTGGGCAAAGAAAATCTCATTAGCTTTGCGTGGCCGAAAGCATATGGAGGCAGCGCTGCTACACCCATGGAGGAGATGGCTCTACTCGAAGCGATAGAAGAAGCAAATGCCCCAGAAACAGGATATTTCGCCTCTCAAATTCAGGCGCATGCACTAATTCACTTTGGTAGTGACACACAAAAAGCGCACTATTTGCCAAAACTAGCAACAGGTGAAATATCGTTTTGCCTAGGTTATAGCGAACCAGGCTCGGGATCTGATCTTGCATCACTGAGAACAACAGCAACATTAGATGGCGACGAATGGGTAATTAACGGCGAAAAAATTTGGACAACTCTTGCAGAAACGTCAAACTACATATGGCTTGCAGCAAGAACTGATCCGCAGGCTAATGTTGCCCATGCAGGTATCAGCGTTTTCATTGTTCCCATGAATGCAGAAGGAATTACCGTTCGTCCCTCTATGGCCCTGTATGGCAAAACGTTTTGCCACGAATTCCTAGATAATGTGCGCATCCCCAAAGAAAACTTAGTGGGTGAACTCAATGGTGGGTGGAAAATTCTTATGGCAGCACTCGCTATAGAGCGAGCAATTATGGGTGGCTATGTTTCAAAAGTGCGCCAGAAGTTTAACTTCCTCTGTTCTGCTATTCGCGCCGACAAAAAGCTTGCATCAAGCTCAATAGTTAAAAGCCGCGTAGGCATACTAGCCGCTGAAATAGAAACATCCCGCATGCTATACCTATCTTGTCTTGAAATTACAGAAAAAGGTGGAGTGCCAATTTTAGAAGCCGCCATAAGCGGTGTATTCACTAGCGAGCTTATGGAAAGATTGGGTGAGGCTGCCTTGGATATTCTTGGCCCGAAAGTACTTCTTAGCAAAGGCAGTGATGGATCAATCCCCGGTGACCTTGAACAAATGCTCCGTCATTCGATTATGTTGGTTGTCGGCGGCGGTACCAATGAAATTCAACGAAATTTAATTGCACAGCGCGGTTTGCAACTACCAAGATAACCATTAGGCAGGCTTTCCATTATTGAGCTGTGTATCCGCCGTCTATTACTAGCTCACTGCCGGTAATAAAACTCGCCTCATCTGAGGCCAAAAATAGAATCGCATTTGCAATTTCGTAAGGTTCGGCAAGCCTACCAAGCGGATGTAACTGAATAAATGCTTGCAGCTCATTCGCTTGCTCCTCATCTGCATCAGCTATTTTTTGAAACAACTCAGTATTTACTCCGCCAGGGTGAACAGAATTGACTCTTATTCCACGCTGTTCTTTAGCAAGTTCAACCGCCAAACCTTTTGTTAACATCCTAACCCCGCCCTTTGTAGCGTTATAGGCAGAACCATTTGGCATCGCCACGATACCTGCTATAGACGAAATATTAATAATCGACGCTTTATCATTTAAATATGGGATTACTGCCTTACAACCCAAAAAAATACTATCTAAATTAATAGACGTAATATGGGCCCAATCTTCTGCCGTTGTTTCATTAAAGGGTTTGTAAATGGCTATTCCCGCATTATTTACCAGAACATCTAACGTTCCATGGACACTACTAACTTCTCTTACAACCATGTCCCACTGATTCGCATCAGCCACATCTAACTTCCACGCAAATCCTTTACGCCCTGCTTCAACAATTTCCTTTGCAACATCACAAGCGGCACCATGATCAAGATCTGTGACAGCCACATAGGCCCCTTCTTCAGCAAAACGCAAGGCAGTAGCCTTACCAATGCCATTACCCGCTCCGGTAATTAGTACTGTTTTATCTATTAATCTCATGATCGATTTTTTATTTTTTCACGGCAGTAGTTATGCCTACTACTGCATAAAAACTATGTCGCTGGTATCAATTCAACTGTTATCTTCGAAGGCTAAATTCAGTCAGAAAGATATTTTGTCACTGTGTTGTATAAATGACGTATCCGGCTCTCTTGGTAACTCCCTAGAGTAACGGTTTTCTTTTTTGAAGCTTTTAGCCCTTTCATCATATAGGGTAAGTTGCCCATATCTTGATCAAATACTGGTCCTAAAGCACCTAGCTCTTCAGCTTCACTAAAAGCCTGCTCATCAGTTAAACGATGTATTGGTACACCTGATATCCGCCCTGCTTCTGGGGGGTTGCGCAGTAGTAACCTAACGTCAAATATACAGCTCTCGTGATCATCACCATTAGGCCGAAACTGATAAACAATATTTCCGAAATAGCCTGCCCATAACTGCAGATTTGGAAAAACATCATAGAGGATGGCATCCTGCAACTCACATAAAGTTGCGTGCGACAAGTCACGCCCTGCAGCTGCTCCAAATGCTTCACGATTCATCTCGCCGATAAATTTCCGTGCACTCATATCCTCTGGTACTTCAACACTATCTGCATCATCGGACGCCATACGGCCAGAACAGCGTAAAGACGTTCGCACAATGTCTTCTTGTGATACTTCGCTGAGATGAGGACTGGCAATTTCCATCGATGTAATCATACGGCTAATATGATCTCCGAAAGTATCATATTGGGTGTTTGCATCTGCCGTAAATGGTAATATTTGTGGGTGAGTAGCAACTGTGTGCCACGACTCCAAAAATGCTTCGTGCGCAACTTTCCAATTGCAAGGAATTACTTTCTGAACATGGATACCTTTCTGTGCCTTTTCCAGTTGATAGTCAGCAAAATGCTCCGGTAGCACACCGAGATAGTCCAATAATGGACCAGCCTTTCCATCAATATTAATGAAGACGAATCCGCCCCAACTGTCGACAGCAACTTCTGGCAATTCCATATGATCTTTACAAATATGTTCGAAATCCCATTCGCAAGGCATACCTTTGAAACTACCATCTATATTCCAAGTAAAGCCGTGAAACGGGCAGCGAAATTTAGACACTTTGCCATTTTCTGTTTTTAGCGCGCGACCTCGATGCAGACAAGAATTTACCATTGCCTTAATACTTCCATCTGCCTGCCGAACAATTAATATGGAATCATCAACAGAGTCATGAATATAGTATTCACCCTGCTCTACAATATCTTCTTCACGACAAGCTAATTGCCAGACTTTTGGCCACAACTTGCGCTTTTCTAACGCATGCTGCTCTCGGGAAGTGTAATAACCAACGGGAATATCTTGATCCCCTGTATCCGGATTATTATTGATGCGTAAAAACTCTGGAACAGCAACAACTTCCTCATCCAAAAGCTGTTGAACCGAAATCGCATCACAACGATTGCTTCCACCTTGTTGTTTTACATTGCTCATATATTTAACCCCATACTTATACTTGCAGAATCGTTACAGCGCTGATTCCCGGTACTCCATATACGTGTGTATAACCCAACTTGGGAGATCCTTGTACCTGACGTGAACCCGCCTGCTGTCTCAGTTGTAGGCAAATCTCATGAATCTGGCGCAATCCAGAGGCTCCAACAGGTTCTCCATTGGCCAAACAACCACCATCTGTGTTGATAGGCATCGAACCAACGATCGAAGTTACGCCATCTGCTATCAACTTTTCCTGTTCTCCGTGCTCACAAAACCCGTTCTCGGCCATATGCATTATTTCGGCACCCGACTCCGTATCCTGTAATTGCAGAACATCAATATCTTTTGGTCCTACGCCAGCTATTTCAAACGCATCTTGGGACGCTTTAACGGAGGGAGCGTCGCCGTATGTGCTTGCTAAGCTGGGGCTAAAGACTTCGAAAGACCCATAAGGCCGAGTTCGAACGACAGCGGCTTTTAAATACACCGGCTTCGATGTAAAACGCTTCGCCAGACTTCCCTTACATAGAATAATGGCCGCGCCACCTTCTGCTGGACTACAGAACATATACTTTCTCAGCGGATGGCTAACCATCATTGACGTTTCAATTTCTTTATATGACAACGCCTGACGTCGCCATGCTCGGGGATTCAACGATCCGTTATAAAACGCTTTTTGAGCAACTCTTATCAAAGCATCATCAGTAATTCCATAATCATGCATGTAGCGCTGGATTTTCATTGCAAAGAATTGGGTCGTCAGCATTAAGCCAGATTCGCCGTACCAAGGATCCAATCCCCAGTCAGCCGGATCTGCGTTAAATGCTCCTGGAGCATGTTTGTCGAACCCCACAGCCAATGCAATTTCAGCCGAGCCGCTCTCGATCGCATTGAAAGCGGCATTTAAAGAGCTACCGCCTGTAGCACAACCGTTCCAAATATTTGTAAACTGCAATCCGGTCAACCCTAATTGGTTAACTAGGGCATCAGCGTTTCCAGCATCCTGGCTACCACCATATGCGACCTGAATATCCTTCCACTCTATTCCCGCATCTTTTAGCGCCTCACGCACAGCGCTGGCACCCTGCTCTAATCCACTCAGGTCAGGTGATCGACCAAAATTATGTAGTCCGATTCCAATTACAGCTACATCCGACACTCAGCTTTCTCCCCGATCAATTTCAAATGCATACGTCGATACCTGCATTCCCTCTTCATCTGTATACAAGGGTTCAAGGTAGGAAGTCATAGGCGCACCAATCTCCAGTTGATTGGGCGTATTTTGACGAATACGAGTTTCAACCTTTACACCACAAGGCATCTCTATGTAACCAACACCGTAAGGAACAAACTCTTCGGGCTTCACATCACTACGATAGGGAGACTTGGGCAAAAAACCTTGGATTGTCCACGACCATAGTGTTCCGGAATCGCCAAGTGAGACCTGCTCCAATTCAGTAGATGGACATGAAGAGCACGTCTTTTGGACTGGGAAATAATGTTCAGAACATACAACACAACGACTTCCAATCAATACTGGCCGCCCATCACAAATATCAAATAGTCCCTGTTTAATCGGCGTAAAGCCGCTAGATTGGTGTTCGATCATCATAAATCACCTTATGCAAGATGACTCGAGTATATGCCAATCAATATATAAAAACAATTTTGTTTGTTTTGGGATATTGCGTGATTTTATTCCTGTAGGATCAGCCCAAATACAATGTGATCGGACCTAAGAACAAGGGTGGAATGCTGAATAAAAATATTTCACTCTCCATAAAACAAGATACAATGTTTGTTTAAAACAAACACCGCCAGTCGTTTCGACACTATTGATAATATAAAGAGGTATACCAATGGCTGTAAATCATTCCAAAGATATGTCTTGGCAAGCGCAAAAGAGCGAAAAGACTCGCAGCACTATCATGGATGCGGTTATCCGTTGCTACATCAAATATGGGTACACCAATACAATAGTGACAAATATTGCTCAAGAAGCCGGTGTATCAAGAGGCGCAATGATGCACCATTTTGACGATCGTCTAGACATTATTCGTAGTTCAGTAAAGTATTTGGAAGAACAACGCTTACATGAGTTTAAAACATTAGTCTCAAAAGCAAGCGTCGACGATGGCTACACCGTAAACGAAGATAACCTTCGTATTACAATCAATGCATTATGGAAATTCTTTCACATCCCAAGCTACATTGCATATCAAGAATTACTTGTCGCAGCCCGTACGGATAAAGAATTAGCAAAAGTAATGGATCCTACACAAAAGGACTTTGACCATCGCATATCTGAACTCATTAGATCAATGTTTCCTGCTTGGAACGATATGGAATCTACTAGGGCAATTTTAACCGACTTAGTCTTCTATACACTGCAAGGCATGGCGATAAGTAAAATTAACAATAGAAAACAGGCAAGAATTCAAAATTTACTGGATTTTTTGGTTAAAGAAAGCTACGCAATGTATCTTAGAGCTAACAAAGAATAAATCGCCACTCAAGTATTAACCTAATCCTTCACATACGGGGTCGGCGATTAAGTCCACAGGTAACAACCATCAAAATCAATCAGCCTGATCCCTCGACACTAGGCTAGCTCGTCCGCTAGATATTTTTGAATGCTTATCAATAAGATGTCTGAAAATGTCAATTTATTGTCTTCACCTGTAAATTCCTGAGCGCCATAATCGCATAATCTCTATGCAATTAAGTATCTTCTGAGTGAACGGATTATGTCCCTATTGAATGCTTTGCGCGCCCCTCTGCTAGCGCTCGTATCCTGCTCCAGTCTAGTTTATGCAAATCTAGAACCCGACCCATTATTTATTGTTGAACAACTCAAAAATCGAGCAGACCGGCACGTTGTGACAGTATCTGACTTTTCAATTCCAGCGGCAACGGATGGGCGAGTCCATATTATCGATACTGATACTGGCGACTACCTTGGAATGTTCTCCACCGGCTACTGGTATTCCGGCGTTAACTTGCCGCGTACCGAGAATATACTGGTTTCTCCTGAAACTCATTTTAGCCGGAGTACACGAGGAGAGAGGATCGATGTGGTCAGCTTCTACGATGGCGATACTCTCGAGTTTCAAGGAGAGGTAAGTATTCCACCGAAACGCTTTACGCCGGTGAAGATGCAAGGCACAAGTCTGATAACGGCAGATGACAATTTTCTGGTCGTGCTAAACCACACACCGGCAACCTCGGTTTCAGTTATTGATTTGGTGGCACGTCGTTTTGTCACAGAAATAGATATATCTGGTTGCTTTAATATCTATCCGACAGGTGACCGAAGCTTCCTTAGTATTTGCGGTGATGGCACCTTTTTGCAAGTCACTCTGGATGATCAAGGGCAGCTCTCATCACTTCAGAGAACGGATACATTATTTAATGCCTTAGCAGACCCACTGTCAGTCTCCGGCGTGCAAGATGGCAAGCGCTGGCATTTTATTTCTCAAAAGGGCTTTTTTCACAGTTTTTTAACTGATGGAAAACAACTCATCGCGAGTGAGCCCTGGTCATTATTTAATGACAAAGAGCGCGAGGAAGATTGGCGTATCAGTGGCCTTCAGCACCTAGCAGTACATCAGCAAAGCCAACAAGCCTATGTACTGGTCCATCAGGGACCGCCAGAAAGTTTCGAAGATCTCGGTACTCATATTTGGGTGTATGATCTTGCCAGCGGTAACCGCGTTAATGAAATTGAACTCGAACGCATGGCGATCTCCATCGCCGTCAGTCAAGACAGTCAGGCGCAGTTGTATAGCATCGCGGCCAACTTTAATTTGCCATTCCTATTTCAGATGTATGTGTATCTTATGGAGGGCGAAAAGTCGCTAGAAAAGCACTTGAAATTGGTGTTGGATGTGTATGAATTAAATTCAGGCGAGTTTTTACGAAGCATTGATGAAATTGGCAATTACCCTAGCTACATACAGGTCTGGCCAGCGACAGTAAAGGCAGAGTCCAATGATTGACCCAGTGTTTTATTGGACCATCAGTATTATTTTAGCGCTGCTCTGGTGCCGAGCAGCGATCAATAAGTTGCAAGCATCACAGGAATTTGCCCAGTTGTTTGCCGCCTATCATCTGCTCCCTCAATCAGTGGCACCCAGCATGGCGATGATATTGCCCTGTGTGGAGATGCTTGTGGCTGTGCTGCTACTCCTGCCTGCGACACAAATTGAGGGAGGATTGGCAAGCGCAGCACTGTTGTCTATTTACGCTATGGCTATGGCGCTAAATCTTTTGCGCGGCCGCATTCATATTGACTGTGGCTGTCACTTTGGCGGCTCGCAAACCATAAGCTGGCGGTTAGTTACAAGAAATATGGTCCTTGCCTGCCTGTCGCTAATACTACTGCTACCTGTGGTCACACGCCTGCTCAGTGTTGGCGACATTCTGTTGATAAGCGCTTTCTGTTTTGTCATTGGTCTGTCAGGGATGATGTTACAGGCAATTTCAAATCTAAGATCTGCCGCGATGGAGGTTGAGTAATGACACTGATGAGCATATCAATGATTCTGCTTTGGGCTGCAGTTATTGCTCTTACTCTGGTGGTGTTTGCGCTAATCCGTCAGATCGGATTATTACATGAGCGTATTGCACCGGCTGGTGCCCTATCGATCAGTAAACAAGGCATTAAAACCGGTGAAGCAGCACCTGAGTTTGCATTGCAATCTCTGACCGACAATAAGGTGCATATTGGTGGTGTGAGCGCCGATAAGCGCTCGACCCTATTGTTCTTCCTCTCCGATACCTGTCCAGTATGTAAAACATTACTGCCCATTTTGAAACAGCTACAGGGCGAAGAGGCCGACTGGTTATCCATAGTATTAGCTAGCGATGGTGACATCGACGAGCACAAGGCCTTCGTCGCTCAAGCGGGATTGGAAAAGTTTGATTACGTACTGTCCAGTCAGCTAGGGCGCGGCTACGAAATTGGCAAATTGCCTTACGGTGTCCTAATTGATGAACAAGGCACCCTTATTACACATGGTCTGGTCAATAACCGTGAACACCTAGAAAGCTTTATTCAAGCTAAGCAGTTAGGTGTTGCCACGGTACAGGAATTTGCAACCCAACAACATCACTAGTCAAAAATAGGACCTGAGAATGAATAAGAATTGGCTGGATTTATGGCTCGAAAAGCGAACACGCCAAGCGGCACGGATGACATCGCGACGCAGTGTGATTCGCGGTATTGGCAGTTTGCTAGTTGGCGCCGGTGCATACCCATTATTGCCCGTTTGGCGCAATTCGGCACAGGCTGATCCTGCTAGCGATGCCGACCCCGGTGATCCGCAGAACTGTGATTATTGGCGCTACTGTGCAATTGATGGTTTCCTTTGCGCCTGTTGCGGTGGCAAGGTCAATACCTGTCCGCCTGGAACAATTATGTCACCCGTCACCTGGCTGGGCACCTGCCGCAACCCCAGTGATGGCAAAGATTACATTATCTCCTACAATGATTGCTGCGGAAACAGCCCCTGTGGTCGCTGCATGTGTAATCGCAACGAGGGAGATACCCCAGCCTATCTACCTGCAACATCGAACAATATAAACTGGTGCACTGGTAGCTCAGCAGATATCGCCTATAACTGCTCTACCGCGATTATTTTGGGCATCGATGAATAATATCCGCAGCGCATTAATAGCTTTTTCTATATTGCTGGTTGCGGTATCGGCAAATGCTGAAACGCGATCAGCTGAGGTTAGCTATATGCTTCAATGTCAGGGCTGTCATACCCCCTCTGGTGCAGGCGTTGCCGACCGAGTGCCAAGTTTTGTCGGTATGCTAGGAAACTTTTTAATGGTGGACGGCGGGCGTAAATTCTTAATTCAAGTGCCAGGGGCAGCACAGTCTTCTTTATCAGATAAAGAGCTCGCTCAGGTAACCAATTGGATGTTACAAAAGTTTAGTCCCGCGCAAGTGCCCGATGATTTTGTGCCATACACAGCCAGTGAAGTGGGTCAATTGCGCCAGAAGCCTCTGGTAAGAGTTGCCGAGGTACGACGGAAACTACTCGAGCTCATGACTGAGCAAGGTATCAATACCGCCATTTAAACTCGCATCATCGCTGGTAGTGGCGAAGGTCTTGCGATAGCCATTTGGGGTATAGCCAGTCAATCGCTTAAAGGCGCGCACAAAGGCACTGGACTCTGAATAACCCAGCTTACCTGCGATCAGGGTGATGCTGGCATTGGAGTAAATCAATGCCTGCTGTGCAGCTTCAAGAAGCACCTCTTCTCGCAGGCTCTTATAATTGGTTCCGGCGCGAGTAAACCAACGATTCAGCGTGCGGCTCGTAATATTCAGTTGCTGGCTGAGCCTCTCAACACCCCCACTGTCATCTTCAAGTGATGTTGCAATCAGAAATCTGGCTTTATCAACTAAACTAGACTCGGATTTCCACTTTGCCAGAAGCGTATCTGCTTGTTGTTTAAGGACACGCAGCAATTTTGGGTCCACATCATTGAGCGGCAAGTTAAGATAGCTCCGGTCGATCAGCACACTATTCGTGGCCTGCTCAAATAGTACCTCACACCCAAAAGCATCAGTATAGGGCTGTAGCGGCTCTACAAACGGGTGTGTAAACCCAGCCTTTTCTACCGTTAAATGATTACCGGTTTTGCGGCGCAAAATTTGAACTAAAAAAGCTAAAGTAAGTTCAATATCTTGTCGCGTACCTTCGCAATAGGGCCGGAAAATACGCCATTGAATCTCGCACATTGTCCCCACCTCTCTCATGCGCCATTCCATTCCCCGCATAAAGATTGACTGATAATGTTCAGCGGCACTGAGTAGTGCGCCGAGGGTGGGTGAATTGCCAACGAGATAACCATAGATACCGATCGCTGATTGATGCAGATTTGCCGCCAACTCAAGTCCAAGGTGAGGACAATCCAGATACTTAGCGGCCCACCCCAAAAGCGCCACATAATCATCTATTGGCAGATAGCGATAGTTGCCTTGCTTAAGCCTGTACTTGGACGACAGAGGCTCTGACATCTGCTCAATTGAGATATCACGATCCAGCAGTTCCTGTACCAACCACTCGGCATCAATACCCCAATCTGACTGGTTTTCGAAGCGCGACATACTCCGCCCTCTTACCAAAATATGTCTGCAATAGTTTATTAAATGTCTGTTTTTGTCAATTCTATCATGTGGACTTGGAATATAGTCAGAACGGTGTGTTGTTACCTAGGAATCAGAAAAGTACATAGCCAAAGAGGTGAGAAGTTATTTTTTTGGTCTAGGAACTCTTCGATGCACGACGCGCCAGACAGTCGGGTCGATGTGGCGTACCGGCATATAATTGCTTTTTTATTATACCTAATATAATATAAATATTGTTAACATAACAAAGATAATAAAATAAAACTAATCAATAATTAAACTTTTGGGGAGATACAAAATGAGACCAAAAAATACATTCACTCAATGGGTTGGGGTTGCAGTTAGTAGCACTGTAATGGCCCTAGGTTCAGGTGCTGCGTTGGCGCAATCGCCTCTTGAGGAAATTGTAGTGACGGCACAGAAGCGTGAGCAGAACGCCAGCGATATCGGCATGGCGATTTCAGCGTTCTCTGGGGATAATCTTAAAACTTTGGGCGTATCAGACACCCGAGATCTTGCAGGTTTAGTGCCTGGCTTTACCGCAGCAAAATCAGACTTAGGCACGACAATTTATACCTTGCGAGGTATTGGCTATAACTCGCCAAATCTATCCTCTACATCACCAGTCGGTGTCTATGTTGATGAGGCCTCTTTCCCCTATCCGTATATGAGCCATGGTTTATCTTATGACCTTGAGCGTGTCGAGGTTCTGAAAGGGCCGCAGGGAACGATCTACGGACGTAATACCACTGGTGGTGCGGTGAACTTTATTACCAAACGACCAACGAGCGATTTTGAGTCTGGTATCACAGTTCAATATGGTAATTATGAAAAGTATGGTATCGAAGGCTTTGTTAGTGGCCCACTCAGTGATACATGGGCCGCTCGCGTTGCCGTTAAATCAGATAAATCCAACAAAGGGTGGCAGAAAAGCTTTTCTCGCCCCGGCGAGAGAAATGGTGAAGACGATAGATTCGCCGCACGTATGATGCTTGATTACGATGCTGA